>CACGJO010000001.1 GCA_902573425.1 uncultured Pelagibacteraceae bacterium
ATCGAAATTTAAGGACATTTTAAAATTTGACTTATTTATTTCAGATTTAATTATTTTATTAAACTTATCTGTCTCATGTCCAAAAAAAGTAAGGTAAGATACTAATAATAAAATACTAAATATTAAAAATAATAAAGTAGAAAATACAGTCTTTCTCATTAACTTTTTGCCCGAAATATTGATCCCTCTATAAATTTATCAATGTTTCCATTTAGCACTGAGTCTGGATTGGTGTCCTCAATGCTATATCTTAGATCTTTTACAAGTCTATACGGTTGTAAAACATACGATCTAATTTGATATCCCCATCCTATATCTGTTTTGGAATCCAGCTCTTTTTTATTTTTATCCTCTCGTTTTTGAATTTCATTTTCATATAGTCTTGCTTTTAACATTTTGTAACATGTTTCTTTATTTTTATGTTGTGATCTTTCATTTTGGCACTGAACCACAATTTTTGTCGGTAAATGAGTTATTCTCACAGCACTATCAGTAGTATTAACGTGTTGGCCTCCTGCACCACTAGATCTATAAGTGTCTATTCTTAAATCTTTTTCATCTATTTTAATGTCAATATCGTCATTTACACATGGATAAATCCAAACACTTGCGAAACTAGTATGACGACGTGCTCCTGAGTCAAAAGGTGAAATTCTTACTAGTCTATGTACTCCAGACTCTTTTTTCATAAGCCCGTAAAGATTATTTCCGGCTATCTTAAGCACACAAGACTTGATACCGGCCTCATCACCTTTGTGCTCACTTATCATGCTATACTTGAAACGTTTTTTATCAAACCACTTTAAATACATTCTGCGAAGCATTTCAGCCCAATCTTGGCTTTCTGTACCACCGGCTCCTGCATGAATTTCCAAATATATATCTAAGTTATCATCCTCTCCAGAAAGAAAACATTTAATTTCAAATTCTCTTACATCATCAAGAAGTTTAAATGTTTTTTTGACACAGTCGTCTAAAATTGGAGAGTCATCTTCTTCTAATGCTAATTTGTATAGCTCTTTTAAATTTTCAATATCTTTTACAGTAACATTATAAAAACTGTAAATGTTTTCTAAAAAATTTTTTTCTTTAATTATTTTTTTTGACTTAATATTATTTTGCCAGAAATCCTTTTTGACAATTTCCTCATTTAGGCTTGCTATTCTTTCTTTAACATTATTTCCATCAAAGATACCCCCTAATATTTGAAAGAGATTTTTCGGAAACTTTTATATTTTTTTCAAAGTCAGTCATTAGTAGAATCGAGTAAATACATCAAATTTATCACGTTTTTTTCTTAAATTTAAATTCTTTAATGATATATCTGAAAAATTTTCCTCTTTAAAAGCTTCTATCACTGATTTTGGGTTGTCAAATCCCATCATTTTACCCGAGTCATAATTTACAGGGAAAAAATTTATTGTTTCAGGAACTTTAAAATTTTTAATATCCTCTCTGTATAACGCAGTTTCAATGAATTTTTTAAATATCGGTAATGCTGCTTTAGATCCGGTCTCGTATTTTCCAAGTGATTTTGGATTATCATAACCAACGTACACACCTATGGTTAAATTAGATGTTGATCCAATAAACCACGCATCAAAATTATCATTTGTTGTGCCAGTTTTTCCAGCAATAGGTAAATTCAAATTTTTAAGTTTTTTTCCAGTACCCCTTTTTACAACACCTTCAAGCATAGAGGTGATTTGGTAAGCTGTTTCTTTACTGATCACTTGATCACTTTTGTTTATAATTTCAGGTGTACTATCATCTTGAATGTTTATTTTATCGCAACTTTTGCAATTTCTTTTTTCAGAATTGAATATAGTTTTTCCTCTTCTATCTTGAATCCTGCTTATTAAAACCGGTTTTACTCTTTTTCCACCATTAATGAAAATACAATATGCATTCGTTAAATTTAATAGAGTGGTTTCATTAGAACCAAGCGAAACAGATAAAAGTTCAGGTACATTTTCGTAAATTCCAAGATCTTTCGAAATTTTAGAGATTTTATTAAATCCAACTGTTTGTGCAATTCTTACTGTCATTAAATTTCTAGATTTTTCTATACCTTTTCTTAATGTTGATAATCCATAAAATTTCTTACCATAATTTTCTGGTTTCCAATTTTTTAAACCAACACCTTGTTCGCTTACAAAAGGTGCATCTAAAACAACCGAATTTGGTAAATAGCCATTTTCTAATGCAGCAGAATAAACTATTGGTTTAAAAGCTGAGCCGGGTTGCCTTTTAGCTTGTGTCGCTCTATTAAATTCACTTGAAACAAAACTATAGCCACCAACTAATGCTTTCACTTTACCGTTATGTGGATTCATCGCTACTATGCTTCCGTTAACAATTGGCAATTGTTTTAATACCCACTTATCTTCAATCTTTTTTACAAAAATTACGTCCCCTACTCTAAAGAGCTCTTTAAAATTCTTTTTTTTGGTCCACTTTAGGTTTTTAAAAAAGATTTTTCTAATTTTATTACTTTTTAATATTTTAATTTCTGAAACGAATTGATCAATATTTGTAACTTCTGCGATCTCCCAATTTAAAGTTTCATCAATTTCGAGTGATTGTAACTTATTTTTCCATTCAGTATTAGTTTTTGTGTTGGTAATTGGACCTCTCCACCCATGGCGTTTATCGTAGGACTCGATGCCATATCTTAAAGCATTTAAAGCGGCAATTTGATATTTTCCATTCAATGGAGATGTAATAGATAAGCCCTCTGAATATAATTTCTTAAAACCATAGTCGGTTTTGACTATTCTTCTAATTTCCTCAGTATAAGATTTTGCCTCTTTTAAAAGTAAAATCTTTCTTTTGTTTAATATAACTTCTTTTTGTTCAAACTGTTTATATTCTTTATTGGTTATGTAGCCGTTTTCCATTAAATTATTTAAAACTAAATTTCTTCGGGTCTTAGCTAATGATTTTGATTTATAAGGATTGTATTTGCTTGGTGCTTTTGGAAGTGCCGCTAAAAGTGCAGCTTCATTATAATTAAGTTCTTTAACTGATTTGTTAAAATATTCTAGACTTGCAGATGCAACTCCATATGTTCCTTGTCCTAAGTAAATTTCGTTTAAATATAATTCAAGAATTCTTTTTTTGGTATAAGCTTTTTCAATTCTAAACGCTAAAATCGCCTCTTTAATTTTTCTCTTAAGAGATACCTCATTAGTGAGTAAAAAGTTTTTAGCGACCTGTTGTGTTATAGTTGATGCACCCTCTAATCTTTTATTAGATAACACATTGCTTATATTACTTAAAATTGCTCTAAATACTCCTCTTGCATCTATACCGGGATGATCAAAAAAATTCTTATCTTCAGCAGACAAAAAAGAAAATATTACTTTATCGGGTATTGCTTCGTAAGGTATAAAAAGTCTTTTTTCGATAGCATATTCTGCAATAAGTTGACCATTATCGTCATATACTCTGCTTAAAACCGAAGGTTCGTAAACGGCTAATTTTTTAAAGTCAGGTAAATCATGAGAGAAATACCAAAAAGCTGAGAAAAGCAAAAATATAGTTGTCAACAATATTAAAGTTATTGTTTTAAATATAGCGTTATAAATTTTTTTCATTTTTTTTCTTTAATTCTAATAAATCTCTATATTTTGGCTATCATAAGGCACCAAAATACCTATATAAATTGCATTTAATAATACTAAAAAATAATGTATAAATATTTAAATTAAACTCTATTAATTATTATGAAAATTAACAACAAAATATCTATGAACAGGTTTTATAACACATGCAAAAGAATTTATATATTGATGCTTCGCATCCAGAAGAGACTAGGATTGTACTTAAATCAGAATCAAATATTGAAGAATACGAATCCGAAAATAAAAATAGCCTAAACTTAAAAAGCAATATTTACTTAGGGAAAGTTGGTAGGGTTGAACCATCCCTTCAAGCAGCATTTATAGATTTTGGTAGAGAGAGACATGGATTCCTAGCTTTCAATGATATCCAATCGGACTATTACGAAATACCTACAGAAGATAAAGAAGAGTTGAAGAGGGCAGAAGAAAAAATTAGAGAAGATCTTAAAAAAAGTAATGAAAATAAAGACGAAGATACAGTTGAAGATCCTGTACTAAATAATAATAATGATAATAATAGTGAATTAAAACCACCTGATGTTGATCAGCCAGATAAAACAAGAGAAAAATTAAAAAATAGATACGGTATAAGAAAATATAGAATTCAAGAAGTAATTAGGCCTGGTCAAGTTCTTCTTGTTCAAGTTATGAAAGAAGAAAGAGGACAAAAAGGTGCTGCTCTAACAACTTTTTTATCTTTAGCTGGTAAATACATCGTCTTAATGCCAAATACAGCAAAAGGCGGTGGAATATCTAGAAAGATTTTTAATTATGAAGATAGAAATAGAATTAGGGAAATATTGAAAAATATTGATATACCAACAAATATGGGACTTATAGTTAGAACTGCCGGAGCAAGAAAAACCAAAAACGAAATAGACAATGATCTTCAAAATACAATTGGCCTTTGGGAAAATATTAAGGATAAAGCAATTAATTCAACCGCACCATTATTAATTCATGAAGAAGGAGATGTAATTAAGAGAGCATTAAGAGATATATATGACAATGATACCAAATATATACATGTGGAGGGCAATGAGGGTTATCAAAAAGCAAAATCTTTTATGAAAGAATTTATGCCAAGAAATTCAAAATTTGTAAAAAAATATAGAGGTAAAGTACCTTTATTTCATAGCGCTGGGATTGAAAAAGATTTAAATAAAATTTTTGAGCCCTTGGTAAAATTAAAGTCTGGTGGGTATTTGGTTATAAATCCTACAGAAGCATTGGTTGCTATTGATGTGAACTCTGGGCAATCAACAAAACAAATCAACATAGAAAAGACAGCATTAAATACGAATCTTGAGGCAGCAGATGAAATTTCTAGACAAATTAAAATTAGAGATTTGTCAGGTTTAATTGTGATTGATTTTATAGATATGATGAACTTTCATAATAAGAGGCTTGTTGAAAGAAAAATGAAAGATAAGCTAAAATTGGATAGAGCTAGAATTCAGGTTGGAAGAATAAGTAATTTTGGACTATTAGAGATGACGCGTCAAAGATTGAAGGAAAGCAGCATAAAGTGGGAGACAAACTTATCTATGGAGTCATTCTCACAAAAAATTATTAAAAAAATTGAATTGCTTGCTTTTTCAAACAAAACAAAAACAATAACTGCCTTTGTGCCTGATAAAATTAATAACTATTTGAGTTCTTTTTTTAAAAATGAAATTTCTTTTTTTGAAAAAACATACAAGTTTAAAATAAATATTGTTACAGATAATAGTCTTATTATTCCAGAATACAAAATACACTTATTTAATAAGAATAAAAAACTAATAAATAAAGTTGAAAGTGTAAAAAATATTGAAAAGAAATTATCTAATAATGTTATCAAAATACCAAAAACAAATAAATTTGAGTCTAATGATTTAAAAAATAACAAAAAAAATAATAAGACTTTAGGCAAGACACTTTGGGTAAGAAGAAAAAAAATTAAATCAAATTAGTCCTTCTAACGGACTACTTGCCGAACCATATTTTTGAGCTTTTATTCTTCCGGATAAAAAAGATTTTCTACCAGCTATGACTGCGTATTTCATTGATTCTGCCATAACAATTGGATTTTTTGCTTTAGCAATTGCTGTATTAATCAATACACCATCACATCCAAGTTCCATTGCGATTGCGGCATCAGATGCTGTTCCTATCCCTGCATCAACAATAACCGGAACCTTTGAATTATTTATTATAATAGATAAATTTAATTTATTTCTTATGCCCCTACCTGATCCAATTGGTGAAGCAAGCGGCATAATCGCTGAAGCACCAAGATCTTCTAATTGTTTTGCAATTATAGGATCGTCGGAACAATAAACCATTACTTTAAAACCTTCCTTGACTAATATTTTAGTAGATTTTAAAGTTTCAATCATATTTGGATAAAGCGTTGTTTTATCTCCTAATACTTCCAATTTAACAAGTTTCCAGCCGCCCATTTCTCTAGCAAGTCTTAGAGTTCTCAATGCATCTTCGGAATTAAAACATCCGGCTGTATTTGGAAGATAAATAATTTTCTTTGGATTTAAATAATCCATTAATACTGGTTTGTTTTTATCTAAAATATTTACTCTTCTTACAGCAACTGTCACCATGCTTGCGCCAGACGCTCGAACTGCTTCTGCTGTTTCTTTGAAATTTTTATATTTACCAGTTCCAACAATTAAACGTGAGTTTAATTTAATATTATCTATTTTTAAAATATCTTTTTTCATCTACCCGCCACCGATAAATTGCACAATTTCAATATTATCTTTATCTTTAATTTTTTTTGTAGAATAAAATTTTTTTGGCAAAATAACCCCATTTAGTTCTATAGCTATCTTATTTTCCTTGAGTTTAAATTTTTTGATTAGGTCTTTAATGCAAGAATTGCTGTTTATTTTAATTGATTTTCCATTTAATTGAATTTTTGCCATAATTGAGATATTTTTAATTTTTATTATATCAAAATGAGTGAAAAAATCCTTGTTATAAATGGTCCAAATTTAAACCTTCTAGGAACTAGAGAAAAAGACAAATATGGAAGTGTTTCTTTACAAGATATACAAAAAAAATGTGAGGCTCATTCAGTTAAAATTGGATTAAAAATAGACTTTAAACAATCCAATGTTGAAGGAGAAATAGTAAATTTTATTCAAGAAGCTAAAAAAAAATATCAAGGTATAATTATTAATGCTGGAGGTTATACACATACGTCGGTAGCTATTTTAGACGCTTTGTTGGCAGTAAAAAAACCTACAATCGAGTTACATATAACAAATATTTACAAAAGAGAGGAATTCAGGCATAAATCATTGATTAGTAAAGCTGCGGATGGATTAATATGTGGTTTAGGTATCGAAGGTTATATAATGGCACTTAATGGTATAAAAAATTTATTAAAAAAATGAAAATCGACAAAAAATTAATTGAGGAACTTAAAAATTATCTTGATGAGTTTGGATTGACAGAAATTGAGTATCAGGATGGTAATAAAAAAATTAAAGTAGGAAAAAACTTAGTTTCAAACACTAATATAACAGCTCATAAACCTGGTTTAACAAAAGCAAAAGAGGAAGAAAGTGGGACAAAAGTAAGTTCACCAATAATAGGTACTGCTTATTTAGCTCCTGAACCAGGAGGAAAGAAATTTGTTGAGGTGGGACAAAAAATTAAAAAAGGGCAAACAGTGATGATAGTCGAAGCTATGAAAACTATGAACCATGTTCCATCAACAGCTGACGGTGAGATTAAAAAAATCCTAGTCCAGGATGGTCAAGCAGTTGAATTTGGACAAACTTTGGTTCTTTTAAAATAATAAATGTTCAAGAAAGTCTTAATCGCAAATAGAGGTGAGATCGCCGTAAGAGTGATAAGAGCATGCAAAGAATGGGGAATAGGAACTGTTGCGGTTCATTCAGATGTTGACTCTGACTCAATGCATGTTCGTTTAGCAGATGAAAGTGTTTGTATAGGTTCTCATGAACCGAGAAATAGCTATCTAAATATTCCCGCAATAATGTCGGCTGTTGATGTTACTGGGGCCCAAGCTATTCATCCAGGTTATGGTTTTTTATCCGAAAATTATAAATTTGCTGAGATAGTTCAAAAGCACGGAGTAAAATTTATTGGTCCAGGTTCTGATATTATAAAAAAGATGGGTGATAAAATTGAAGCAAAAAAAATAGCTAAACAAAATGGTTTGCCGGTCATTGAAGGTTCTGATGGAGGTGTTAAAAATTCAAAAGATGCGAAAGTAATTTGTAAAAAAATAGGTTACCCAGTATTAATAAAAGCCTCAGGTGGAGGTGGAGGAAAAGGAATGAAAATTGTAGAAGATGAGAGTAAATTGGATGAATTATTCTCCTTAGCTCGATTGGAAGCAAAAAAATATTTTGGAAATGATGAGGTATATATTGAAAAATATTTTAAAAACCCAAGACATATTGAGGTTCAGGTTTTGTCAGGAAAAAATAGAACAGTCCATTTAAATGAGAGAGATTGTTCGGTTCAAAGAAAACATCAAAAACTAATTGAGGAAACACCTAGTCCGGTATTAAATGAAAAAACGAGATCAGATTTATTAAATAAAACAGTGAAGATGGTGGAAGCAATAGGATATGAAGGTGCTGGTACAGTTGAATATATTTATGAAAACGGGAAATTTTATTTCCTTGAAATGAATACAAGAATTCAAGTTGAACATCCTGTTACTGAAGTTCAAACAGGTATAGATATCGTGAAAGAACAAATATGGATTGCGCATTCAGGAGACACAGCTCTTAAACAAGATGATGTAAGCGCTAGAGGTCACACTATAGAATGTAGGATAAACGCAGAAGATCCTTCAAAAGATTTCCAACCAAGCCCAGGTATAATTTCTATTTGTCATCAACCGTCTGGTTTTAGAACAAGAGTTGACGGTTCAATTTTTCAGGGATGTAAAATTACACCCTATTACGATAGTTTAATTTGTAAATTAATTTGCAAAGGCAGGAATAGGACAGAGGCCATACAAAGAACAATGAGATCTCTGAATGAATTTGTTGTTGACGGTATAACAACCACGATAGACCTTCATAAAAAAATACTCTCACACGAAAAGTTCATTAGTTCAGATTTTGATACAAATTGGTTAAGCAAAGAGAAATTTTACTAAAATTATTTAAATTGAAAAAAAACTTTTTAAATGATAATAAAAAGTAAATTATGGGTTATCCAAAAAAACATAGAGGAAGACGAAAAATCGGCTCAAAAAAAAGAAGAGCAAGAAAAAGAAATAAACGAAAGTAGTCTCGAATTAAATGGAATATAGAACTCAAATTAAAAAGTTGAGTTTATGGATATTTATAATTCCATTTATTGCAATTAATCTTTGTTTATTCATTTCAGTAAATTATGAAATTTTTGACAATACTTTTTTAACCGTTGATCAAATCGGTAGGTCCGGTCCTACATTTCCATATTTTGATGGAGGGGTATCGATAAGTAGAACAGCAAGAACATATCCAACATTTTTAATTTTTAAACCTTCAATGTTTTTAGCATCTGCTCTGCTAATTATGTACTGGATAAAAACAAATAATCTGATTAATTCATATCAAAATACCGAAAATGTAAATAATAGATTTAAAACATTCGGCATTCTTTCAGCAATTTTTTTAATAATTCATTCAATATTACTGGGGGTTAAATTTGATTATGATTTGTATAAATTTTTTAGAAGATTCGTGTTATTAGGTTTTATTATTTTTGAAATAGTTGCACAGTCACTTTTGGTAATTAAATTTTATAAATTAAAGTCTATGATCATAAAAGATATCAATAATTATGTTTTAACTTTAAAAATTATATTAGTTTCAATTTTAGTTGTTGTAGCAATATTCAGCTTGCCAATAGTTGTAACAAGTGGGAATGTTCATTTCAAACATGCTTTAGAATGGAATTATTTTGTAGGAGTGATTCTATTTTATTTATTAACTTTTCTGTTTTGGAAAAAAAATTAAACTCAAGGTCTACACACCTTTCGGTGCGCAGACTTAAGTTTTGGTTCGTCGTTTTAGGCGCTACCGCCGAACCTCCCGCTCTGCAATTTTAGCGCTACTCTGCAGAACTTTCTGCCCGTTAAGCTTAAACCTCTCGGCCTTTCCTTAACTGGCCAGTTGAGAGTTGCCTCTCAATTCATTTCTATTAAATCATATCCAAAAAAAAATGTTATCACTTTTTGGTTGTTTTTTTATCGGGTTGTGAGTTGTGTGGATAATTTTTTATTAAGCGTTTTATCTATCCAGCCGCCTCCTAATAATCTTTCTCCTAGATTATTTTTTGAATAGAAAACACAAGCTTGGCCTGGTGAAATACCTTTCTCGTCTTCTGAAATATTTACTAATGCTTGATCTTTTTTAATTTCAACTTTTGATTTTAATAATTTCCCAGTCGATCTAACTTTAATAAAAATTTCTTTTTCGAAGTTTTCTTTATTAGATAAAAGATTTAAGTCTCTCAGATAAAGCTTATTTATATTTAAATTATCTTGAGTTCCGACAATTATTGCATTTTTTTTTGCGTTTATATCAACTACATACAAAGGTTCTTTACTTGATATCTTGATCCCTTTTCTTTGACCAATTGTAAAATTTATTATTCCCTCATGGAATCCTAATTTTTTACCTTCTAAATCCAGTATTTCTCCCTTTTGATATGATTGAGGATTATATTTTTGAATTACTGACGCGTAATCTCCATTAGGAACAAAACATATATCCTGACTATCTGGTTTCTCTGCTACATTTAGATTTAATTTAGTTGCAATTTTTCTAGTCTCTGTTTTGTTAATTTTACCAAGTGGAAATCTAAGGAAATCAAGTTGTTTTTGGGTTGTGCTGAATAAAAAATAACTTTGATCACGCTCTTTATCTTCTGCTCTGTACATTTGTCCCATACCGTCAAGTTCGTGTCTTAAGACATAATGACCAGTTACTAACGCATCTGCTTTTAGATCTTTTGCATATTTAAACAAATCTCTAAATTTTACAGTTTGATTGCATTGAACACAAGGTATTGGGGTTTCACCAGCGGTGTAACTATTGATAAAGGAGTCTATAACCTCTTTTTTGAATTTTTTTTGGTAATAAAGAATTTTGTGCTCTATATTTAAATTCTCTGAAACTCTTTTTGCGTCAATAATATCTCTTCCAGCACAACATTGTTTGCCTTTTGAAGAGCTTTTTATATCATCATATAATTTTAAAGTTATCCCAGTCACGTCATAACCCTCTTCTTTCATTAGACCAGCAACAACAGATGAGTCTACACCACCCGACATGGCGACTACAATTTTAGTATCTTTTGGCGACTTTTTTATACCTAGAGAGTTAATCATAAACTGTTATATATTATAAAAAATTATAATTTTCCATTATGCAATATGATCTAGAACCTGGTAATTTTGTCATTAATCCATCCCAAAAAAGCTGGGGAATCGGTCAAGTTCAATCAATAATAAGAAATAAGGCAACTATAAATTTTCAAAATGTTGGGAAACAAGTTATTAATTTAGATAATATTAACTTAGAAAAAATCAATAATGAAAACAGATGAACTTAAACAAATTGCTGAAGGCTTAATTGAAACCACTGATGAAGCTGGAAAAAAATCAATTGAATTGTACAAAAAAGGGTTAAAAATAATTACTAAACCCGATAACTCTCCCGTCTCAAATGGAGATTTGGAAGTGAATAAAATTATTACAGAAAAAATAAAAAAATTAACACCTAATATTCCAATAATTTCTGAAGAAACCGTTGATTTAACAAAGAAAAATACTTTTAAAACATTTTGGTTAATTGATCCAATTGATGGAACAAGAGAATATATATCTGGCCAAGATGAATATACTACTAATGCAGCATTAGTATTGGACTGTGAACCTGTAATTGGTCTAGTTGGTGCGCCAAAAAAGAATAGATTGTTTTATTCTTATGGAAGAAATAATTCTTATATGATCGATTCAGGTAAATTATCGAAACTTAATTGTCAAAAAAAAACAACTAAAGGAAAAGTTTTTGCTGTTAGTGGAGCATCAAAACCTGCTCCAAATATATTAGAGGTTATGAAACAATATAAAGTTAATTCATTTACACCTATGCATAGTTCATATAAATTTTGTGTGATTGCAACAGGCGAGTATGATTTTTATGCAGCAAGAGAAAGAGCGTGTGAATGGGATTATGCAGCTGGTCATGCGGTTGCTACAGGTGCTGGAGCTATAATTACTACTTTGGAAAATGAACCTTTTAAATATGGAAAAGAAGATTACAAAAATTTAAGTTTAATGATTAAAAGAAGTAAAAACTTAGATGTTTAAAACAATATCTATCATAATTCTTTCTGTTACTATTTTTGGAGTTTTGCTTTTTATTTTAGTAAAAAATGCAATGAAAAGAAGAATTGAATATTATCTCAAACTAAATGATAAGAAAAATAAATCTAAATAAGTTTATATAATTGATTAAATTCCTTTTGGGTCATAGATAGTATTTTTTTTGAAATATCATAGCTAAAACCTGATCTTGCTAAAATACCCATGTCTTTCTTATAGTAAATCTCACGGTTTGCCTCTGGTCTTAAAGGTCCAATTCGTTTTTTTTTGCAAATTTTCATTGCTGAATTGAAATCAGGATCAGGTTTGTCTTCTTTTAATTTTTCAATGCTTAATTTAATATTTTCCGTGCCAATACCCTTAGTTCTTAAAGCCATCCCAATTTTATTAATTGAGTAACCTCGTCTGAGAAATACACGTGCTTTAGAATCGGAATATAACCTATCATCAATTAAGCGATTTTTTTCTAAGTTCGAAACTATTTTATCAATTATAGCTGATATATCTTTTTTAGACTTTGATCCTTGAAATTTTTTTAGATATTTTTTTAAAAGATATGTTTTTACCTGTTGTTTTGAAGGATTATACTTTTCAATATAAGAGTATGCTAGATCTCTTAAATTAGTTGTTAAGTCTTCAAAATCTTTTTTATTGGATATTGGATCCATAGCTTTTATATTATACAAAGTTTTATGATTGATAGTTTTTTAAATTTTCTCACTTACGAGAATATATACTATATAGCAAACATAGGTGTAATTCCTTGTTGGTTTTTTTTAATTATTTTACCAAATCACATAATTACAAATTTTTTAGTTAAATCAGTAATCATACCATTATTATTATCCACAGCTTATATATTTATTTCTTATCAAATTTTTATTAGCGAAAATATTTTTGAAGTTTTTAATTTATATTTGGGCTTAGATGATCTTTATGCTCTTTTTTCGAACGAAGCTTTTCTTTTGATTTTTTGGCTTCATTTTTTATCTATTAATCTTTTTGTTGGAAACTGGATTGTTAGTGATGCCAAAACATATCAAATTTCAAAATTTTTAGTAATTATTTCTTTAATCACGACATACTTTACTGGACCAACGGGTCTTTTGATTTATTGGCTGTTTAGAATTTTTTATTCTAGAAAAATAAATTTTTATGACTAAATTTATTGATTTCTATTTCGATTTTAGTAGTCCATATGCCTACATTGGTTACAAAGAAATTAAAAAACTTGAAAAAAAAAATCCTTTTAAAATTAAGTTTATGCCTATATTTTTAGGTGGATTACATAATGCGGCAGGTATAACTCCAGCAGCTTTTATAAAACTTAAATCAAAATATATGATCGAAGATACTAAATTGGTAAGTAAAAAAAAAAATATTTCTTTTCATTTTAACTCTTACTTCCCAATAAAGACTGTAAATTTTATGAGAGGAGTTTTGATTGCTGAAAAGGATAATTCAGAAAAAAACTTTATTGAAAAAATATTTAATGCTATTTGGATGGATGGGTTAAACATGAACGACCCAATTGTAATAAATAAAGTTTTAAAAAATATTGATTTAAATCCTGAAATTTTTTTAAAAAAAGTATCTGATCAAAAAGTAAAAGATAAATTGAGAAAATTAACTGATGATGCGCTAAAAAAGAAAATCTTTGGTGTTCCTGCTTTTGTTGTAAACAAAAAAATGTTTTGGGGCCAAGATAGACTTTCTTATGCCATTGATGAAATCAAAAAATAGACTATTTTTTTTCTTTAGTAACAATTTCAAGACCTTGATTGGCTAAAGATCCAAAACCACCCTCGGCATGAGCAATATTATTATACCCCATGTCCTTAAGTGTTTTTGCTGCAAGAGCAGATCTCATACCAGCCGCACAAAATAAAATTAGTTTTTTATCTTTTGAAAATTTATTTTTATTATAGTACTGACTATTTGGATCTAACCAAAATTCCAACATACCTCTTGGTATATGTAATGCTCCTTTTATAGTTCCGTCTCTCCACAGTTCTCTGATATCTCTTATATCTATTAAGGTACATTGGTTTTTTTCGTTTAATTCTTTTATTTCGATGGGAGTTAGCGTTTTAATTTCTTTTAAAGCTTTTTCAACTAATTCTTTTGAAGATTTAATATTCATTTTTATATATATAAACTATTATAATAATAGTTTAAATGAGAGAAATAAAACCGAACAAAAAAAACATATTTTCGAAATTTTTTGTTAAAATATGTAGATTTTTTGGATTTGAAATCATCGACCAAAATAACTTTACAGCACCAGTTTCTAATAAAAGTTTAAACGAGTCTTTAAGTGTTCCGGGTAAACGTTCCATCACTCTGCCGTTGGGTGAAGTAAAAATTACTAGGAAAGTAAAATCTTTTGATGTGATTTTGAGAACTTGCATGACAGTAAACATGCTTACTCAATCCAAGAAGAGAATTTTTGAAAAAGAGAAAGAGGAGTATACAAAAAGAACTTTGGTGTCGATAATAAAAAGCATTAATCATGCGAAAATTAAATTTAAAGAAACTAAATTCAAAATTTATATAATTGATCATAATTCGCATGATGATCAAATGAATATGTTAAAAAATATTTTAAATAATTCACAAATAGACTTTGAAATTAAGACTTTAGATTTTAGCAGATACTCAAAAGAAATTAAAAAAATTAATGAGGAAAATAAAGAGGTTACTTCAAATCAAAAATCTAATATGTCGAATATTCATCAATCAATTATTTTATCAAAAGAAAAATGCGAAGATTTAACTTATTTTGTTGAAGATGATTATCTTCATAAATTAAATGCAGTTTCAGAAATTTTATTTGCCTATGAAAAATTTTCATCACTAATTAATAAAGAATTAATTATATGTCCAACTGATTACCCTTATTTATATACTGGAACAAATGATACTAAAGTTTTTATGGGTGAGAATAGACATTGGCGTAAAATAGATCAAACTTTATGTTCATTTGTAATGAGTAAAAAAATTATTAATAATTATTACGAAGAGTTAATTAGTATGTGTAAATTTGAACACTATCCTTTTGAGAAACCATTGCATAACATTTATAAAAAAGAATTATGCATATCACCTATCCCGTCTCTCTCTGTTCATTTTACAAATATAAATTCAATTTATGGTTTATCGCCAAATGTAGACTGGAAAAAACTCTGGGAAGAAAATGAAAGTTAAAGAAAATAAAAAGTCACCCACCTTTATTCTAGATTCAACAACTTTAAAAACTTTTGATAGCAAGAAAATTAAGGGGGGTTTGGTAGTTTATTTTTACCCTAGAGATAATACACCCGGTTGTACTTTAGAGACAAAGGACTTCGCAAAATTATATAAAAAATTTAAAAGTTTGAGTTTTGAGGTTGTTGGAATTTCAAAAGATAATATTAAAAGTCATTTAAGTTTTAAAAAGAAATATAAAGTACCATTTGAATTATTGTCTGATGAAAAAGTAAATGTTCAAAAAAAATTTGGAGTTTGGGGTAAAAAATCTTTTATGGGTAAAAAATTCATGGGAACTATAAGATCCACAATAATTATTAAAAACGGCAAAATTCTTAAAATTTGGTCAAATGTAAGGGTAAAAGACCATGCTCAAGAAGTTTTAGATTATATAAGGTCTTTATAAATTAAAAGGCCCAGACTTTAAGTCTGGGCCTTTTCTTATCTCCATCTAAACGAAAGGGAGGAAGAAGGAGAATTATTTAGTCTCTTATTCCGTAAGCGATTACACCAACTTCGGACTTATCAGTACCAAGCCTTTCAGCTTCTTTACTGATTCTAATTCCAATAGTTGCTTTCATGATTGACCATACAATGTATGATGCTACGAAAACAAAAATTACTACTGAAATTGTTCCAAGGAATTGTGAACCAAAACCTACATCTGTATTTGTAAATGGAACTGCTAATGTACCCCATACTCCAGCTACTAAGTGTGCAGGAATAGCTCCAACAACATCATCTATTTTCATTTTGTATAATAGTTTTGTTGAGTAGTACATTAAGACACCAGCTATTGCTCCAATCACGATTGCAGCAAGTGGACTTGGTGTTAAAGGTTCAGCTGTTATACCAACTAAACCAGCGATCGCGCCATTAAGCATCATTACTACATCTGTTTTACCAGCAGATAGTCTTGATACTACAGCAGCGGCCATAACTCCACCACCAGCAGCTAAGTTCGTGTTAATATAAATAGTTGCAACAGAGCTTACATCTTCGAGTGTTCCAGCAGCTAATTGTGAGCCACCGTTAAATCCAAACCAACCTAACCAAAGTATAAATACTCCGAGTGTTGCTAATGGAATTGAAGAAGCCGCAAAAGGTGCCATAGCTTTTACACCACCTCCTGAAGTAAATCTTCCAGATCTAGCACCAAGTACTATTGCTCCAGCAAGAGCAGCAGCTCCTCCAGCAGCATGTACTAATGTTGAACCTGCAAAATCAGAAAAACCAGCAGCTGATAACCAACCACCGCCCCACTGCCATCCCATTTCAATTGGATAAATAAATCCAGTTAAAATAGCTGCAAATAAGAAAAATGGCCAAATTTTAATTCTTTCAGCCAATGTTCCTGATACGATTGACATTGTTGTTGCACAGAATACCATTTGGAAAAACCAATCTGATCCATCAGAATAACCAGTTTCTAATGATGATGCGTCACTCCAAGAAGAGAATGATCCTATCCATCCACCTTCCGATATACCGTATGCTAAATTGTATCCAACTAACCAGAACATTATTCCAGCAATTGAATATAAACCTATATTTTTTGCACAGATCGCTGATACACTTTTAGATGTAACCAACCCTGATTCTAGCATGGCAAAACCTGCTGCCATCCACATAACCAAGAAACCTGACATTAAAAATAGTATTGTATTAAAAATGTATTGAACTTCTGCAGATACAGTAGTTTCGGCGTAGCCTAAACCAGCGAAAGCAAAATAAATTGCCGTACCCGCAAAGAAATAACCTATATATTTTTTCATTATACCTCCAAGACAATTACCCTAAATTAGTAGAGATTTTTAAGAAGTGCTTTATCGGTAAGTGAGTTATGAGTTTTTTTGGGGTGTGACAGTTAGTGCTCAAAACAACCCTTAAAATCCTGGTTTTTAAGGGTTGTTAAACTGATTATCTATTAAACATATCCTTTAAACCTTTAGCAGGTAGGAATTTAACCTTTTGTGAAGCAGCAATCTGAATCTGCTCTCCAGTTCTTGGATTTCGACCAATTCTGGCTTTTCTTTTAGCTACCTTGTAAGTGCCAAAACCAGCGATTTTCACGGCTTCGTCATTTTTCAGGCAATCTAGAATAATACCAGTAATAGTATCGAACATTCTCTCAGCATCAGCTTTACTTTGGCTCATTGCCGTTGCTATTTTATTTACTAGTTGTTTTTTGTTCATTTTAGCCCCTTTTTGTTGCTTTTTTCAATTTGTACAAAAACTCAATAAAATCAACGAAAATATAGTAGCTACCGTGTTTATAAACACAAAATAGAGTGTTTGTGAAAAAGCCTTGTTTTTATTAGGTTTTTTTACAATCTAAATGATAATTAAAATAATCCTAAATCTTTTAAATCACTAAAAGTAGTAAATAACATTAAAGAAAGCAGTAAAAAAAGACCGATTCGAAAAAAACCTTCTTGTGTTGCTTGGCTTAATGGTCTTCCTAAAATTTTTTCAAATAAATAAAACATCAAATGACCACCGTCTAGCAGAGGTATCGGAAATAAGTTAATCAAACCAAGACTAATTGAGATGTATGCTATTGTGCTCAGAAAAGCTAATATTCCAAATTCCATGACTTGACCAGAAATTTTAGCAATTTTTATAGGTCCGCCCAATTGTGAAGTATCTGCCTTACCTTGAAACATTGATCCAACAAATTGGATTGTGGTCTTGGAGACAAACCAAATTTCTTTTACTGCATAGTATACTGCTTTGGTAGGTCCAAGTTTTTCTTTATTAAATTCATTGTTAGCAGGCCCTATTTTGATGCCTATTACTTTTTTCTTTACAGAATTTCCCAAAGGATCTTTGGAATCAATTATTTCTGGCGTAGCAACAAGAGAGATTTTCTTTTGATCTCTTAGTACTTGTATTTTTAACTTTTCTGCATTATTTGTATTGATATAAGTTGATACTTCTAGAATACTTTCTACTTTATTATCATTAATACCAATAATTATATCGTTTTTTTTTAGTCCTGCTTTCTCTGCGGGGCTGTTTATTGTTACTTCTTCAATTTTTGGCTGAGTAAAATCTTTACCGACAAAAATATTAATTAAAGTAAAAATCAATATAGCCAATAAAAAATTTGCTAAAGGGCCGCCGGCAACTATTAATGATCTTTGATATAATGGTTTTGTAACAAATAATTTTTTTTGATCCTCTTTATTATATTTTTTTAACAACTCTTCTTGCTCGGATTGACTAAATACATTTCTATCTCCAAAAAATTTAACATAACCTCCAAGTGGAATTAAACAAAATTTCCATCTTGTTCCGTTTTTATCATTAAAACCAAAAATTTCTTTCCCAAAACCAATTGAAAAATCTGTTACTGCAACTCCATATCTTCTTGCAAAATAATAATGGCCATACTCATGAATAAAAACTACTATAGTTATTAAAATTATGAATGGAATTATATAACTCATTACTCCCAAGGACCTTTTTGTTTTTTATTGATTTTCTTATTAAAGTTTTTTTTGATACTTTTTTTATTTAAAAATAATATCAAAACAACACCAGTTATAAAACCACCTATATGTGCGGCATATGCCACTCCTCCACCACTGGAAGAGGCTGTTAGGAATGAATTTACAAACTGTAAAATAAACCAAAAACCCAAAACGTAAAGAGCTCTAATTTTGATTAACTGGCTAAAAAATCCAAAAGGTATTAAAACCAATACTCTAGCATTAGGATAGTTAATTAAATAGGCGCCTAATACTCCTCCAATTGCTCCACTAGCACCTATCATTGGTATTTGAGAATTAACATCCATAAGTACTTGGGCCATCGCAGCTCCAATACCTGAAACAAAATAAAAAATTACAAAATTTAAAGTACCTAAATCGTCCTCTATATTGTCAGCAAAAATCCAAAGATATAACATGTTTCCAATTAAATGCATCCAACCACCATGCATAAACATTGAAGTAAAAATTGTCCCGATTGGTGAAATTCTATAAAGATCATTTGGAAGTTGATCTACTCCCATTAGAACAGAAGGTATAAGCCCATATGAATATGTAAAATCTCGAAGCTCTGTTTCGCTTAAACCTGTTTGTGCTAAAAATATTAAAATGCAAAATCCAATAATTCCGTAACTTACTATTGGTCTGCCTTTTGTTGGATTATCATCTTTTAAAGGTATCATTTAGTTAGATATTTAATTTTTACTACATTATCTTTAGGTTAAGTATTTAAAATGTTTGATTTTATCAACTTATAATTGTATTATAAAATTATGAGTGAAAAAACTACAGTACTTCTCTCTGATGTGACAATAAAGGGAGATATAATTGAAAAAGAAAGATTGGTTATTGATGCCAAAATAGATGGTGATGTTACAGCAGATAAGTTGCAGACACACTCTGGATCAAAGATCAATGGAAATATAAGCTCAACTGATGCAAGTCTTGGTGGGACTTCAAATGGGAACGTCAATTCTGATCTGATAAAAATAAAATCTACAGCAGAAGTTGAAGGTGTTTTAAATCAGAAAAATCTTTCAATTGAAGAAGGCGCTAAACTAAAAATAAAAGCCGAAACATATTAATTAAAATTTCCATTCACTTACTTTACTAAGTAGAAAATTTCTAAAAGCTTTTACTTTAGCAACATTTTTTAATGATTGAGGATAAACAAAATGAGTTTCGGTTAAAGGTCCTTCAATTTCAGGTAAGACTTTTGCAATATTTGAAACATTGGCTGTCATATAATCTGGAAGAGCAGCAAGACCGACTCCACTTTGTACAGCTAAAAGTAATCCATAAACACTATTTACTTTCATAACTGGTTTTCTCTTTTTTTTATCTTTGGAACCTAACTTTAATGCCCAATCAGGATTGAATACAGGGGATGGTGCTCCTCTACCATATGTAATAAATTTATGCTTATCTAAATCTTTTATATTTTTTGGATGACCATATTTTTCCAAATATTTTGTTGAACCATAAATATGGTAGTTTAGATCTATCAATTTTTTTTGAATATAATTTAATTGTTTTGGCCTCCTCATAAAAATTCCTACATCAGCTTGACGAGTACTTAGGTCTAACTCTTTATCATCAAATATAAGTTCAATTTCTATTTCTGGATGAAGCGCCATAAACTCTTTTATTCTTGGTGTTAACCAAGTTGTTCCAAAACTCACAACAGTAGTAATAGTAAGTTTGCCATTAAGCTTATCTTTCTCATCGCTTAATGTGGCCTCTACATCTTTTAATTTTGATATTACTTCGTGTGCTGTTTTATATAAGTACTCTCCATTATCAGTCAAAACTAAACCTCTAGCGTGTCTCTCGAAGAGATGGATTTTGAGTTCATTTTCTAAAGTTTGAATTTGTCTGCTTATTGCAGATTGGCTTAAATTTAATACTGTTGAGGCTTTTGTAAAACTTCCAGACTCAGCTACTGCATGAAAAATTTTTAATTTATCCCAGTCCATATTTTATTTGTTGGGATTTACCAGAATTCTACCGGTCAATTCACCTTTAAGCATTTTTGGAAATTCACTCAGTAATTCATTTAAAGATACTTCCTTAATTGAGCTTTCAATCATAGTAAAATCAATCAGTTTGCTCACTTCGTTCCATACAAAATCTTTTCTTCTTGCTGAAGTACCTGAGGAGTCTATCCCCCATAATTTTACCCCTCTTATTACAAAAGGCATTGTATTAGTTGCAATTTTAACGCCACCAGCGTTACCTGGTAAAGCGACAATACCACCAGGTTTTGTTTGTGCCAAAATTTTAGTCAGCCCTTCTCCACCAACATTATCGACAACACAGTCCCACAGGCCCTTTTCCAAAAGTTTACTTTCACCTAAAAATTCTTTTCTGTCTAAAATATTTTTAGCCCCTAGTTTCTTTAAATAATCGTGTTTGTTTTTTTTTCCAGTTACAGCATGAACATCATAACCCATTTTTGATAAAGCCATGACAGCGAAACTACCGACTCCACCCGTTGCTCCAGTTACCAAAACATCCTTAACTTTGGATCCCATTAAAAGTTCTTCTTTAGCTTTTACCGCAAAAGAGCATAGCAAAGCTGTAAGACCAGCGGTACCCATCATCATTGCTTTTTTATTTGTTAAATCTTTTGGTAGTTTTACAAGAAAATCCGAGTTTACTTTTGCGTATTGAGAAAATCCTCCATAATAAATTTCTCCTACTCTAAATCCAGTTAATATTACTTTATCATCCTTTTTAAATTTTTCATCTTCTGATTCCTCAACAGTTCCTGAAAAATCTATGCCTGGAACAAAGGGATATTTTTTAACAATTCTTCCACCATTATTTAATATCAATGCATCTTTAAAATTTAAACTAGAAAAATCTATTCTGACTAAAACATTTCCATCTTTTAAATGATCGCCATTTAAATCTTTTACTTCTCGAGTGAATTTTTCGTCTTTGTTATCAATTACAATGGCTTTGAAACTTTTTGGCATGTTTCATCTTACATGTGACAAATTAATATGACAAATTATTTTTTGGGAATATAAGATTAATTATGAAGCAAAAATTTCCTTATTATATAAGATTAAGTATAATTCTCATTATTTTAATTTCTCCTATATTAGTTTTCCAAATTAGCTGGAATTATTTAGGTAAAGAAGATGGTTTATTATTTGCTTTTTGTTATGGAATAGTAGCAGTAACTTATGCTTGTTATAAATTCTATTTAGATAATTGGAGAGATGAAGATGATGACTAATTATTTATCAGAAATATGTTTCAAAAATCTATTCTGAAAACTAAGATCGTCTTTAAATTTACCTAAAAAATAATTTGTGATTGTAGTTGCTTTTTCTTTTTTAATACCTCTCATAGTCATACATTGATGAGTTGAGTCTATTGTAACTGCAACTCCATGGGCATCCAAACCATCCATTAGAGATTTTGCAATCTGCATAGTTAATCTTTCTTGTGTTTGTAATCTTTTAGAATAAACTTCAACAACTCTTGCTAGCTTGCTTAAACCTACTACTCTTTTTTTTGGTATGTAAGCAACATGGGCTACTCCAATAATTGGTGCCATATGGTGCTCACAATGACTCTGAACAGAAATATTTTTTTGTAGTACCATGTCATCGTAACCATTAACGTCACCAAAAGTTTTTAATAACTCTGAGGTAATTTCTTGATTATATCCCTTAAAATATTCTTTATAAGCTTTTGTTACTCTTCTTGGAGTTTCTAACAACCCCTCTCTGTTCGGATTTTCACCGATCCATCGCAATATAGTTCTAAAAGCTTCCTCTGCTTCTTTGTCTGAAACTTCTGATTTATCTTTTAAAATTGCATTATCTGTATTTTTAACTATTTTCATAAATAACAAAATTAATATATAATAAAAATTATTAATGCAAACTGCAAACTTATTATAGTTTTATATAACTAATCAAATGTTTAAAAAAAGAGAAAATGTCGCGGATATTGAGGAGGGTAATTTGCTTTCACCAAAATTTAACAATGATGGTCTTATACCTATCATAACAACTGATTTTAAAACCAAGGAAGTTTTAATGCAAGGTTACATGAATTCCGAAGCTCTTAAAAAAACTATTGAAACTAAAGAAGCTCATTATTGGAGTAGATCAAGAAAAGAAGTTTGGCACAAAGGTGAAACAAGTGGTTTTGTTCAAAAAGTTGTTGAGATGAGAATAGATGATGATCAAGACTCTATATGGATGAGTGTAGACATAGGCGATGGCGCAAGTTGCCACGTTGGTTACAAATCCTGTTTTTATAGATCAATTACTCTTGGAAAGATTGAAAACACCGAAAAGGTTAAAATAGATTTTAAAGAAAAAAAGAAAAAATTTGATCCTGAGGTGGTTTACAAAAACAAACCCAATCCAACAAAAATCTAGTTTTATCTATTAAAAACAATTAGTATTAAAAACAATAAAATAGCTTGGATAAACCAACACAACACTACAACACCAAGTGCTTTCCACAAACTTTTATAATCAAGAGCTTGTCTAACAGCAACTACCATGCAAGCCAACATCCAAAATGAGGAGCCAATAAATGTTACTGTCATTAATTCAGGGGTGAAACCAAATATTCTAATTATTCCAGGAGCACTGGAAAAACCAATTGTTCTAAGTAGTTCTCCATGATCACTTTTTGTTTGTTTGTCTGGAAACAATTTTGTTCCAACAATAAAAATCAAAAATGCCCAGAAGTACCAACTAGCTAAAGATATTAATGGACCTAAAAAGAGACTTGTTGCTCCTAAATGTATAGCTCCGACACCTGCTGCTAAGCTTGACAATACAACTACACACGCTGCCTGAAAGGTTGCAGATTTATCGTGTTCAACTTCTTCGTAAAGTTCAGGATCAATTTTTATTGCTCTAAAAATTCTTTTTAAAAAATTCGATTTCATAGTTTAATAATTCATTATTTTATTTAGTTTAAGTAAAAAATATTCACGTTTAGTAAAAATGCAAAAAAGGACCATAACAAATATGGAGTCATTAGTAAAAAGCTAAGTTTAGTAGTTTTATAATAAATTATCATTAGCCAAACAATAAAAAATAAAATTATTAACAAATTAAACACAGATAATAAAATTTGATGAAAGCCAAAAAAAATTATGCTCCACAGCGAATTAAAAACTATATGAATGAAATAAATGTTCAATGTTTTCTTGTTCCGATAGGAAATCCAGTTAAACCAAATTGCTACAGACATTAATATGTAAAGTGTCGTCCATACGGGGCCAAAAACCCATGATGGCGGGCTAAATGATGGTCGAATTATTTGTGAATACCAAGGTTCCTTAAAAATTGATGTTACAACTCCACCTATTGCAGATGCTATAAATGTAATTAAAACTATTAAAAATAAAGATAAGTATTTATTATTAAACATTAATATGAGATATAATTTATCATGAGTAATAACCAAAAGAAAGTTTGGATAACAGGTGCAAGTAGTGGTATTGGGAAGGCTGTTGCTGAAAAATTTGCAAAAGAAAATTGGAAAGTTGCAATTTCTGCTAGAAGAGAAAATCTATTAAATGAAATGGCAAAAAACGAGAATATTTTTGCTTATCCCATGGATGTGACTGAATCAAATAAAACTCAAGAAACATTTAATAAAATATTAAAAGACTTTAAAGATATAGATCTTTGTATTTTTAGTTCTGGCACCTACGAAAGGAAGTCGGAAAAAGGTCTAAGCGTAGAAAATGTAAAAACAGTGATGGAGGTTAATTTTTTAGGTGTAGTTGGGTGTGTTAAAGCAGTTCAAGAGTATTTTCAAAATAAGAAAAACGGACATATTTCAATTGTCTCATCGCCAGTAGGGTATAGAGGCTTACCTAAATCGTCTGGATATACTGCATCAAAAGCATCTTTAAATAATTTTACCCAAGGAATTTATTTTGATTTTCAAAAATTTAATGTGAGAGTATCCCTTATATCACCAGGATTTATCAAAACAGCTTTAACAGATAAGAATGAATTTAAAATGCCTTTTTTAAAAGATACAAATTATGCGGCTGATAAAATTTATGATGGATTAGTAAATAAAAAATCTTTTGAAATAATATTTCCACCACAGATAGCTTTTATTTATAAGATTTTTCAAATACTACCAAATAGAGTTTATAATTTTTTGATTAGTAAATTTGTTAATCGTTAATTTTTAACAAATACAACAGTGAGCTCTGCAACCTTAATACCAAATTTTGTCATTTTAGCTCTATTGATAGCAACGGTGTCGCTTTGTTTAAAAATCCAATCATCAAAAGTAATTTTAATTTCTTTTCCTTTAACTGGGACTAGCAAAACATATTCTAATTTAAAAGCGGATCCATATGAGAAGCCCTTTGCTGTGCCAACAACGTCTGATGCCGTACCTTCGTAATTATGCTCATCTTTTTTAATTATCTTCCATTGTCTTGTTTGAACTTCGCCATCGGACCAATTAAATTTTTCATCTAATATCAATTGATTTCCATCCCATTTACCATTTAGATCTGCAGAGAATTGTCTTGTTACTTTACCGCCTCTATTCTGAAGCACTCCGTAAGCTTTGACGTTTCCTTTTAAAAACTCCTCGATTATAAGTTTTGGTTCCTGATCTTTAAAGTCTTCTGGTTTCATTCCTGCTACACAATTCGTTAAAAATAATGTTAAAAATAAAGTTAAAATATATCTCATTTTTTATTCATTCCTAAATGAAAACTGTATTAAGTCAATATTTTTAGCTCTAAAACCGGCTTCGCAATAAGAAAAATAAAAGTCCCAGATTTTTTTAAATGAACTATCAAAACCTTGCTGTGAAATATTATTCCAAGAACCTATAAAGTTTTCTCTCCATTTGCTCAATGTATGCGAGTAATGTATTCCGTAAGAATCACATCCTCTTAAAGTTAAACCAGTTTTCTTTGTATAATCTTTTATTGATTTTAAGGAAGGTAAAAAACCTCCTGGAAAAATATATTTTTGTATAAAATCCTGATTTTTTTTGTATCTATCAAAAAGTTCATCTTTAATAATAATTGCTTGAATAGCACCAACCCCGTTCGGTTTAAGATTATTCTTAATTGTTTTAAAATATTTATTCAAATTCTTTTCTCCAACTGCTTCAATCATTTCTATAGAAGCTATTGCATCATATTTATCTTTTAAATCTCTATAGTCTAAAAACTTCACTTTAACTTTATTTTGTAAACCTAAAAGGTTTATTCTTTTTTTTGTAAACTCAAATTGTTTTTGTGAGATCGTGATACAATCAAGTTGAACATCATAATTTTTTGCAAGATGTTCTGCAAAACCACCCCATCCACATCCTATTTCTAAAATTTTATCTCCCGGTTTTGGTTGTATTAAATTTATAAGTTTATTGTATTTATTAATTTGAGCTTTTTCTAATTCTTGATCAGGTTTATCAAAAATACCGCATGAATAGGTTAATGTTTTATCTAGCCAGGTAGAAAAAAATTCATTACCTAAGTCATAATGTTTTGAAATATCTTCAACACTTTTTTTCTTTGTGTTTGATATAAAAAGTTTTTTAAAAATACTGTTTATACCTGAAATATTAAATATTCCTGAAAATTCATGGGTTATATTTATATTTTTTGCAGTTAGCTCAATTAAAGAAGGTAAATTTAAAGTCTCAAATTCGTTTCTAATATAACTCTCTGCTAAAGCGGTACTACCTCCCCTTATTATATTAAAATAAAAATTTGGATTGTGGATTTTAATTTTCGCACTTAAAGAACTTTCTTGGTTACCAAATTGATATATTTTTCCATCGTAGTTTTCTACTGTAAGCTTTCCATCTTTAATATAATTCAATTTCTTTAGAACAAAATTTTCAGAGATTTTATATGGACTGAATATCATTTTTCTAAAGAAAGATTGTTTTTCATTTTGGTGTTTCTCTTTACTAACTTAACCCCTTTCCTCCACAGTCTTAATGCTTCAAAATGTATCGCCATTATAATTTTAATTGTCATCATTGGGTGTTTGAGGAAGTTAACCAGTAATCGTTTTGTGGATATCTGCTCTTTCTTTCCAATTTGACACGCTGAAAGCAACATTCCATCAATATCTTTTTGTTTTATAAAGACACTTAAAGTTTCTTTAGGTTCTGACAATCTAAAATTATAAGAAGTCTCCATTTCCATAAATGGTGATACATAAAACTTTTTGTTACAACTTTGTGTGATAATTTTAGAATTATTTTTTACCTGAAAAATGTAAGTGTGTTGTTCATTAAAAGTATTTTTTACCTCATAAAGAATTGCTCTTAATTCAGATTTTTCGTTGTAGCAATAAAAAATACTTAGTGGATTAAATACATAACCAAAAATACGTGGAAAACATAAAAGTTTGATCTTTGATACCTTAAAGTTAATGTTAAATTTATTTAGATTATTCTTAACCCAGTTTTTAATATCGCCGCCATCTCTATTTCCATGATCCTTATTGTAGAAACTAAAAAGATTAAACTTATTAAGGGAAAATATCGAAATCCTTTTTTCTAAATCTTTTAATTCATCTAAATCAAAAAAGACAGAAAAGGTTTTGTAATTAAAAAAATGTCTTTTCGGCTTAAATCTCCGATGCGTAACTATGCCTTTGTATATACAAGTCTCCATCTCTTCTTTCAAATTGATTTATCATTTCTAAAGTTGATTTTAACCCATCCTCATGAAAACCGTAACCAAAATAACTACCCGAAAACCAGGTCCTATTTTTACCTTGAAGGGTATTTAAGTTAGTTTGTGTCTTAAAACTTTTAATATTTAAATAAGGATGTGTAAAATTAATTTTTTTTATTAATTTATTTTCTTTAATTTCAAATATTGGATTTAAAGTCAGAAAATAATTCTCTTTTGTTTTTAAATTTTGCAGCTTATTTAGCCAGTATGTAATACATGTGTGAGATAAATCTTTTGTAGAAATTGAGTTCCAGCTCGACCAAGCATTTTTTTTATTTGGCATCAAATTTGTATCTGTGTGAAGATATGCGGTATTTGAAATATAAGAAAATTCTCTAAGAATTTTTTTTTCATCTATTGTTGGTTTATCAATAATATTTAAACTTTCATCTGCATGACAAGATAAAACAACATGATCGTAATCTCTATGGTCGCCGTCATTTTGTGTGAAAATTCTAACATTGTCCTCACTTCTTACTATTTTTTTTATATTATAGTTTTTTAAATAATCTCCACTAATTTTTTCTAAGACTCTTGTTACATAAGCTCTACTTCTATTTGTAACAGTATACCACTGAGGTCTATTTTTTAATTTAAAAAGTCCATGGTTGTTAAAAAAATTTAAAAACAATTCAAAAGGTATATCTCTCGCTTTTGAAATGGGCATTGACCAAATTGCTGCTACCATTGGAACAATATGGTAATTTATAAAATATTTTGAGAGTTTTGAATTATCTAAATAATTTCCTAAGGTCAAATTTTTCAAATCTTTTTTCAGTAAAATTGGTGCTGTTTTATAAAAAGATATAATTTCATAAATCATTTTAATAAAATTAAAATTAAATAAATTATTTTTTCTTGCAAATAACGCGTTAAAACCTGTTCCGCCATATTCAATTGATGAGTCTTTTACAGAAACTGAAAAAGACATATCACTTTTTTCGTATGGAACTTTTAGTTCATTAAAAAAATTTATTAAATTTGGATAAGTTAATTTATTAAAAACTATAAATCCAAGATCTACAGGAACTTTTTTATCATTCTCATTTATGTCGTATGTATATGAGTGTCCACCAAAATGATCCTCCTTTTCAAAAAGATCTACTTTATATTTTTTTGATAAGTAATAAGCAGCTGACAGACCTGATATACCTGAACCAATAACTGCAATTTTCATTTAATATTTAAGCTGCATCTTCTTTATACTCTTGAAGAGTTGGACAAGAGCAAACTAAGTTTCTATCACCAAAAACATTATCAACTCTTCCAACTGGTGGCCAAAACTTATTATCTTTCAAATATTCATTTGGAAATGCTGCTTCTTCTCTTTTATATAAGTGTTTCCATTCATCTCCACTAAGCTCAAGATGTGTGTGTGGGGCATTTTTCAAAGGATTGTCTTTCTTATCAAAACTACCATTATCAACTTTGTCAATTTCTTTTTTAATAGATATTAATGCATTACAAAAACGATTTATCTCTGACAGATTTTCACTCTCTGTTGGTTCAATCATTAATGTTCCAGCAACAGGCCAGGACATTGTTGGGGCGTGATAACCGTAATCTATTAATCTTTTGGCGATATCTTCCTCTGAAATTCCCGATTTAGATTTTATTGGTCTAAGATCTATAATACATTCGTGTGCAACATTTCCATTTTTTCCTTTGTAGAGAACTTTATAATGATTAGATAATTTTTTTGATATGTAATTTGCGTTTAAAATTGCTACCTCAGATGCTTTTCTTAAACCTTCAGCTCCCATCATCTTTATATACATCCAGGAAATTGGTAATATACTCGCACTTCCCCATGGCGCAGCAGATACAGAGCCTAAACTTTTCTCGGATCTATTATTTTTAGTAATGTTATGATTTGGTAAAAAATCTTTTAAGTGTTTCGCGCATGCGATTGGACCCATGCCTGGCCCTCCTCCTCCATGTGGAATACAAAAAGTTTTGTGTAAGTTAATATGACAAACATCTGGTCCAAATTTTCCGGGTTTTGCAATACCAACTAGTGCGTTAAGGTTTGCACCATCCATATAAACTTGACCGCCAGCTTTGTGAACATAATCACAAATTTCACTAATTTTTTCTTCGAATACTCCATGTGTTGATGGGTAGGTTACCATCAGAGCAGCTAAATCTTTTGAATACTTATTTACCTTATCTTTTAAATCTATTAAATCAACATTGCCTTCTTCATCGCAATTAACAACTACCACTTTCATACCACACATTTGTGCGCTTGCAGGATTTGTACCGTGTGCTGACTCTGGTATCAAACATACATTTCTATTTTTTTGATTATTATTCAAATGAAATTTACGTATTGTCATTAATCCTGAATATTCTCCTTGAGCACCTGAATTTGGTTGAAGGGAAACTGCATCAAAACCTGTGATTTCCTTCAAATCATTAACTAAATCATTAAATAAAACCTTATACCCTTTCATTTGATCTTGGGGCACAAAAGGATGTGGTAATGAGAATTCTTTCCAAGTCACAGGGATAAGTTCCGCTGTAGCATTTAACTTCATCGTACATGAACCAAGTGCAATCATAGATCTATTTAAAGCAATATCACAATCTTCTAATCTTTTTAAATAACGAAGCATCTCAGTTTCTGAATGATATTTATGAAAAATAGGGTGAGTCAGATATTTAGATGTTCTTAAAAGATTTTTTGGTAAATTAGTTAAATCAACTTTATCAGTATTACTAAATGTTTTTTTTATTCCGAATATTTTTAGTAGAATATTTACATGATCAACTCTCTTAACCTCATCAAAAGCTACAGATAATGTATTTTTATCTACTACCCTTAAATTAATTTTTTCTGATAAGGCCTTGTTATTTATAGTGTCTGTTTTCTCATTTGTTTTGACAGTAACTGTATCAAAAAAATTTTCGGAGTGTAGTTGATAACCACCTGATTTCAGTCCATCAGCAAATATTTTTGCTAACTTTGATGTCCTATTAGCTATTTTTAAAATTCCTTCAGGTCCATGATAAATTGCATAAGCAGCTGAAAGAATTGCAAGTAGTGCTTGAGCAGTACAAATATTGCTTGTAGCCTTATCTCTTCTTATGTGCTGTTCTCTTGTTTGAAGAGATAACCTGAACGCTTTTTTCCCATGTCTATCAACTGATACTCCAATAATTCTACCTGGCATAGATCTTTTAAATTCTTCTTTAGTTGCAAAAAACGCTGCATGTGGACCTCCATAACCCATAGGTATTCCAAATCTTTGTGCACTTCCAACAGCAATATCTGCCCCAAGTTCTGCTGGGGTTTTAAGTCTTGTTAAAGATAACAGATCACTAACAATAATTACTTTACCTTCTTTTTTATGAATTAAGCTAATAGATTCACTGGGGTCTTTAATTTCACCTAAAGTTCCAGGGTAAGCTAAAACACCACAAATAATTTTATCTTTAATACCTTTTAAAATTTTTTCCTCATCACCAATAATTAGCTCTATATTGAATGGCTCAACCCTTGTCTTAATTATATCAATTGTTTGAGGGTTACATGAGCTTGATACAAATATCTTTTTTGAATTATTTTTGTCTAATCTTTGACACAAACCCACTGCTTCAGCGGCAGCAGTTCCTTCATCTAATAACGAAGCATTTGCTATATCCATACCAGTTAAATCCATTATCATTTGTTGGAAATTAATAAGCATTTCCAATCTTCCCTGGGCTACTTCAGGTTGGTATGGAGTGTAAGAAGTATACCAACCAGGATTCTCCAGTATATTTCTTAAAATAACATTTGGGGTAACAGTATTATAGTAACCCATGCCTATAAAATTACGGAAAACTTCATTTTTTTTTGACAAAAGTTTCAATTTTTTTAGAGCATCATTCTCTGACATTGGCTCATCAATTTTAAGTTCATCTTTAATTAAAATATTCTTTGGAACAGTATTCTCAATTAAATTATCAATTGATTTTGAAGATATTGCTTTTAACATCTCTATTTGATCTTCAGTGCTTGGACCAATGTGTCTACTAATAAATTCTTTTGAAGTATCGTCTATCATATTAATTTGGATTTTCCTTTACAAATTTTTCATAATCTGGCTGGCTCATTAAAGAATCTAACTCTGATTTATCTTTAACTTTTATTTTAAAGAACCAACCATTATTTTCTGGATCTTTATTTACATTTGATGGGTCATCAACAATTGGTTGATTTGTTTCCATAATTTCTCCAGATACTGGTGTATAAACATCGCTCGCAGCCTTTGTGGACTCTACTACAGCAGCTTTTTCTTCTTTGTTTAAACTCTTACCTTTCTCTGGCAATTCAACAAAAACGATATCACCGAGCATTTCTGTTGCATGCTTGCTAATGCCTACAGTTGCAGACTCACCGTCTAACATGATCCATTCATGTTTTTTTGAATATTTTTTTTCACTCATATATCCTCCTATTTGACATAACTCTTTTTATAAAACGGTAATTTGGATACTTTGGCCTCATGCTTTTTTCCTCTTACCTCTATTAAAATTTTATTATCAATTTCTGAAAATTTACTTTTTACATATCCCATGGCAACTGGACTATTTACGCTTGGTCCATATGTACCGCTCGTTATAATTCCTATTTCCTCACCAGTATTAGAATAAATTTTTGTACCTTCCCTTGCGATAATTTTACCTGCTGGTTTAACGCCAACTCTAATTTTAGAAACTCCGTTTTGTAAATCTTTTTTAATATTTTCCCAGCCTTTAAATCCTCCTGTCTCTCTTCTTTTTTTTGAAATTGCCCATTTTAAATTTGCTTGAATCGGATTAATCTCTTGATTTAATTCATGACCATACAAACATAAACCCGCTTCTAATCTAAGTGTATCTCTTGCTCCCAAACCTATAGGTTTAGCGTCTTTATCTGTAAGTAGTTTGATAAGATTTTCAACAATTACATTTGGAACTGAAATCTCAAAACCATCTTCGCCAGTGTAACCAGAACGAGTTATATAAATTTTCTTTTCAAGAAATTTAAAATAATTACCATTCATAAATTTGAGTTCTTTTACACCTTTAATAATTGATTCTAGAATTATTTCCGCTTTAGGACCTTGTAAAGCTATAAGAGATAAATCTTTTCTTAATTCGTATTTACTTTCGGAATTTAGACACTTTGCAATTTCTTTAATATCGTTATCCTTGCAAGCTGCATTCAATATAATATTAAAACCATTTTCAACTCTTGTTATAATAAGATCATCTATAACTCCTCCTTCATCATTAATTAAAAAGGAATATTTAGACTGGTTCATCTTAATTTCTTTAAAATCTAACGGTATGATTTTTTCTAAACTAAGTTCTGTTGATCGGCCTCCAGAGACATAAAACTGCCCCATATGTGATACATCAAAAAAACCTGCGAACTGTCTTGTATTTATATGTTCTTTAACTATGCCATCTTTATATTGGATAGGCATCTCATAACCAGCGAAAGGAACGAACTTAGCTCCTGAGTTTTTATGAAAATTATATAAAGCTGTTTTTTCCATTTTGTAATAACCCTTTTTTTCCCCATCTGTCTAAGAACCTGAGAGATTTACTCCTTCGGTGAGGCTATGCCTGCTTTCCAGAGTTATTACAATAACGGTCCTTTTGCCTGAGAGTTTCCAGGGAGGTTGCTCCTTCGGCGCTATATTTAAATAGTCTCTCCCGTTATTTTTTTTTTATAACACAAAATTTAGATAAATTATACTTTTTTATAATCCAAGCTTTTCATAACTACGGCTGAAAGAATAATTATTCCACCAATAAGTACACTTACTGGTGGTATTTCATTAAAAAATAGCCAAACCCATATTGGAGCAAATATAGATTCCATAAGCATTAACAAACCAACCATCACTGCTGGGGTTGTTCTAGAACCTATTGTGATAAAAATAAAACCAAAAGCTAATTGTGGAACACCAAGTAAAAAAGATAACCAAATATCTTTTGTAGATATGACCATATCTTCAAGTAAAAATAAACCATATAGGCAACTCAATATACCTGCATAAAATATTGCAGGTATCATATCTACTTTTGGGTATTTTCGAATTATTAAAACTAGAACTGAAAAGTTAATTGGAATTGTTAAAGCAGCTAAATTTCCTTTTAAAGATCCTGTACCTAGTGAGTCACCAATCATCAAAGTTACGCCGATCATTGCTAATACAATCGCAACATATCCTCGTGGCGAAATTTTTTCTTTTAAAAAAATATAAGCTACTATCGGTAAAAAAACTGTTTGAGTGCTAATAATAAAAACAACATTAGCAACAGTCGTTTCCATCATAGAATACATATAAGCAACAAAGTTAGTTGATAGAAACACTCCACCTATAAGACCAGGTACTCCAGCTTCTTTAATTTTTTTAAATGTTTTTTTTCTATAAGTCAGTAAGATAAAAGCAATTAAAACCCAGAGAAAGAATATTGATCTATAAAAAAGAATTTGCCAGATACTTGCACTTTCGAAAGATCTTAAAATTAGCCCACCCCAACTTAAACAAAATCCACCTGTAAGAATAAGTAAAGGCCCAGGTATTTTATAAACAAAATTCATTTAGAATTTTCTTACATAGTCTTGAAAAGCTTTTTCTGCAACGGGCAAATCGACCAATTTGAATTTAATAGTTTTACCAGGGATTTTTTGAACTAATTTATCATAATCAGCTGTGATCACATTTGCAATTTTTGGATATCCGCCAATTGTTGGGTGATCTGAAAGTAGAATTATAGGTTGGCCGTCGCCAGGAACTTGTATTGATCCTTTCGTGATCCCTTCCGATTTTATATTTTTATTGACTGTGTTTTCGAGTTTTTGACCTTCTAATCTCATTCCCATTCGATCAGTTAATTTTGTAACTGTATATTCCTTTGAAAAAAAATCTTCTTGGCTTTTTTTTGAGAAATAATGAATTTGTAAACCTTTCATAACTCGAATGATGTTATCTTTATCAAAATCAAATTGAATTTTATTTGTTTTATTCACTTGATGAGATTTATTAAAAAAAATTTTATCACCAACCTTGAGTTTGTCACCATTGTTTGGACCAATTTTTGCTTTTACCAATGTTGATACACTGCCTTTGACCTCATCTATTTTAAAACCACCAAAAATTGAAAAATAACCATAAACAGAATTAATTGTTGATAAAATATCAATCTTTTCTCCATTTGAAATTAAGAAACTTTCATTGGCCTTTCCTTTGATTACTTCGCCATTTTTTTTTATAATATTAAAATTAACTTTGCCAGAGATAGCAACCAGTGCGGTTTCTCCCATAAGTTCGAATAATGGTCCTTGATACGCAAATTCTAAAGCTCCCTCTGATATTTTATTGCCAACTAATTTATTTGAAGTACAAAATGTTAATTGATCCATGCAGCCACTTGCGACAATTCCTAAATGCTGTAAACCAAATCTACCTAGATCTTGAAAAGTAGAATTAATACCTGGTCTTAAAACTTTGAAAAAATTATTCATTTTTAAATGATCCAAACTCTTTTTTTGATATTGACTTAAATTTTACAGTGTCACCTGGTGATAAAATGCTTGTGTCTTTTTTATTTATATTGAATAGTTCGAATGGAGTTCTTCCTATAATATTCCATCCACCAGGACTTTCGAAAGTATATATAGTACAAAATTTTTCGACTATACCTACAGATCCTTTGCTTATTTTTACACGTGGTGTATCTAACCTATCATGGTAGAGACTTTTATTAATATCTCCAAGAAAAGGTTGTCCTGGTACAAAACCAATCATGTAAACGAAAAAATTTGTTTCAAGATGTTTGGATACTATTTCTTTAAAGTTTAATTTGGTTTTTTTCTCTAATCTTTTAATATCTAAAGCAAATTCTTCATCATAACATATTGGGATTTCAACAATTTTTTTATTTTCAGGTAAGTTTATTTTTGAATAATCACTGCTTTTAATAAATTCTATTATTTCCTGTGATTTAATTTGTCCTAATTCAAAATTAATAATTAATTTATTATATGATGGGGTGTAATTTAATATTCCTTTTAGCTTTCTGGTGTTTACTGACTGTTGAATGAAGTTAAAAAGTTTAATTACTTCTTTGTTTGTGCTTTTATTAACTTCATCACCAAAATCACAAGTGATGCCACAGTCTCCAATATTGGTTATTTTTTTTAACATAAATTGATATAATAGATATTATATAAAGGTTTAAAATATGGAAATTAATATTAATTGTGATCTTGGTGAAACTTCAAAGTTTTGCTCAACAGAAAATGACCCTTTACTATTGGGCATAGTTAATTCTGCAAATATTGCATGTGGTTATCATGCTGGTGATAGACCTACAATGAAAAAGACTGTGGAAGTTTCAAAAAAAAATGGAGTAAGCATTGGTGCACATCCGTCTTTTAATGACCCTGACAATTTTGGAAGAAAAAGATTAAACCTGCCTCCTTTAGAGATAAAGAAATTGATAATTGATCAAATTAATATTTTAAACGAAATTGCTGAAAAAGACTCTATGAAAGTAACCCACGTAAAACCACACGGAGCTTTAAATAATATGGCTTGTGAAAATTTCGAATTAGCAAATATTATTGCGAAATCCATCATTGAGGCAAATCAAGATTTGATCTTCCTTGTTCCAACTGGTTCTGAAATGGAAAAAGCAGGAAAAAAACTCAATATGAAAATAGCAGCAGAAATATTCGCAGATAGGAATTATGAAGATGACGGAAATTTAGTTTCAAGATCAAAACCGAACGCTCTAATTACAGACCCTGAAATTGCAAAAAAACATGTTATAAAAATGGTTAAATCCCAATCATTAAATTGTTTTTCAGGTAAACAAATCCCATGCGAAATTGATTCAATTTGTGTTCATGGAGATGGTAAAAGTGCAGTTGATACTGCAAATACAATTAAAAGTGGCCTAATAGAAAGTGGTGTGACGCTTAGACCTTTGGATAAATTAAAAAAATTTGCCTAAATACAATATGTTCAAAAGAATATTTATTATTTTAATTGCTGCATTTATTTTTGTGCAATACGTCGGTACATCACATGGTGCAAGTAGTGATAGTAGTAGTGATAATTATTTAGATCAATATAAAGATGCAAAAAAACTTATTTTAAAAGCTAAAAGTTTAGAAGAAAAAAATAAAGTCGATCGGGCTACTAAATTATATTCTAAGGCCCTAGGAAAATTAGAACAAGCATACAAAACCGATAGAAACAATCCAGATATTCTTAATTATCTTGGTTTTACCTTAAGAAAAACAGGTAAATTAAAAGAGGCAGAACAATATTATTTAGCAGGTTTAAAAATTAAACCCGATCATAATGGAATTAATGAATATTTAGGTGAATTATACGTTAATACTAATAGAATGGATCTAGCTAAAGAACGGTTAGCCGTTCTTAAAAATTGTAATTGTGAAGAGTATTCAGAATTAAAAGAAATAATTGAAAAAAAATAAATGCATATTGTTGAAGTTCTAGGTAGAATTTTTATTTCCTCATTATTTATTGTTGAAGCAATTAGGAAGTTTTTTTCTCCTGATGAGGGGATGATATATATGTCTGATTATGGAGTTCCTGAAATACTTTTTTACCCTTCTTTAATATTTGAGTTTGTGATTCCTTTAATATTGATTGCGGGTTTTAAAACTAGATTCTTTGCTTCTCTTCTATTTTTATTTGTTTTATCGGTAACAGTAATTTTTCACACAGATTTTAGTAATAATATGCAGATGATATCTTTCTTAAAAAATCTTGCAATTATGGGAGGTTTATTAATAATCATTTCAAACAAACCGCAAATGTGTAGTATTGATTATTATTTAGAATCAAAAAAAGGTAATTAATTTTGCCAAAAGAAAAAGATATTTATAAATTATTCAAACCTCAATTAACCCCAAAAGAAATGCTAGAGCATGGTGTCTTTGGAGGTTCATATTTTAAAGATAAAGAAATGGAAGAATTTCCAAAATCTTGGTTTAAGAAAGCCAAACTAAGTAAAAATTTTGATGTAGAATTAAATAGATTCAAAATTAAATCAGGACTGCCTCGGGAAGAATGGATTAAAAAAGGATGGATTTTTAAAGAAGATCCGCTTGGTTGGTTTCAATGGTACTGCAGGTATACAAATGGAAGAAGATTAAAAGGAATGGATGAAATTCAAATTCAAAGATGGCTTAATTTTACAAGACATGTAAAAGCAATTATAAAAAATTGTGATAAGAATGATTTATCTTGTAGAAGAAGACAAAGGCAAGCCATACTTCAGTGGGCTTACGATCCATTCATTTAAGTGGTTGAATCATTTTCTCAGGCAGCCATAAAGCCAGTTGAGGAAAAGAAATTATTATAACTACAGCTAAAATCATTAATAAAAATAATGGAAAGGCACTTCTGGCTATAAAGCCCATATCCCTTTTTGCCATTCCTTGAAGCACAAATAAATTGAAACCAACAGGAGGAGTAATTTGAGCCATTTCGACTACGATAACTAAATAAATTCCAAACCAAATCATATCGAACCCAGCTTGTCGTATCATGGGTTCAATTATAGCCATAGTTAAAACAACAGCTGATATTCCATCCAAAAACATTCCAAGTATTATGTAAAAAATTGTTAAAACAAGAAGCAACATGTAAGGTGATAACTCAAGTGTATCTATAAAGACTGCTAAGTTTTTTGGTAACCCTGTAAATGCCATTGCTAACGTTAAAAAAGATGATCCAGCCAAAATAAAAGCAATCATGCAAGATGTTTTGGTTGCTCCTAACAATGATTTACTAAACGATTCTTTTGTTAAACTTTTCTGAAAAAAAGATAATACTAAAGCCCCTAAAACACCAAGTGAAGCTGCTTCGGTTGCTGTTGCAACACCTGCATAAATAGATCCAATAACTGCAAAAATTAAAAGTATTACAGGCAATAACTGGCCAGATTGTTTTATTTTATCAATAAATGAAAAATCTTCACTTATTATTGGCATTATCTTTTTATTCTTTAGAGACCACCCGACCACATAGATCATAAACAAAAGAGCTAAACCAATTCCTGGTATAATGCCTGCAATAAAAAGTTTTGCGATAGACTCTTCAACAGTAACACCATAAATAATCAAAATAATTGATGGGGGAATTAAAAGACCCAGTGTCCCCGATCCAGCTAGAGTTCCTAATAAAAACCTTTCTGGATAATTTCTTTTTCTAAGTTCTGGTATAGACATTTTTCCAACAGTAGCCACAGTTGCGGCAGAAGATCCAGATATAGCGGCAAATATAGCACAGCCTAAAATGTTAACGTGTATTAAACCACCAGGTAATTTTGATAGCCAAGGAGATAATCCTCTAAATAAATTTTCTGAAAGTCTGGTTCTAAATAAAATTTCTCCCATCCAAACAAAAAGAGGAAGGGCTGTTAAAGACCAAGAGGATGCCATGCTCCACATGGTTGTGGCCATCGCGTCTCCGACTGGTCTTGACGTAAACATGATCATTCCAATTGTAGAAACCCCAATCATACTTATTCCAACCCAAATTCCTGATCCAAGAAAAAATAAAAGAACGCTGATAAAAAAAATCGTTAAATAAATTTCAGTCATTAGATTTTTCAATAAATATTTTTACAAAGTTATGTGTTATGCAGATAAAGAAAATAATCGAGCCTAGCGCCACACCAGTTTGTGGTATCCAAAGTAAAATTTCGTCTGCACCCTGGCTCCGCTCAGCAAGTTGTATTGAAACAATCCACATTTTAATAAAATAAAAAGCTAAAAAGCCTGAAAAAAATGTGGAGACTCCCAAGCACCAGAAAGTCAAAAATTTTAATAATTTTCCTTTGGCTTTCTCTAAAAATAAAGTAATTCGAATATGGGCATTTTCATTGAATGTATATGCAAGAGCTAAAAATGATGCTGATGCTAAGCTATAACCAGAGTATTCGGTTAAACCACGAATATAAAAACCAAAAATTCTTGAGGTTATTCCTAAAACAATAGTCCCTAAAATTAAGATTAAAAAAATAGCTGCTAGGTATCCTGAGAATTTATAAAAAGAATTTAAAAATTTATCTAATTTTTGAAGCATAAAGGCCGTACCCTATTATACGGCCTTTTTGCCTAAATTAAATTTATTTATAAGCCGATAAAACAGCTTGTCCTCTTGAACCAGCTCTACCAGCCCATTCTTTGGCCATAGTAGCACCAGTTTTTTCAAAATGACTTTGTAAAGCTGCATTAACTTTTCCAACTACCATTCCAGCATCTGCTAGAGCTTTTTTATCTGCAACATTACCTTGTTTAGATAAGTTCCAGCCTTTTCTCTCAGCAACTGCTGCTTGTTTCATAACTATTTTTTTAGTTGCATCGTCTAGCTTGTTCCAAGCTTTTTTATTTACAACAACCATGTTTTTTGGAAACCACGCTGCAATATCATAAAAATATTTAACACCGTTTTCCCAAATTTTACTATTTTTACCAGTTGTTGGTGACGTGATCATACTTTCAACCATTCCAGTTGAGAATGCTTGGCTGATCGCAACAGCTTCTAGTTTAGTTGGTTTCATACCAGTTAATTCTGCAATTCTAATTGTTGCAGAGTTATATGCTCTAAACTTAAGACCCTTAAGATCGCTTACAGAGTTAATTGCTTTTTTACTGTACAGACCTTGAGCTGGCCACGGAACTGCGTAAAGGAAAACTAGTCCTTTTTCATCAAGTCCTTTAACCAATTCTGGCTTAGAAGCTTTATAAAGTTTTTGAGCATCTGCGTAAGTTTGAGCAACAAAAGGAATAGAATCTACTTCTAATAATGGATCAAAACTTCCATGAGCAGACATAAATCTTTCACCGATTTGTGTTTGTCCAGTTTGTACAGCTCTTAAAATAGCTCCACCTTTAAATAAAGAACCACCTGGGTGAGTCTTAATTGTAAGTTTACCACCTGTCTTTTCAGTAACAGCATTTGCAAATTCTGTTGCGTTTGCTGAATGGAAATTGCCTGCTCCATATGCTAGAGCCATATTCCATGTCTCTGCTTGAGCAGCACCCATACTGATAAGTAAAGAGGTAAGTATTACACTTATTTTTTTAATTATTTTCATATGTCCCCCTATAATTAATAAAGAGGTATTTCACATTCATGCTTTGTAAATTGCAAGACCTTTTTTTTTGCATAACAGACCCATTTTGATTAAATATTACTTTAAAATTTGCTGATATACTAATATAAGTACTATTTTAAATGACTGACATAATACTACTCCCAAAAGTAATAATTTTTTTTCAAATAGTTTTTATCGATATTGTTATGGCTGCAGATAATGCAATTATTATTGGTTTAATTGCATCTTCTTTTGCCTCTAAGGATAGAAAGAGAATAATACTTCTTGGTGTTTTTGGAGCTTTTCTTTTTAGAGTAATTTTTGCTGCAATAACGGTTCAACTTTTACAGTATCCGATACTGAAAGTTGTGGGTGGTGCATTATTAATTTGGATTATTGTAAAGTTAATTAAAGATTTAGAAATCTTTGATGCTTTAAAAACTTCTAAACAACAAACACCTAAGCCAAAAAAACCACCATCATTTGCTTCGGCAGTTTATGCAATAGTAGTTGCTGATGTTACATTAAGTTTTGATAACGTTTTAGGAGTTGCGGCTGCTGCTAAAAATGAAACAGGACTATTAATCTTTGGTTTATTATTATCAGTTCTTTTAGTTGGAACTGTAGCAACTTTTTTTGCAAATTATATTAAAAATCATAAATGGGTTGGTGTTCTTGGATTAGTGGTAATTCTTTTTGTGGCTGTTCAGTTAATTCTGGGTGGTACAAATGAAATTTACCCAGGAACAATCCCAGAATTTATTTTGAAGGTTATTTAGACTTCAAACTTATATAACTTTGCCAAGAAAAAATTAAAATTGTAAACGCCAAAATTATTGCTGTTAATGGCCTATCATATAAAAAATTAAAAGATCCATCACTAATTAAAAGTGATCTTCTCAAATTTTCCTCCATCAATCCTCCTAAAACAAATGCTAATATCAATGGTGGCATGGGAAATTTATAAAGTCTCAACCCTGTTGCAACTACAGCAATACCTATCATTAAAAAAATATCAAAAGTGTTGAATGACATTAAATAAATTCCAGTCACTGAGAAAAATAAAATCATTGGTATTAAAAATGTTCTTGGGACTGCAAGAATTCTTGCAATATAAGGTATTAAGGGCAAGTTAAGTATGAGAAGAATAACCATTCCTACGTACATTGACATTATAACTGACCAAAATATTTCAGGGTTTGTCATATAAAGTCTTGGTCCAGGTTGGATACCAAAGCCTAATAAAGCACCAAGCATAACTGCCGTTGTTCCACTACCGGGTATGCCGAGAGTTAGTAATGGAACAAAAGAACCCGAACACGCAGCATTATTTGCTGTTTCTGGTGCTGCTAAGCCGTGAACACTACCCTTTCCAAATTTTTCTTTTTCTTCCTTATTGACAAAATTTCTTTCCATACCATAAGCCAAAAAAGACGCGATAGTTGAGCCTGCACCAGGAAGCACTCCAACTATAAAACCAATTACCGAAGACCTTGGAATAGTTTTTAATGTTTTTTTTGTCTCATCTTTATCAAGTTTTATAGATCCCAGTTCTTTAAGCGATATGGCTTTAGCGGCACTACTTGGGTCTGTTCCTCTTAAAATAATCGTTAAAGCTTCACTCATTGCAAATGTAGCCATAACTACAAGAACAAAACTTATTCCGTCAGATAAATTCATATTGTTAAAAGTAAATCTAGGTATATCAGATAGCGTATCTTGACCTACACATGCTAACATCAAACCTAACACCGCCATCATCATTGCTTTAAGAAATTGTCCTTTAGAAGAAAAAGCTGCTACAGCTGTTAAACCAAGTATCATTAGTGCAAAATAATCTGGTGATCTAAAAGATAAACTTATTTTCGATAGACTAGGTGCTGCAAATAATAAAAAAATTGCAGCAATTGTTCCTCCGGCAAATGAACTGTAAGCGGCAATCGCAAGTGCTTTTCCAGCTTTTCCCTGTTGCGCCATCGGATATCCATCAAAAGATGTTGCCACTGTTCCAGGGATTCCTGGGGCATTTATTAATATTGATGATGTTGATCCTCCAAAAACTGCACCGTAATAAACCCCTGCCATTAATATCAATCCTGTAGCAGGATCAAATCCATAGGTGATTGGTATCATTAAAGCAATTGCAGTCATTGGTCCAAGACCTGGGAGCATTCCTATTATTGTTCCAAAAAAGCACCCCATAACCACCATTAAAATATTTTTTAATGATAAGGCTGTATTTAAACCGATTAAAATACCTTCAATCATCCGATTATCCCTAAATATTTTAACAAAGGGTCTCTAAGATAAATGTTTAAGGCTCCATGAAGTAAAAACATAAATACAGCTACAAATGGGAAAGAAAAAATAAGCATTAGTTTCCATCTTCTCTCCCCTAAAAAATAATAAGATAGTAACAAGAAAATTGACGTTGATAAAAAGAACCCAACTTTTAATATAGTAAGGCCATAAAAAATCATAATAATAATCAAATAAATTACTTTTTTATAATCCAAAACATTGTGATTTACCTTTTCGACTGATTTTTCAGGAAGAAGAATTTGTAATCCAGCAAAAAACATGCCTGCATAACCAAGATAAATTGGAAAGGTTTTAGCGTTAAAAGGTGAGTTTACGTCGAATGCGAAAACTTGTATTTGATTAGCTGTATAAAGGTAAAAGGCCGATAAAACAAAGAAGAGCAGTGAAATAATTTTGACTGAACTTATTTTCACCGCTCCTCCTTTAAATCCTAATGGATTAGATTACTCCTAATTTTTTCATAAGAGCTGTCATTTCTTTAGTTTGTGTTTGTAAAAATTTAACAAACTTTTTGTCTGGATTATAAATATTAACCCAAGCGTTTCTCTTTCTAACAGCTTCCCATTCAGGAGTCTTTTGAACATCGCCTAACATTTTAGCAATTTCTTTTTTATCTGCACTGCTCATGCCAGGAGGTCCGAAAAATCCTCTCCAGTTTACAAACTGAACATCAAAACCTTGTTCTTTCAATGTTGGAACATCAGGTGCATCTGATACTCTTTTGGGTGCTGTGATACCAATAATTCTAACTTGGTCTCTTGCTCCCATAACTTCTCCCAAACCAGTTGAAAGAATTTGAGTTTCTCCAGATAATAATCCTGCTAAAGCTTTTCCGCCAGCGTCATAAGGTATATAAACTACTTTATTTGGATCAGCTCCTGCTTCTTGAAATGCAAGTGCTCCAATTAAATGGTCCATACTTCCTCTTACAGATCCACCAGCCATTTTCACAGATTTTGGATTAGCTTTGTAAGCCGCAACAACATCTTTGAAATTTTTAAAAGGTGAATTTTTTGCAACTGCGATTGCTCCATAGTCACCGATCACTCCAGCTATTGGCACAACATCTTTATATGAAAGAACGCCGCTGCCTTTAACATAACCTTCGTGTCTAGTAATTGATCTTAAAACTAGTGGAGTTGATTGAACTAATACAGTTCCAGCAGGTTTAGTGTTAATTAAAAATGATAGAGCTTTTCCTCCACCACCACCTGACATATTCTCGAAAGATGCACTTTTAAGCATACCAGACTTTGTTAATGCTTCTCCTGTTCCTCTAGCAGTTCCATCCCATCCACCGCCGGCTCCACCACCAATTATGAAGTGAAGTTTATCAATAGCAAATGATTGTGTTGAAAAAGATAGAAAGAAAGCAGATGCAAATAATAAACTAATAAGTTTTCTTATATTTAACATTTTTTTCTCCTATTTGATTTTTTTATATTAGATTTTATTTAATTAACCGAGTCAAGTATCTCTTTAGCCAAAATATTGTAACCTCTAGGTGTATAGTGATCCCATTTTGATCGAATTTTATTAAAAATTTCATTAATATTTTGTTCATTGTACCCATCTTCAACTTTCTTATTAAAATCTAAATATTGAATTTTATTTTCATTAAAAAAGTTCTTTAAAGATTTAACATCTTCTACTAATAGTGATTTTAAAGTTTGTGTTTCCTCATTTTTTGGAAACATTATATCTGGACTAAGAGAATTTATAACTACTAAGAGTTTTTTATCATTTTTTTGTAAGTAATTATTTGTCTTATTAAAAACATTAATTACATCATTTAAATTTTCTGGACTCAAAAGATATTGAAATCTATCTTCAAAACTTATCACATCATCATCGATGTTTTTAATAAATCCTCTAATGATAGACAAGTCTAAATGGTACAATCTAGCAAATTCTCTCAATTTTCTTTCTTTTCTTTTATTTAAATAATTAAAAATTTCATTCTCTCTAATACTATTTTTAGAGATTAAATCTTGGGTTTTACTATCTTTGAAATAACTTAATAAAATTGGTTCATTTTTTTCTAATGAAAGATCGTAAAAATCATTATCTGGTGTAAAAACCCAAACTAAAGTATCGTATTTAAAGTTCTGGTCGTACTCCATTAAAGTGGCATATTCCATAAGCGGGCCATTTCCATAAATACCAAGACCTATTACTTTTTTTCCTAGTTCATTCATTTGTCCTATTAAATTAGTTTTATTATTAACACACTGACCATGAACATAGGAGTCGCCTAAAACTAAAATATTAATTTCTTTTTGATAATAATCATTATTAAATCCAAATTTATCTGACTTATAAATAATCGGTTTATCATTTTTATCTAAGCACAATATTGTTTTTTTATTAGCGATACCTGATAAAGGAATAATTTTCTTATTTTTATTTAAAAATTTATATGGAGCAAAAGATAATACTAATTCTTCCATACTTTGATTTTCTAATTTACTCTGATAATAAAACTTTGTTTTTTTGAATAGGGAGCCTGAGTTAAATTGAAGAAATATCTCTAAAATATAAAGTAAAATATACAAAATTAAAAAGTTTGTAAAAATAATCTTAATTACTCTTGTAATTTTAGAAAATTCCAATTCTGCCCTTTTTTTTCAAAAAAAGTTTATTTTTGACTTGTACGTTTAATTTTGAGAGTTCTCCAGATTTCATGCTTCTAAGTTTCTGAACATCTTTTATAAATCTATCTGCTTCTTTTTGGTCAACAATTCCACTAGTTAATGTAATAAATTTATCTATATAGTTTGATCTAACAAAAGGTCTATTACCAGCTGGATGGGCGTCCGCAACAGATATCTCATCCTCGATTTTACTGCCATCCTTCATTTTAATGACCACCTTACCACCAAAACATTTTTTATTAGGATCGGGATCATGATATTTTTTTGTCCATTTTCTATCTTCAAATGTTTTTATTTTTCTCCACAATTCTACTGTGCTCTTTTTATTTGCTCTTGAGGGTGTATAAGAATTTACGTGGTGCCACTTTCCATCCTCTAAAGCCACTGCAAAAATATACATTATAGAGTGATCCAAAGTTTCTCTACTAGCTTTTGGATCCATTTTTTGTGGATCTTTTGCTCCAGTCCCAATTACATAATGAGTATGATGGCTGGTGTGAATTTCAACAGATTTAATTCTTGAAATATTATCAACTCTTTCGTTCATGCTTCTTGCTAAATCAATAAGAGCTTGCGATTGGTACTCTGCTGAATGCTCTTTAGTGTAAGTTTCTAAAATAGCTTTTTTTTCTTCATTAATATTTGGAAGTGGAACTGTATATTTAGCCTTTGGTCCTCCCAAAACGTAAGCGATCACACTATCTTCTCCCTCATAAATTGGACTTGGTGCTCCCTCCCCTCGCATACATCTATCAACCGCTTCAACTGCTAATTTTCCTGCATGCGCAGGTGCAAAAGCTTTCCAACTAGAAATTTCTCCTTTTCTTGATTGCCTTGTTGAAACCGTTGTGTGAAGTGCTTGTTGTACAGATTGATAAATTGTATTTGTATTTAATTTCAGTAAAGACCCTAAACCTGCAGCAACACTAGGACCAAGATGTGCAATATGATCTATTTTGTGTTCGTGTAGACATATTCCTTTTACAAGATTAACTTGAACTTCATATCCAGTCAAAATCCCCCTAATTAAATCTTTTCCTGACAATTTTTTTTGTTGTGCTACTGCGAGAATCGGTGGAATATTATCACCAGGGTGACTGTAATCAGCGGCTAAAAAAGTATCATGGAAATCTAATTCTCTTACTGCAGTTCCATTTGCCCAAGCTGCCCATTCACAATCAAATTTTTTCTTTGAATTAATTCCAAAAACAGTAGATCCATTCTTTCTAGGATGAGCTAAAGCCATCTCTCTTGCAGATATAACTGGTTTTCTGTTGAAGGAAGCAATAGCAACAGATGCATTATCAATAATTCTATTAATAACCATATCAATAGCATCCTCATTCAATTTGGCTCTATCTGATGCAATCTCAGCAATTTTCCATGCTAACTGTTGTTTTTTTTTTAACTTTGAAGCTGAAGGATAAACTTTGACTTTAATTTTTCTCATTTTAAATCTTGCAATTGTTTTAAGTTTTTTACCTCATTTTTAGGTTTATAATCAAGTTTATCAAATACACTATTATTTCTATTCACCCAAATAGAGTTAAAACCATAATTTCCTGCGCCTGAAACATCCCAGGTATTTGCACTTAAAAATGTAATTTCTCCTTTGTTCACTTTATATTTGTTTACAGGTATATCGTAAACTTTAGGATCTGGTTTGTATATCTTTACTTCTTCAACAGAGAAAATATCATCAAATAAATTTTCTAAGTTACTGCTTTTAACTAAATGATTTAATAGTTCTGGCGTTCCATTAGATAGAATAGCAAGTTTTAATGATTTTTTTTTCAAATTTTCTAAAACATTTTTAACTTCAGGGTAAGGGGAAAGCTCTTTATATAAACTCAATAAATCATTTCTAAGTGATTTATCTATTTGAAAAGTTTCCATTGATTTATCAAGGGAGTCTTCTGTGATTTGCCAGAAGTTTTTGTGTTTTTTCATTAAACTTCTTAGCCAAGTGTATTCTAATTGAGTAGTTCTCCAAAAATTTGCAAAGTTCTCCCACTTATTACCGATTTTGCCTTTACACTTTTCGGCTGCAGAATTTACATCAAATAAAGTACCGTAAGCATCAAAAACAATAGCTTTTGAATTGTTCATATATTAATTGAGCATATTTCTTAAAACGTATTGGAGAATTCCACCGTTTTTGTAATATTCAATTTCATTTTCAGTATCTATTCTAGATAAGAGTTTTATAGTTTTGCTTGATCCATCGGCATATTTAATTTCACAACTTACCTCTGCTCTTGGGTTTATTCCTTTTTCAATGTCAATAATTGTAAACAACTCAGTACCTTTAATATTTAATTTTTTTCTATCAAAGCCTTCTTTAAATTGAAGAGGTAGAATTCCCATTCCCACCAGATTAGATCTATGAATTCTCTCAAAACTTTCAGCTATAACCGCTTTAACCCCTAATAATTTAGTTCCTTTAGCAGCCCAGTCTCTTGATGAACCTGTTCCATATTCTTTTCCTGCAATAACAACTAAACTGTTACCTCTTTTTTTATATTCCATAGCAGCATCATAAACACTCATCTGTTTTCCATCTGGTTGTAAAACTGTAAAACCACCTTCAGTTCCAGGTGCCATCTCGTTTCTAATTCTTATATTCCCAAATGTACCTCTCAACATTACTTCGTGGTTTCCTCTTCTGGCTCCATATGAATTAAAATCTTTTTGTTGTACCTGATGTTCCATAAAATAATCACCCGTTGGACTATCTTTTTTAATGGATCCTGCCGGTGAGATATGGTCTGTAGTTACGGTGTCACCGAGTAATAAAAGTGGTCTAGCATCTTTAATTTTTTTAAATCCTTCGGGTTTATCAGATAAATTGTCAAAAAATGGCGGTCTTTTTACATAGGTAGAATTATCTTCCCAATTATAAATACTGCTTTGGTTTGTTTTAATTGAGCTCCATTCTTTTGGTCCCTCTGAAACATTTGAGTAGCGCTTAACAAACATGTCTGCATTTATAGATCTGAGTATTAGTTCCTCAATTTCCTTATTTGATGGCCAAATATCTTTTAGGAATACATCTTTTCCATTTTTGTCTTTACCTAGTGGCTCTTTATAAAGGTCATGATGCATATTTCCTGCTAAAGCGTAGGCAACTACTAAAGGTGGTGAGGCTAAATAATTTGCTTTTACGTCTGGATTTATTCTGCCTTCAAAATTTCTATTTCCCGATAGAACTGAAACTGCATATAAGTTTTCTTTATGTATAGTGTCAGAGATTTCTTTGTCTAGTGGTCCGGAATTTCCAATACAAGTTGTGCAACCATAACCTACTAGGTTAAAACCTAATTGATCTAAAAATTTATTTAGTCCAGCTTTTTCTAAATAGTCTGTAACAACCTGTGAACCTGGAGCTAATGAAGTTTTAACCCATGGTTTTACTTTTAAACCTTTTTCAACAGCTTTTTTTGCTAATAATCCTGCACCGATCATCACGCTCGGGTTTGATGTATTTGTGCATGAAGTGATAGCGCTGATTACAATATCTCCATCTTTAATTTTAAAATCTTTATTTTTTACTTTAGCTTCTAACGGAACTTTTCGTTTTGTATTCTCTTTAAATGCTTTGTCAAAATCTTTAGAAGCACTAGTTAATAAAACTTTATCTTGTGGCCGCTTAGGTCCGGAAATACTTGGTACAACTGAATTTAGGTCTAAAGATATAGTGTCGGTGAATTCTATTTTCTCATTTTGTTCAGACCATAAACCTTGCTCTTTAGAATATTTTTCTACAAGTGCGATTGTGTTTTCATCTCTTCCAGAAAATTTCAAATATTTTATTGTTTCATCATCTGTAGGAAAAAATCCACAAGTAGCTCCGTACTCTGGTGCCATATTTGCGATTGTAGCTCTATCTGCTAAAGAAAGATTTTTTAATCCACTTCCAAAAAATTCTACAAATTTACCTACAACACCTTTTTTTCTTAACATTTGAACTATTGTTAAAACTAAATCACTTGCGGTTGTTCCCTCGGTAAGTTTTCCATTAATTTCAAAACCAATTACTTCTGGTATTAACATTGAAATTGGTTGGCCCAACATAGCCGCTTCGGCTTCAATACCACCAACTCCCCAACCAAGAACTGACAAACCATTTACCATCGTGGTGTGGCTGTCTGTTCCAACTAAGGTATCTGGATAAGCAAACAATTCTCCGTTTGTCTCTGAAGACCAAACTACTTTAGACAAATATTCTAAATTAACCTGATGACAAATACCTGTTCCAGGTGGGACCACTCTAAAATTGTTAAATGCACTTTGTCCCCATTTTAAAAAAGAATATCGTTCACCATTTCTGTCAAACTCTCTTTGAACATTTTTTGTAAATGAATCTTTTTTTGCATAATTGTCTACCATTACAGAATGATCAATAACCAAGTCGACTGTTGATAGTGGATTAATTTTCTTTGGATCTTTATTTTTAGATTTAACAGCATCTCTCATTGCTGCTAAATCTGCTACAGCTGGAATACCCGTGTAATCTTGTAATAAAATTCTTGCTGGTCTGTAAGCTATTTCTTGTTTTGAGCTTTTGGTTTTTAACCAATCGGCAATTGCTTCAATTTGTTTTTTGTTGACAGTTATATCGTCTTCAAATCTTAACAAATTTTCTAATAAAACTTTAATGGATTTAGGTAATTTATTAATATTTTTTAAACCATTCTTTTCAGCTTTTGCTAGGTTAAAAATATTATATTTTTTCCCTGATACTGTCAGTTTGTCTAGTGATTGGAATGAATTTTTACTTTTAAATTCCATGCCCTATACATAGAACAAAATTACGCAAACGATAAGTAAAAAAGACATTGTATAGTTAAAATTCGTTATAAATTTTTTACTTGTGGCAAATTTTCTCAAATATTTTCCAATTAAACACCATGTTGTAATGCTTCCAATTGCCATAAAGAAATAAACTGTAGTAACTATTATCGAATCTCTTAAATAATTGAATTGAACATCTACAAATGTTGAGACAGTTATCATGGCTACTACAACACCTTTGGGGTTTATAAATTGAAAAAAAAATGTTTCAAAAAAACCTATTGGTTGTTTAACTTTTGTCTCATTTGTATCGCTTGAAAATGCAATTTTATAAGCTAGATAGACTAAAAAAAAGCTTCCTAAAATTTTTATAATTAACTGCAATATTTCAAATTTTTGAAAGACAACTATTAATCCAGCCTCCATACAAATTAACATAGCTGTCCAACCAAAAATAACACCTAGCATTAAAGGTGCAGTTTTTTTAAAACCAAAATTAAAACCAGAGTGGGATGCCATTATATTATTTGGTCCTGGAGTGAATGATGTAGCTATCCCAAATAAAATTAAAGTTAAAAACTGAGGATACATTTCTACGCTATATCTAAACCATTCTCAGTTTTTTGTGAGGGATGAACTAGAACCACTTTTCCGTCTTTTTCAATAGCCCCCAAAATTAAAACCTCAGACACAACACCTGCAATATTTTTTTTTGGAAAATTACAAACCCCGATAACTTGTTTTCCAACTAAATTTTCAGAATTATAATAGTGTGTTATTTGTGCTGAAGATTTTTTAATTCCAATTTTTGAACCAAAATCAACTTCCAAAACTAAAGAGGGTTTTCTTGCTTTAATATTTTTAGAAACCTTTAATACAGTTCCAACTGAAATTTGAACTTTCTGGTAATCTTCAAATGTAATTTCGTTTTTCATATTTAATTTTTATTTTGTGTATATATAATGAGGTAACACCTTATTCTACAAGGTAAATAAATGAAATTTTGGCATTGAAAAGTGTGTTCTAAAGGTCAATAATATTTAAAATTAATAATACTAATAGAGAGGTAATATGAAAAAAGTATTTATTGCTGCAATTATGTATTTGTCTGTCTTGACTACAAATACTTTTGCAGAGGTTAAAATGGGTATAATTTTAGGATTCACTGGTCCAATTGAATCTTTAACTCCAGCTATGGCGGCTTCAGCGGAACTAGCTTTTAAAGAAGCTTCTGACTCAGGCGCGTTGCTTGGCGGAGAAACAATTAAACCTATAAGAGCGGACTCTACTTGTGTTGATTCAGCTGCGGCTACTACAGCTGCTGAGGGATTGGTTTCACAAGGTGTTGCTGCAATTATGGGAGCGGACTGCTCTGGTGTTACTGGAGCTATAGCAAGTAATGTGGCAGTTTCTAATGGTATAGTTATGATATCTCCATCAGCAACTTCTCCTGGATTAACAACTTTAGACGATAAAGGTTTGTTTTTCAGAACAGCTCCGTCTGATGCACGTGGTGGACAGATATTAGCTGACATTACTAAAGATAGAAAAATTAAAAGCGTAGCAATTACTTATACAAACAATGACTACGGTAAAGGATTAGCTGATGTTTACTCAGCAGCCGTAAAAGCTCATGGTATTAAAGTAACAACTGTTAACGCTCATGAAGATGGAAAAGCTGACTACAGTTCTGAAGTGTCAACACTAGCTTCTGCTGGTGGAGATGCTGTAGCTGTAATTGGTTATCTTGACCAAGGTGGTAAGGGAATAATCCAAGGATCACTTGACTCTGGTGCTTTTGATACATTTATTTTATCAGATGGTATGATTGGTGACTCACTTACAGATACTTTTGGTAAAAGCTTAAATAAATCTTTTGGTTCACTTCCGGGATCAATGGGTAAAGGAGCAGGAGTATTTACAAAAGTTGCTAGTGCAGCTGGAATAGATTCTTCCGGTCCATATACTGGAGAGTCTTATGATGCTGCAGCTTTAATTGTACTTGCGATGCAAGCTGGAGGTTCAACAGACCGTGGTTCAATTGCAAAAAATGTAATGTCTGTTGCGAATGCACCTGGAACTAAGATTTATCCTGGTGAGCTTAAAAAAGGCTTAGATCTTTTAGCTAAAGGTAAAGCAATAGATTACGAAGGAGCAACTGCGGTTAAATTTACAGATGTTGGAGAACACGTTGGTAACTTCATAGAAAAAGAAGTTAAAGGCGGTAAATTTAAAAATAAAAAACAAAGATAAAAATTAATTTAAAAGCCCCAGTGGTTTAACCGCTGGGGCTTTTTTTATACTCTTTTAATCTTTTCTGGTATAATACCTTTGGGTCTGTACCTCATTATTAATAATAGTCCTATTCCCATCATTAAAAATCTAAAATATGGAATACTATTTATAAGATGAACTTTTAAAGCATTGGTTTCTTCTAATCCACTTGTAAATAAATTTATTAAAAATAATGCAATTGGAGCTGCTTCAATCCATAAAAACCAAACAGCGAAGCCTCCTAAGATTGCTCCAAAGTTATTCCCACTTCCGCCAACAATAACCATTACCCAAATTAAAAATGTATATCTCATGGGTCTATAGCTTCCTGGGGTGAATAAGCCGTCGTATGTTACCATCATTGCTCCTGCTATTCCTACAATTGCAGATCCAAGAACAAAAATTAATAAGTGTTGTTTAACAACATTTTTTCCCATTGCATTTGCTGCTTCTTCATTATCACGAATAGCTCTCATCATTCTTCCCCATGGTGAATAAAGGGCTTTTTGAGTTACAATTAAAAGAACAATTACAACAGCTGTAAAAAGTCCTGCAAAACATAACTTTACAAAAACAGTTGATGACTCAATAACTAATTGTTTTAAAGCTTGTTGTTTTTCTAAATTATTTGAAATTAAATTTAAACTTCCTTGATGAAATTTCTGAACTAAATTAATAAACCATTCTTTACCTTGTAAATCTATTTCATATGGAACTGGTCTTTTTAATCCAATAACATTTTTAACACCACGTGATAACCAATCTTCATGTTTGATTACCGAAATTACAATTTCTGAAATTAATAATGTTGCTATTGCAAGATAATCTGCCCTTAATCCTAATGCGATTTTTCCAATAACGTATGCTAAACCTCCTGCAAAAAAAGCACCTACTATCCATGAAAACAGTATTGGCAAACCCATGCCTCCTAAAAAGCCTGTGGTTGCTGGATTAACAGCCTCAATCGACTCTATAGCTGGTGCAGATATTAATCTTAATAAAATTAACCCAGCTATTATAACTGCCGCAATAATATAATTCCTATTTTTTGATTTAGAAAATTTTTTGATTATTAGTCGAATAATAAATATCATTGAAAAGATTATAAAGGCACATAACAACATGTTTAAACCACCGGCTTTCCATGCCTCTTCTACTGGAGGAGCTGAAACAAGAACCGCAGCTAAGCCTCCAAGAGCTGTGTATCCCATTATTCCAAAGTTTATTAATCCAGCATATCCCCATTGGATATTAGCTCCTATTGTCATAACTGCAGAAATCAAACATAAACATAAGATTGATAATGCCATGCTCCATGACTGAAGAAATCCAACCAAAATGATTAGACCCAACATTATTGAGTATGCAGCGATTACATCTAAATTTTTTCTCATAAAACTTTTCCTTTAAAAATGCCTGAAGGTCTAAATAATAAAACTATAACTAAAATTGAAAAAGAAACTGCAAACTTGTAGTCGGTCGATAGCAATTGTAAAAGTCCATCTGGTTCTAAACTTTCTGGTAAAAGATATACGAAAAACTTTTTATATGCATAAGTTAGAAGTATTTCTGAAAATGCAATAACATACCCGCCCAAGAATGCTCCAAATGGATTTCCGATACCTCCTACAATAGCAGCAGCAAATATTGGAAGCATGTTATTAAAATATGTAAATGGCTTAAAGCTTTTGTCTAATCCGTAAAGAGCGCCACCAACTGTTGCTAAAATTGCTGCAATTACCCAGGTGATCATAACTACCCTTTTAGGATCTATTCCTGATAAAAGAGCCAAATCTTCATTGTCTGAATAAGCTCTCATGCTTTTGCCAGTTTTTGTTTTATTCAAAAACCAAAATAAAATTGAAACAACAATTATAGTTACAAACAAAGTAATAACTTGCGTTGATTTAATTGCGAGTCCTTCGTTTAATCCTGTCATCTCTTTAAACTCGTTTGCCTTTATAATAAATTTTTCTCCATCAAAAAATCTTCTATCAAAAGGTCCGATAACAATTCTTACTATTGCTTGAGTAACGAACATGGTTCCTATACTAACCATAGCAAGCATAACAGGAGGACTTTTTTTTGTTCTATAATAACTAAAAACTAATTTATCCTTTAGAAGCACATAAAAAATTGTAACTATAATTCCAAATGGTATCGCAATTAAAGCGGTCGGTAAAAAACCTAGACTTATTCCTAAAGATTGAAAGTACCAAGTAAATAGAATTGTGAACATTGTACCAAAAGACATTAGGTCTCCAGCAGTAAAGTATGCAAATCTTAAAATTCCATAAATTAATGAAACAAAAATGGCTCCAAGTGCTAATTGTGAACCATAAGCTAACGCGGGTACAAATAAATAATTTAAAAGTAGAATTATTGCATTTAAAAAATCCATTTTAAGCTCCTAAGAAAGAGCTTCTTACTCTTGGATCATTTAATAATTCTTTGCCTGTTCCAGAATACCTATTCTCTCCTGTAACTAAAACGTAGCCTCTATCTGATATACTTAGTGCTTGTTTTGCGTTTTGTTCGACCATTAATATTGCAACATTTGTTTTTTTAACTTTCAAAATGTGATCAAACAACTCATCCATTACTATAGGCGAAACTCCTGCTGTTGGTTCATCCAGCATTAAAACAGATGGCTTAATCATTAAAGCTCTACCAAGAGCAACCTGTTGTCTTTGTCCTCCAGAAAGTTCACCGACTAACTGAGTTTTTTTTTCTTTTAAAATTGGAAAAAGATCGTAAATTCTATCCAAAATTTCTTGAATATTTTCATCTCTTAAGAAAGCTCCCATCTCCAAATTTTCTCTGACTGTTAATCCCGCAAATACATTCCGATTTTGTGGAACAAATGCTATTCCTAGTTTTACTCTATCTTGAGGATTTAAACCCGATATGTCTTTACCATCTATAACTACTTTTCCTGATTTTAGTTTTAACAAACCCAACATAGCTTTCATTGCTGTTGATTTTCCTGCTCCGTTTGGACCTAGAATTGAAACTATCTCTCCTTTATTTACATTAACAGAGCATGAAGAAATAATATCTGGGCCAGATCCATACCCGCCAGTCATTTTTATACCTTCAAAGAATGCCATTAATTTTTATCCTGTGATTTTGAACCTCTTCCCAAATAACTCTCAATAACTTTTTCATTAGATTTTACTTCATCGGGGGTTCCCTCAAATAGTACAGAACCTTCGGCTAAAACAATTACAGGATTACAAAGTCGACTAATAAATTCCATATCGTGTTCGATCATACAAAATGTATAACCCTGTTCTTTATTTAATCTTAATATTGCACTACCTATATCTTTTAAAAGAGTTCTATTTACACCGGCTCCAACTTCATCTAACAAAACTAGCTTAGCATCCACCATCATAGTTCTACCTAGCTCTAATAATTTTTTTTGTCCTCCTGATAAATTGCCTGCCAATTCATTTGAGAGATGTTTTAAATTTAAAAAATCAATTACCTTGAATGCTTTTTCTTTAACTTTTTTTTCTTCTTCTTTTACAAGACTTGTTTTAAATAATGCATTGACTAAATTTTCACCTGATTGATTGCCTGGAACCATCATTAGATTTTCGAGAACAGTAAGATTTGTAAATTCATGTGCAATTTGAAAAGTTCTCAAAACCCCTTTTGAAAACAATTCATATGAGGGGAGATTGGTAATATCTTCATTATTAAACAAAACTGAACCATGGGACGATTTAAGATTTCCTGCGATTAAATTAAACAATGTAGTTTTTCCTGATCCGTTTGGCCCTATGATTCCAGTAATAGAACCTTTTTTAATTTTTAAAGAACAATTTGATATTGCCTTCAATCCTCCAAAAGATTTAGAAAGGTTTTTGACCTGCAGAATATTAGAATCTGACTGCATAGAGAATTATACTTTGTTTAATCTTTTAAGAACACTATTCAGAGATTTTGAGTAACGTCGATAAAAACCGGCCTTTTTTAAATACTTTAACGCGTGCTCATTTAATCCTCTTGGTGTTTGTGAAGATTTAACTAAGTATTTCAAATCTTTTTTTGAATTTATTAATGCATCCTCAGATAAAGCAACAAAAAGTGATGTAATGTATTTTTGAGCTTCATTCCTTTTGACTCCTCTTTTTGCTAACCAATCAGATAATAATTTTAATAATTCATAAAAAGCCGCCATCATTGAAGATGTAACCCAAAAATTTTTAGATAATTTTTCATTTTTAATTTCAATGACAGTTCCTAATTTACTAAAAAACCCTTTAACCTGCTTATCTGGAGGACAAATAGGTATTGGTCCTAAATTATTAGAAATTGGAGGAAGCGGTATGGCTCTTATTATTTTAATATTTTTACCAATATGTTTTTTAAGCTGGGGTATATTAATTGTAGAAATAAAACTTACTATTTTTTGATTTTTTTTAAAATTAAGTTTATTTAATATTTTACTTCCAACTTTTGGGGTTATTGCTAAAAAAACCCAGCTTGATTTATTTATTAATTGTTGATTATCTTTAGCAATAGTTACTTTTTTAAATCTTTTGCTAAGTTTTTTTGCTATAATTTTATTACGTGGGGAGATAAAAATTTTTTTGATTTTTAACTTAGATTTAAAAATACCTAAAATAATTGAATATGTAATGTGTCCTGTTCCTATAAAGCCTATGTTCATCAATAATGCAGAATAACCAAGCAATACCATTTAATAAAGAAAATTTTAAACAAATTTTATCCAAACAATTTGCTTGGGTAATAGTTGTATCAGTGCCAGGAGCCTTAATTGCTGAGTATTTTAACGTTCCATTAGCATGGTTTTTGGGTCCGATGCTCGTTACCTCAGTTGTAACCTTGGGTGGAGTAAAAACAAAAATGCCTAAACTTGTTTTAAGCACAATTTTAATTTTTTTAGGACTTTATATAGGCAATTATATTGACAAAAGTTTATTCTCACAAATTCACCAATGGATATGGACTTCTTCGATAATGCTTGGCTACATCATAGTTAGTGTTCTCTTGGTTTCAAAATATTTACAAAAATTTTCAGGTTATGGAAAAAAAACATCAGTTTTTTCAGCTGCGCCTGGAGCTTTAGGTCCTTTGTTGATATTAGCTGAGGACGAAAAATCAGATCTTAGTCAAGTTGCAACAGCACATCTAATAAGATTGATAATAATTATTACTGTATTTCCTTTTATAGTAAATAGTCTCTATACAACAGATAATATAAATATTGTTGAAACAATTGATACAAATCAAAATATTCTTCATTTATTTATACTTGTTATATTATCAGTGATTTTGATTATGTTATTTGATAAATTTAAAATTCCTGCAGCCTTGCTAGCTGGAACTTTAGTAGCTAGTGGTTTTTTACAGATCACAGATATAGCTTCATATAAGTTGCCTGATAATATAGTTAATTATTGTTTGCTAATCCTAGGTGCATCTGTTGGATGCAGATTTGCTAATAAAACTTTTAAAGAAATAGCAAAAAATACAGCACATAGTTTTATTGCTACCATGTTTTTAGTAATTTTAGGTTTGATGGCTGCCTTTGTAGCAAGTCTTGTAATTGAAAAGAATTTTTTTACTCTATTACTTTCCTACTGTCCGGGTGGAATTTATGAAGTTGCAGTGATAGCCATCTTTTTTGATTTAGATCCTGAATTTGTCTCATTCCATCACATCATCAGACTACTAATGATATTATTTGTTGTACCTGTAATTTTGAAAATAATGGGCAAAAAAAAACCCGCTTAAAGTAAAGCGGGTTTAATTTTTTTTAAATTTTATTTCTTAGAAATGATAAGATAACTTAACTTGTGTAGTATCTAAATCAGCAGTAATTTTGTTATTTGTTGTAACGCCTGTTCTAGCAACAGAAGATGTTATGCTTACATCGTCATAATCTGTGTAAGCAGCTTCAAGTCTTAAGTTGTCAGTCATTTGAAAACCAAACCCATACTGAATACCATCAATACTTACGTTACCATATTTAGATCCTGAATCTAAACTCTCGTTAGTATTTACATCAACAGATGCATGTCCAACGTGAAGATAAAAACCGTCATTTAAATAGAAGTTGGCGTAAAGTGTAAGATGATCAGAAACTTCAGCTGAAGCAGTTTGTGTATTTGTTGTAGTTGTTTCTGCAGCCTCACCAGTTTCTGATGTCTCTGTATCAGTTCTAGTGTGTGTTGCGTCACTAACATCTGCGTCCATTGGAATATAATCTACTCCAAATGCTACTCGTCCAAACTGTGCCTCAGCAAAAATAGATCCAGTAGCAAAAGTGTTACTTACTGATGCTGGAATTGTTTCAGCTGTTTGTGAGCCAGTTTCGGTTTCAGAACCTTCTGCTTGCAAATTAACAACTGCTCCTGACACACCTAAAGTCATGTCTACCGCAAAAGCCTTTGTAAACGAAAGTGCAGATATAAATAATACCGCTAAGAAACTAATTGCAATTTTTCTCATAAATCTCTCTCTTTTTTTAATTAATTAATTGATCGATTCTTACAAGATTTTAGGTTTTTAGTACAATGTTTAATACAGTTATGAAGACAATCTATGATTGTCCTTAAAAAAGTCTATATTTTGAGGGCATTTTTTGTTGCAAAAATAACACATAATTAAACTTTATTTATCAAAAATACCTAAAAAAAAGGTATTTTTATCCAAAAACTCCTCTAATTCTTAAAAGCTCTCTTGATAAATTAGTATCTTGCTTAAATGGTTTTCTTCCGTGAAGCCAAAAATAGTTGTTTGAAAAAATTGTGGAACCTGGTTTTAAGGGAAAAGCTAGCTTGTTCTTACTTTGCTCTAGTGCATCTGATAATTTCTGTAAAAAAAGACCCTGCTCCATATTCTTAGGTTCTGGAAACTGATCAATATATGAAATGGTAGGTTTACCATCTTTGTCTTTTGAAAATACAGGGTGCTCTACTTTATAATCAATATTTTTACTTTTTGGTGATCCCCATACAAAATTTTGTTTTCCAACGGGATCCTCACTTAGTTCTTTACAGTGCTCCCAATCATCAAGGTGTAGTAAAACGCTTTCTCCCCCAAAAGTATTTATTTCTTCCATTTTAGTCATTAATACCCAATCAGTTTTTTCTTTTACAAAAGTTCCATCAGTGTGAAGATCTAAATTTCTGTATGCTTTTCTTAAATAAGAGTCGCTAGTGTCAGAGTGTTTTACATGAAATCTTGCATAGTATTTATCAGTCATTGAATCAAAATTAGGAAGACCAACTAGATAAGCAAAAGCAGTTGATAATTTTACAAGAAAATCTTTGTTAAACTTTGAATTTTTAATATTTGGTTCAATAATTACAGTACCCGAATTTCTGTCTTTTAAAGTTTCATTTAAATTTTTACTTAAATCTCCAGAAAAAACATCATCAACACTTTTTGCTAAAGAAAATCTAGAGAATGGTTTGTACTCTAAAGACTGTACACTGTGTTTATTAAACGGGAATATTAATTTATCTAATTCAGGTTCTTTAATTTGGATTACTTTAATTCGTTTTGATATTGAGTGATCTTTTATTTCTAAACTCATTTTATTCTTGATGCTATATAATCTAAAATTACAGGGTTGTAGTATTGAAAACAAAGTCCTGTATCCATATCATGACCTTTTTTAACAGGTTCTGACCAGTCATATCCCTTTCGAATACATTTTTTTCCATTAATTTTATAATTTTCAGAAATTACTATTCTTTTCACTCCAGGTATTTCCTCCAACCAATCAGAAAGCAAACCCTCATATTTATCTCTAGGATGTGTAAAAGCTAAAACTGGAGTTTTTAAATTATTTTTAATTTCATCGTTCATTTTTTGTCTTAAATCGTGAGGTCCTTTCCATTTTTTTCTAAATTTCTCCATAGCTTTATCAACACCTAATTTTTTAACTTTGTAATTATGAGATAATTTTCCAAAACATGCCTGCATATAAGATATACCACCACCTACTTTGTCTGGATGTCTAGTCATAAACAACAAAGTGGTTAAACCCCCGCAAGAATGCCCTGTAATAAAAACCTGTTTCCTTGGAACACCTGCTTTTATAAATTTTTCTATTAGCTCTAAATTTAATTCTACCCTTTTATCTAACATGTGTTTACCTTTATAAACTTCTGGAGTTTTTAAGGTCCACCAATCTTTTTCTTGTGACATATCCCCCTTAAGGTGATCGCTGCAAAGATTGTAAACCATTATTTTTTTTCCATTAACTTTTTGATCTATAAGGGAAGCATGATTCCTTAGCATAGATACCCACGAACAACCTGAGACACTATCATTTTTATTTTGACCGTGATTATAAATAACAATTATTTTATTTTTGGGATCATTAATTTCAAAACCTTTGACTAACCTAACATTTTTATTAATAAACCCGCTGCTTTTTATTTTGTCTGCAGGCCCTGCATAAAGAGGTGTAAGCAAAATAGAAAAAATTGTAACTAATAATATTTTTTTCATACTAATTTAATTAAAACAGTTAAAAGTATAGCAGATAGCACTGTGGGGTAGACAAGGTTTCTTTTAGTAATAAAAAATACGACTACACACACAAAAACTACAATAAATCTCAATAAATTGCTGGCATCTCCCAGGTCTCCTGCGGGAAAAACTACCACTTTAGAAATCAAGGCTGCTAGTGTTGAGTAAGCTATACAATCAAACAATCTAAAGATCTTAGAATTCTCATCAATTCTTTCTGAAAACAAAACTCCTAAAGATCTAGATAAATAAGTAGCTATAGACGTCACCGCTATAACCAAAATAATGTTAGATGATAAATCAGTCATTTATTTCTCCTGCAAAAAACGCAACTATACCAGCAGCTACGCCTCCATATAAAATACACCACTCAGGTGATACCAAATAAAAAAGAGGTCCAAGAATAGTTCCTAAAATAACAGAAGTTCCTATAGCGATATTTTTCATTGTGCCAAGCAACATGCAAAAAAAATAAATAGGATTTACAATAGCAAGGCCTATCATCATATCTTTACTTAAATAGTCAGAAACCAAGTATCCTAAAATAGTGGAAAAAATTGCAATTGACCAAGTTGCAGTTCCGATGCCCATCCAAAAATCTATTCGATTATCCAAATTGATTTTTCTATAATCTTTTTTCATTATCAACCAGGAAGAAACAGCTAAAAAATGACACGAAACATAATATTTCCACTTTGGTTGCTTTTTACTTTTTAATAATGGAAACATCGAAACCGCCATTGGAAATAAACGAGCATTTACTAACCAAACACCAATAAAAATATTAACAAGCGATGCGCCAACTAAAAAAGACTCGGCCATCACTAATTGTCCAGGTAATGCATAAGTAAAGAATGTAGAGAAGAAACTTTGTTGGAAATTAAAACCAATATTTTTTAAAAGAGCTCCTATTGCTAGAAAACTACACCCTAAAGCAATTGCCGGGCTATCAACCGATCGAACTGAGTATAAACCTTTTAAGAAATATCCTGATTTTCTCATTAACCGCCGAGGAATAATCTTCCAACGTCAGGATTCTTTAATAAATCATTCCCTTCACCAACAATGGCGGTTTGGCCAGAAACTAAAACATAACCGATATCTGCAAACTCAAGACCTTTTTTTGCGTTTTGCTCAACCATGATGATGGTTTTCTTTTCATTTTTTTGAAGATCTTCTAAAATTTCAAATACCATCTCAATATATCTTGGTTCTAAACCTATTGAAGGCTCATCAACTAAAAGTATTGATGGACGCATAACTAAAGCTCTTGAAATCTCAAGAAGTCTTCTTTCACCGCCTGATAAAACTTTTGCTGGTTGATTTTTTCTTTTATTTAATCTTTCATATTTTTGCAGAACTTTCTGTGCTTCTTGGTAAGATTCCTCTGTTTTATCTTTAATGTATCCTCCCATTAATAAGTTTTCTTCCACTGTCATATCTGGAAATACAGAATTATCTTGAAGAATGTAGGCTATACCTACACTTTTTAATTTCTCAGCAGGAGAAAGATTTGTTATTTCTTTTCCATCTATTTCTATTTGACCTGAAAAAATATTTGTAAAACCATAAATTGAGTGAAGTATTGTAGACTTACCAGCACCATTAGGACCGATTAGACATAAAGACTGAGCTTTATCTACAAGTAAATTGAAATCATGAAGTATTTCCATTTTTCCATAACCAGCAGATAAATTTTTAATTTGTAAATGTAAGTTTGATCCTGAAAGTTTTTGTAAATCCTTAACTTCTGGGGCTTTTCCTAAAACTTCATATTGATTTGCCATTATTGTGCTCCTAGATAAGCATCCACAACTCGCTTATCGGTTTTTATTTGTTGAGGAGAACCTTCTGCCAAAAGTTTACCGTGAGCCAGGCAAAAAATACTTTGAGCTAAACTCATTATAACTTTCATATTATGCTCTATTACTAACAGAGTAATTCCGTAGTCTTTATTAATTTTTATTAATCTGTCAATTATTCCATTAATTAACGTTGGATTAATTCCAGCTGTAGGCTCATCTAATAATAGCATTTTTGGCTCATTCATTAATGCCATTGCTAATTCTAAAAGTTTTTGCTGACCAAATGATAAATCTCCTGCCCTTAAATTTCTTTTTTGATAGAGACCTACAAAGTTTAAAAGATTTTCCGCTTTTTCAGTAAGTTCAGCAGGTATTTTTGCAAATATAAAACCTGAGTCACTAGCCTTATGGCTAATTAACATATTTTCTACGCAGTTAAGTTTAGAATAAATTCTTGTTTGCTGAAATGTTCTTAATAATCCAAGTTTAGCTACTGCAGGAACGGGCATTTCTGAAACTTCAGTATTATTAAAAATGATAGACCCTTGATCAATTGGGTGGGTTCCAACGATTGAATTAAATAACGTTGTTTTGCCAGAACCGTTTGGTCCGATTAAGCCAACTATTGAACCTTGCTCCACGGAAACAGAAATATCTACGTTGGCTTTCACCCCTCCAAAAGATTTGCTTACATTTTTTACTTCTAAAAGACTCATTTTAATTCCACCTGTGATTTACGATCTTTTTCATCTATAACTTCTCCAAATCTTTCAGGGTATTTTTCTCTTAACCAGCCCATTAATCCCTCTGGGAAATAAATTACAATTACAACAATCAAAACTCCTAACGCAACATATTGCCAACCTAATATAAAAGTCCAAAGACCTTCTTTGAAGAAATGGAATAAAGTTGCACCAATAATTGGTCCCCATAAAGTTCCTTTTCCACCAAGTATTGCCATTAAAACCATAAACACTCCCATCTCTCTTCCATCAAACGCAACATCTGTAGAATCTATATATCCAATTAATCCACCCATAATTCCACCAGCTAGACCACAGAAAAATGCAGATACCATCCAACCAACAATTTTATATTTCATTGTTTGAATTCCCATTGCTTCTGCTTTATCTTCGTTATCTCTTATCGCATTTAAAATTAATCTAAATCTAGAACCGTAAATATATTTTACAAAAATAAATGCTAAAACTAATACAATAAAACTTGTAAAGTAGAAAAATTTTCCTCTTGCTTCAGGATCAACTATTTCTGCAGGAAAAGGTGGTGTGGTGAAACCTTGACCAGCTCCAATAATTTCTATCCCTCCAGCAATTTCACCTGCTGCAATCCCTAAACCTAAAGTACAAATAGCAAAGTAATGACCTCTTAAACCTAAAATAGCATAACCTATGGCGCCTGCGACTAATGCTGGAATAATAGCTGCAACTAATAAACCAACACCTATTCCTTGAAAATATTGTGCTGTCGTATGGACGAATGTTTTTTCTCCACCGCTCTCTGTCCATTCTGCTAATGGAAAAAACATACCCACTTGAACTGATGCAGTTAAGTACATTCCAAGACCATAGAAAAGGATATTTCCAAAACTATTGTAGCCCATTTCTCCACCTTGTAGATTCCAAGTCATCGCCAGTACAATCAAGACACAAAGATATGTAAGCTGAACTTTAAAAGCAGAAAATAAATATGGCGCTGCTAAACCTAAGATAATTAAGCCAGAATATAATATTAAATCTTTTTGTTTCATTTTTTCCATTTTTTAAACCATCCCTCTTCTGCGTACTCAGTTAGTTTGTAAGTACACCACTCATTTTTTCTACCTTTGAGTAATTTTTTATGTGTATAGCGTGCTGGAATTTTAAAATCTCCAGGAGGGTTTCCTCTTTTCTTTTGACCTAGAGCACAAGCAATTTGTAATGGATCAAATGGTGTATCTGATGTTGGTGTTAAATAAACTGAGTCTTTTAAATCTGGACAAGTTGGATCGTTATGATCATAAACTGCTTTTCCAAATTTTTTTGAGAGTTCTTGACTAAGTATACCAGTGCCTAAGTGGGCTCCATTTTTAACTCCTTTAGTGCAGGGCATAGCAAAACCATTGCCATGAAGTAATTCGTGAATTGAAATTTTAGTAATTTGACCTGAGGCTCTTTTTATAAACAAATATCCATGATGTGGTCCCATTTGACCGCCGTCTCCACTAGATGCATCCGTAAATGAGAAATACAACTTTTTTGGATTATTAAATCCTTGTTTCTGTAAATAATAATCTGGATAATTTACATTCCAGCCACCTTTTCTTGCTTGACGATCCATTCTTGCAAATGAAATATCTAGCTTGTCATCTTTTCTGTAATCAAATTTTAATCTCTGTTTATTACCTGTCATTTTAAAAAATAAATCATCTATTTTTTTGACCTCTTTCTCTATCCAGCCATTAATATCTCTTTCTTGATCTTTTGTTTTTTTAGCTAAAAAATAAATGAAATGTATCTGATAATCATTGTTAACGTCTGGTTGATCTTTAAAAAATCTTCCAGGTTTTTCGTCTGCCAATAAAGAAAAACTAAAAAGAGTTAAGAGTAATGTTAATAATATTTTTTGCATTATTTTAAATATTCCCTTTTCTTAGAAAGTTTAAATCTTCTGTAAACTAATATGAAAACTAGCAGCATAAACACTGCACCAATTCTAAATTCTGTTCCTAAAATATAATCTGCAAACTCTTCAAATAATCCTAATCCCATTCCTGAAATTGCTACTGCCGGTAAATTACCAAGACCTGCTACAATAACTATCATGAAGGATCTAACTGTATAAGGAAGTCCTACATAAGGATGAAGAGTAAGGGTAATTGAAATAAGAGCTCCTGCAATCCCACATAACGCAGCATTAATACCAAAAGTTGCAGCATAAACCTTTTCAGTATCTACACCAAGAATTTTTGCAGCTCTAGCATTTTGTGCTGTAGCTCTTATGGCTCGTCCAAGTCTGGATTTTTTCATGTAAACAACCAAAGCAATTGCATACACAAGGCTTATAAAAGCAGAGAATATTTTTGAATTTGGTAAAGTAACTGAATTATCAAATAACATTGTTGTTCCGTATTCAGACTGTGCAACAACTACGTCTGCACCAAAAATAAAATTCATTAATTGTTGAAATACAATTGCGATACCGAAAGTTGCTAAAATTGAAATAAATAAGTCTCGGTCCACAACTTTGTTAATTACTAATTTATAAAGTGCCCAGCCAACAAAATACATTATAATTGGAGAAACAATAACTCCCCAAGCTGGATGAATTCCGGCAAGATACATAGTGTAAGCGATGTATCCACCCAAAATTACTAAATCACCTTGAGCAATATTTATTATATTCATGACGCCCCATTGAAGTGCCATACCGTAGGCAATTAGTGCAAATAAAATTCCTAATAGAATTCCGTCCAAAGAAGCTTGGACCATTAACATTGGAACTTGAAAAATTAAAAAATCCATAAAAAACTTGTCTTTAAAAAAAATGCCCCCTAATTTTTAGGGGGCATTTAATAATATTTTTAGATATTAACTTCTTTCAGACCAAGGTGGAATTGGGTGAAAGAATTTATCTGAAGCCCATTTTGTTGGAGCAACAACTTTATTCTCACACGTATCACCTTTACATCTTACTTGGAACAAGATCATTGGCTTAGCAACGTTTTGACCGCCAGGACCAAATTTAATGTTTCCATAGAAAGTTTGCATATCTGTAGCTTTTAGAGCGTCTCTTACTTTATCTCTGTCAAAAGAATTTGCTCTTTCGAACGCATCTTTAAACACTAGTAAAGCAGCAGATGACTCAGCTGATTGGTAAGGCGGAGCATAACCAAATTCTTTTTTAAAGTCTTTGTCATACTTCTTACCACCACCAAAGAATTTATCTTTGTAGCTTAAGTTTTTATGCCATTGAGAAGCACACAATGCGTATTCTGATTTCTTTCCATGTTGTTTAGAAAGTTTTGCAGCATCACAGTGTGTCATAGCTAACATAGGGACATCAACTTTCATTTCAGCAATTTGTCTGATTGCAGTTAATGCACCTTTAGTATGTCCAGATACAACAAGTACATCAGGCTTAGTTGCTTTAACTTTAGCCAATGTAGCAGCCATATCATTTAGCTCTTTTGGTAATTTGTCGTCGATAATGATTTTTGATCCAGTTCTTTTTGCTGCATCTAAGATACCAAGTCTCACATCTTGTGAGAAAGCGTCTTGTTCAAATGCTTGCGCAATTTTTACTGGCTTACCACCATTTTTTTCGACTGCAAGATCGATCGCTACTTCAAGGTATTGGTTAGCAGGTGATAACACCGCAAACAAATATTTATATCCTTTTGTAAATAAAGATCTTGATGCACCATTCGCTTCAACCATAGGAATTTTATATTTCTCGGTTACTGGTGCAATAGCTTTCGTTAAACCTGAACTGTATGGTCCAAGCATATAATGAACGCCATCTTGCTTAATTAATCTTTCAGCTAACTGAGCGGCTCTTTTAGGATTTGATTCGTCATCATAATAGATGATTTCAAATTTATAACTTTTTCCTCCAACTTTTACGCCACCCATTTTATTAATTCGGTCAACAGCCATGTTGTAACCGTTTTGAGTGTGTACACCGTTAGAAGAATATTTTCCTGTAAGAGATATCGCAGAACCTAACACGATCATATCTCCTTCAACTTTCGCAAAAGAAGAAGTGACACTTGATAGTGTTAAAGTTAAAGCTGAGATTAATGTAATAAATAGTTTTGCTATTTTATTCATTTTTTCTCCTTATTAATTAATTAATATGTAATTATTAAAGCAACTTTTGAGTTTTTAGACAACAGGTTAAAATGTAAAAAATTAAGTTCTTATGGCGATAATCATAGCAATGATTATTAAGACACACGCTGAGATTGTATTTAAAAGTCTTGGATTACCTTTTAACCAAGTTGAAATTTTTCTTGCAGCTAATCCATACATCATCAAACTTAAAAAATCTAAAAATACCCAGGTGAAAGTTAAAATTAAAAATTGCGAAATAATATTATTTTCAAAATTAATAAACTGTATGAAAACTGTTCCAAATGTAACTAAAGCTTTTGGACTTAGGCCTGCTACTAAAAATCCATCTCTGTACATAGCTAAATTACTTTTTTTAATTTTATTTTTTTTCCCAAGACCTTTAACTTTTAAAGTAAAAGTTTCGTAAGCTAAGTACATAATGTAGGAAATTCCTGCCCATTTTAAATAAACAAAAATACTTGGGTTATCTATAAGTAAAGTGCCTATAACAAATGTTACTAAAGTAGCCTGAACAGCATTAGCAGATACATCCCCACAAGCAGTCCAAATAGATTTTTTGAGTCCATAGTTAATTGTGTTTGTTACTATTACGACTCTAGGTGGGCCTGGTGTGATAAAAAGGAACAGCAACAATTGAACATAAATAAAGTAGTTTTCAGGAAACATTTTTAAACTATATATTTTTTAATGAAAAAAAGAAGCCTTATTCCAGAAACAAGAGTTAAGAACCCTGAACCAAAAAAATATAATGAAGATTGGATAATTTGGGCTGGATGGGCGGATAGAATTACATTTGAAGAAATAGAAAAGAAAACAGGAAAAAATGAATCTCAAGTAATAAAGATAATGAGAAGAAACTTGAAACCTAGTTCATTTAGATTGTGGAGGAAAAGAGTTCATAAGACGAGTATAAAACATAGGAAAAAATTTAAACTAGAAAGAAAAAAAATGAGAGAAAAAGTTAGAATAAGTGATATATATTAATTATGAAAAAAGTTGTCATGTACACTGGTAATCCTTGTCCATATTGCGTTTATGCAAGAGCATTGCTTGATTCAAAAAAAGTTCCATACCAAGAAATAAATGTTTGGGAAGATGAAAGTAAAAGAGAAGAAATGTTAAAGAAAAGTGGAGGAAGAACCTCGGTACCTCAAATTTTCATAGGTGATCATCATGTCGGTGGAAATGATGAGCTGCAAGCTGCTAATAAAAGTGGCGAATTAGATAAATTATTAGCCTAAATTTCCAAGTATCGGTATAGCTTCCAGTATAAAATAACCTAGTGCTTGTAATTTATTTGTAAGAATTAATATTCCAGTAATTAATAAAATTACTCCTCCAGAAACAGACACGATTTTGATATTTTTTCTAAAATTTTTAGAAAACGCCAAGAATTTAGAAATTCCATAACCAGACAAAATAAAAGGTATTGCTAAACCTAAAGAATAAAAGCTTAATAATAAAATTCCTTTTCCTATGCTACTTTCAACCGCAGCAAGTGTTAGTATTGATCCAAGAACAGGTCCAATACATGGTGTCCAACCAAAACCAAAGGCTGCACCTACAAGAACTGGAAAAAATAAATTGTTTGAGTAGTTTTTTGTCTGAAATCTTTTTTCTTGGTTTAGAAAATTAAGGTTTAAAATACCAATCAGTTGAAGGGAAAAAATTATTATTATAATTCCAGCAATTATTCTTAGAGTATTAGAGTTTTCTAACAATATATTTCCGATTAAAGATGCGGTAGCACCAAAACTAATAAATACGAGTGAGAAGCCTAGAGAAAATAAAACTGTTTTTAAAATAATTTTTTTTTGTTTTTCAACTATATCCCCAAGACTTTCTCCAGAAATATATGAAATGTAACCAGGTATTAAAGGCAAAACACATGGAGATAGGAAACTAATAAAGCCTGCACCAAAAGCTAAGAAAGATTTAATTAACATAATATAATGATACTATTAATATGATGATTATAAAATATTTTAGCTTTCTGCTAGGACTTATTTGGTCCTACTCGTTTATTAGAACACAGTCTATTTTTAGCAATAAAACTGCTCTTTTATTTAAACTATTTATTTCGAAAGTCTCTTGGATAACTTTTATTCTAGCTTGTTATTTTGGTTATAAAAATTTTACAATTAAATCTACTTTGATCGGAATTGTCATAGCAATAGCCTTTGTACATACTATGTTTTTTTTCTCAGGTAAATATTTAGAAAGTAAATTTGGTGAAGACAAATTAAAGAAAATGAAAATAATTTTAGAGTATGCTCTAATATTTTTTATTGTTTATTATGTTATTTTTTAATTCCTACTGAAAAGATTTAAAGAAAATATTCACAAATTTAGTAGTTTCCTTTGGTGACATAATTTTATTCTTTAACCCAACAAAAAAACCAAATTCATGAACATAATTAGCATTTGGAAAATCACTGCTTTTTTGTACAAATTTATATTTTTTAATAGCGGGTTGTTTTAAAAAATTACCACTTATAATAGGCCTATTTTCAATACCCATCTTATCAAGCTTTATTAAAATTGATTTTCTCTTTTTTTTAAATTTTTTATCCATTAGCATGGTGAGACCAAACCATGAAGGATCTACATTTTTAGTTTTCTCTAAAAATCTTACTTGATTATTCCATCTACTATCTGTGATAATTTTATTTATAATTTTATTTTTATTAATTTTTCTTATTTTTATAAAATTATTTAAAGACTTAAATTGACTTAATCCTATAGCAGCCTGTATATCAGTTGGTCTTAAATTGTAGCCTGAATTTACGAAAAAAAAGCTTTTATTAATATCTTTAAATTTTTTTTCTAGTTTTCTTTGATTTGATAAGTCCTTTGACCAACCATGAGATCGAAGAGCTTTTATAATATCCTCATCCTCTTTAGTTTTACAACATATCATACCGCCCTCAACCGAGGATATTTGATGGGAAAAATAAAAAGAAAAAGTTGAAAAATCACCAAACGTTCCTAAAAATTTATTTTTATATTTTGCCCCAATACTTTCGCAAGTATCTTCTACTAGAATAATTTTATTTTTTTTCAATATTTTGTTTAATTTTTCCATATTAGTTGAATTACCAAGTACGTGGATAAGCATTAAAGCCTTGGTTTTTTTTGTAATTTTTTTTTCTAGATCTTTAAGGTCAATATTGAAACTATATTTATCAACATCAACAAAAACTGGTTTTAAACCACTTTGAATAATTGGCCAAAAGGAAGTAGGCCAACATATTGATGGAACTAATACATGGTCTCCTTTTTTTAATCTTTTTTTCCTATAAGGATTAATCAAGCATTGAAAGGCCAATAAATTTGCTGACGAACCTGAGTTTACCATTAATGAAAAGGGCATTTTCATTTTTTTTGAAAATATTTTTTCAAATTTTTTTGTGACTTTGGACATTGTCACATTTCTGCTTAAAATGACTTTTATACCCTCTATTAAGTCTTTACTTCTAAAAGTGGAGTCTTTTAATGGAAAGTAATGTTTTGTTTTTTTAATCTCTTTTACCTTTAGAGCTTTGTTTAATTCAAATGTTAATCCCATTTTTTTACTTTTAGTTGATTTATACATTAATCATTTTAGATTCATAGATAAATTAATTTATGTAATTTTAGACTTTAAAGTAGGCACTAGTAAAAATTAATTGTTATGTTAATTATTGACTAAATGGATTTTAATTTAAAAAAATATTATTATAAATTTTTCGATACCGCAAAATATAAAGATTATAAATCAAATAAATTGGTAGAAAAGAGTATCAAAATATTTGAGGAAAAGTTTAAAGATTATTTATACGGAATTGAAAGAAAAATTAAAGATAATAACAAAATCACTTTTCTACATTCTGGTCATCTAGGCGATCTTATTTATGCCCTTCCAGTTATAAAAGAATTGTCAAAAAGTCATGAATGCCATTTTTATATTCAGGCAAATAAGAAGCTTAATGTAAATTATTTTAAGCATCCGGCAAAAGGAGTTTTTATTGATGAAAGAATGCTAAAACTTTTTCTGCCTTTAATGAAAGCGCAGAAATTTATTCATAAATGTGAAAAATACAATGGAGAAGAAATAGATATAAATTTTGACATTTTTAGAGAATTACCAGTAAACATACACTTTAACTCACCAAGATGGTATTTTCATATTTCAGGAGTACAAGTAGACTTGAAAGACCCTTATATGGATGTTGAACCCCATGAAAAAATAAAAAATAAGATAGTCATACATAGAACTTTTAGACACAGGAACCAGTTCATAAATTACAAATTTTTAAGTGATTATAAAAATTTAATTTTTATTGGAACAAATGATGAGTATATGGATTTAAAAAAAGATGTAAAAAATTTAGAAATTTATGTATGTAAAGATTATTTAGATATGGCCAGAGTAATTAAATCATCGAAATTTTTTATTGGAAATCAGTCAGTCGCTTATCCTATGGCTGAAGCAATGAAAGTTCCAAGAATTCTTGAGGCTGAACCTAACTTTCCAGTAGTACAACCTATAGGTCAGAATGCATTCGATTTTTATTATCAGCCACATTTTGAGAAATGGTTTGATTATCTAGATAAAAAATTTAGTTAATTATTTTGTTAAAATATAATTTTCTCTTAACCGCTCAACAACTTTAAATTTATTTTTCTTAAGAAAATTTAATATTTTCTGTTTTCTTTTTTTTTGAATTTGATTGTAGGCAAGTAATTCGATGCAGATGACTTTTATATTTAATTTATTTAAGTTTATTGTAGACATCACTTCTAATTCCAAGCCCTCAATATCAATATTCAGAAAATCAATATTATAAATTTTAAATTTTTTAAGAATATTATCTAATCTTTTAGTTTTGATAATTTTAGTTTTTAAAGTATTTAGACCAAAATTTTTTTTCATCCATATAACATGATTTTCGCTTAAAGTATTTTGTGAGCTTAAATCATGATGGTGATATAATTTAGTTTTTTTGATCTTATTTGATAAAGCAGCACATATATTAATATCTTTCGGTCTTTTAAAATTAAATAACTCGATTGTTATTGGATTTAAGTCTATGTTTAAACCACTCCATCCTAAACTATACATTTTTCTGGTATTGCTATATTTTGTTGGGTGAAAGCATCCTATGTCAACATAAGTTCCCTTATAATTACTTTCGAATAAATCTAAAATATTTTTTTCTTCATTAAATTGTGAGCCGCCAAAAAGATATTTAAAATTTCTAAGATAAATATTGTAAAAAAAATATACAGATTTTAAAAAAGGAAATTTTTTCGCTATTGTAAGTGACTTTGATTGTGATGACGACATGATTAAGAGTTAAGTTTTGGGTTTAAATATAAGGCATAACCCGTTATTACAAAACCTTTTGCCAGTAGGCTTGGGACCATCTTCAAAAATATGGCCATGGTGACCACCACATTTTTTGCAATGATATTCTGTTCTTTCATAACCAATATGTGTATCAGTTTTAGTTTCAAAAACTCCAGGTAAAGATGAAAAAAAAGATGGCCATCCAGAGCCACTTTCATATTTCATATCTGAACTAAATAATTTAGTGCCACAACCAGCACAATGATAATCACCATTTCTCTTTTCTTGATTTAAATGACTTGAGCCCGGTGGTTCGGTACCTTCATTCTTAAGAATGTAATTTTGTTCAGGTGTTAAATTGTCATTCCAGTTATTTTTCATTATTTAATCTTATTTTATATCATTTTTGAGAACTTGAAATGGACCAAATTGTTATTGACTTCTTAAGGTTAAATCTAATATAATTTGCAAATTAGCGCTGATTTAATACAAATTGCGAGCGCTTTATAAAATCCGCTAAAGCGACAATCTTTCGAGACCACCGCTTTAGTCGGTGGTTTTTTTTTACGAGTTAGTAAATTAAAGCCGGGCATTTGAACTATATTGTACGCCTGACTTTCGTCGAAGTACTAAAAAAGGAGAAAAAAAATGGCTGATAAAATAAAAAATCCAGAGACTATAGGTCTTCATGGTGGTGAATATAGAAGCGATCCAGCAACGACTGCTGTGGCGGTTCCTATTTATCAAACAACCTCGTATCAATTTAAAGATGCTAAAACAGCGGCAAATTTATTTGGACTTAAAGAGGCTGGAAATATTTACACAAGAATAAACAATCCTACTTGCGATATACTTGAAAAAAGAGTTGCGGCTTTAGAGGGTGGATTAGCTGCAGTTGCAGTTGGTTCTGGACAAGCTGCTTCTGCTTTCTGTGTACAAAATGTATGTCAAGCAGGAGACAATATCGTTTCCTCAACTGATTTATATGGTGGAACAGTTAACTTATTTAAAAATACATTAAGCATGCAAGGTATCGAAGTAAGATTTGCTGATCCAAAAGATCCAAAAAACTTTGAGAAGCTTACTGATGAAAAGACAAGAGCATATTATGGTGAATCTTGTCCTAATCCGTACTTAAGAGTGTTTCCAATTAAAGAAGTTGCTGACATTGGAAAAAAACATGGGATACCTTTAATTATAGATAATACTGCTGCACCAGTAATTTGTAAGCCGCTTGAACATGGCGCAACTATAGTAATGCATTCGCTTACAAAATATATTGGAGGACACGGTACTTCTATTGGTGGAATAATTGTTGATGGAGGAACATTTGACTGGGTAAAAAATGCCAAGAGACAACCTTTGTTCAACACACCTGATCCAAGTTACAATGGTGCTATTTGGGGAAGAGATGTTCCAAAAATGACAGGAGCTAATGTTGCTTTTGCAGTAAGAGCACGAGTTGTTCTTTTAAGAGACCTTGGTGCTCCACTATCTCCTTTCAATGCATTCCAAATTATTCAAGGCTTAGAAACCGTAGCACTAAGAATGAAACAGCACTGCGCAAACGCAGAAAAAGTTGTTAAATTTTTAGAGTCGGAGAAAAAAGTTAAGAATGTAATTTATCCAACAAATCATCAAGGAGAAATAAGAGATAGAGCCAAAAGATACATGAAAGGTGGTTATGGATCTTTAGTTGGTATGGATTTGGGAAGTTTGGAAGCTGGAGCTAAATTTATTGATAATTTAAAACTTCTTTACCACGTTGCCAACATTGGTGATGCAAGAAGTTTAGCTATACACCCAGCATCTACAACCCACAGTCAGCTAAATGAAAAACAATTAGCTGAAGCTGGTGTCACGCCTGGATATGTTAGACTTTCAATTGGAATAGAACATCCAGACGATATTATTGCTGATATAAAACAGGCATTAGCTGCATAATACAAAATTTGTTAATACGTCAAGTAGCCCACTTGACGTATTAATACTTTCCTTTAAAGATTGATAATGCGTAATGTTATTAAATTAACACTAATAATTTTCTTTCTAAATATTTGCATAGCTAAATCTGGAATAGTAAAACCAAAAAGCAAAATCTCTCCAGCTGAAGTAATAAAAATTCAACTCCAAAGCTTAAAAAAAAATGATACTCCCTATAAAGATGTAGGGATTGAGCAAACTTGGGAATTTGCCCACCCTGTTAATCAAATATTTACTGGACCATTGGATAGATTCAAGCAGATGATAAAAGGTGAAAATTATAATATGCTTTTAAACCACATCAGTCATGAAATTTCTGAAGTTTATAAAGATAAGAATAAAGCTGTTTTTAAAGTCGTTATTTTGGATCAAAACAAAAAATTTTTTCAATTCAGGTGGCAGGTCGAAAAATTTTTAGAAAGTGGCCCATTAAAAAACTGTTGGCTTACAACTGTGGTTTCTCAACCAATTCCTCTAGGATCTTCAACCTAAATATAGTAGATGAATTCGGTTTTTTTTGTTAATTTTCTGTTGTGAAAAAAAAATATTCCATCTTTAATATAATCAAAAACTCCTTTTCAAATAATGAAAATTGGAAAAAAATGTGGCGTAGCCCTGAGCCAAGAAAATTCTACGATATAATAATTGTTGGTGGCGGTGGTCACGGTTTGGGTACAGCTTATTATTTAGCGAAAGAACATGGATTAAAAAATATTGCAGTTATAGAAAAAGGTTGGCTTGGAAGTGGTAATACAGGTCGGAATACAACAATTATCAGATCAAATTATCTGTGGGATGAGAGTGCACATCTTTACGACCATTCTTTAAAATTGTGGGAAAATTTATCAACTGAATTAAATTATAATGTGATGTTCAGTCAAAGAGGAGTATTAAACCTAGCCCATAACGAACATGACATTAAAGAGATAAAAAGGAGAGTGAGCGCAAATCAACTCAACGGAATTGACTCTCACTGGGCAGACCCTAAAGAAATTAAAAAACTTGTACCAATAATGAATATTAATAATTGTAGGTACCCAGTTCTTGGAGCTTCTTTTCAGCCTCGAGGTGGTGTTGCTCGTCATGATGCAGTTGCGTGGGGATATGCGATGAGAGCTGATGAGTTAGGCGTAGATGTAATTCAAAATTGTGAAGTTAAAAAAATTAGAACAAAAAATGGAAAAGTTCATGGTGTAGAAACTACTAGAGGAATTATAAGAGCAAAAAGAATTGGAGTAGTTGCGTCTGGTCACACAAGTGTTTTGGCTGAAACAGCAGGTGTGCGATTACCACTTCAAAGTAAACCACTTCAAGCATTAGTTTCTGAACCTATTAAACCAGTTATTAATACCGTGGTGATGTCAAATGCAGTTCACGCCTATGTGAGTCAATCTGACAAAGGTGAATTAGTTATTGGTGCAGGTACTGATGGTTATAATTCATTCACCCAAAGAGGAGGTTACAATATTATTGAGGATACAATTAGGTCAATCGTTGAACTCTATCCAATTTTTGGAAAAATGAAAATGTTACGTCAATGGGGTGGCATAGTTGATATTTGTCCAGACGCTAGTCCAATAATAAGTAAATGCGAAGTTGAAGGATTGTATTTTAATTGTGGATGGGGAACTGGTGGATTTAAAGCGACTCCTGGAAGTGCAAATCTATTTGCACACACAATAGCAAAAGATAAAGCCCACTCGATAAATGCTCCTTTTAGTTTGGAACGTTTTGTGAGTGGAAGATTGGTTGATGAACACGGGGCTGCGGCTGTAGCACATTAAAAATGCTTTTAATTAAATGTCCTTACTGTGGAGAAAGAGATCAGTCCGAATTCACAAATGGTGGTGAAGCGCACGTCACAAGACCAAAAAATCCAGAGCAAGTAACTGATAGAGAATGGGCCGAGTATGTTTTTATAAGATCCAATCCAAAAGGAATTTATTACGAACGTTGGGTTCACTCGCACGGATGTAAAAAATGGTTCAATGCCGTCAGAAACACATCAACTGATGAAATATTATTAACTTACAAAATTGGGGAGACACCGCCGCCAATTAAAAAATTCCAAAACACACTTAAATCTCCGTCAGGAGAGCCGGATGTTGGGTCTGGAAATTTTACGGTGAAAAAACCATGAAAATAATTAAAACCCTTTTTTTAATCACATTTTTTTTATCTTTATTCTCTGTAAATATAAACGCAGAAAAATCTAACGAAATAAAAACTAATAAAGTCATAAGTGATGAGGCTTCTGATCAATTAAAGAAGCTTCTGGACCAATATAAAGATGGCGTAATAACTGGATATGAATATGAAAAGGAAAAAAAGAAAATACTTAATTAAAATATATGACTGATAATAAAATTTATTTTAAATTTGATGGAAAGAAATATAGTGGAGTGAAAGGAGATACAATTGCCTCTGCTTTATTAAGAAATAATGTAAAACTTGTTGGAAGAAGTTTTAAATATCATAGACCAAGGGGTATTTATACCTGTGGAATAGAAGAGCCAAATGCGTTGGTGCAGATAATTAATGAATTTAATGAACCAAATGTAAGAGCTACAGTAAAAAAAATTTATGAGGGAATGGTCGTAAAAAGCCAAAACCGTTGGCCCTCACTCAAAAGAGACTTTGGCTCAATTAATAATCTTTTATCTCCAATATTTTCAGCAGGTTTTTATTATAAAACATTCATGGGACCGAAAGGTTTTTGGAAAAATCTTTACGAACCATTGATAAGAAGAACAGCTGGTTTGGGCAAACCGCCTCGTGAATTTAAATCAAAAAGCACACACCTTCATCATAATGTTGATATTTTGATAGTTGGTGGCGGTTTATCTGGTTTACTCGCGGCTAAAAAATTAGCAGGAACAGATAAAGATGTATTGCTTATTGAAAGGGAAAATGAGCTTGGAGGCATATTAAAAAATTCAAACAAAGTTAAATCAATTAATGATCAGAAAACTTCAGAATGGCTTGAAAAAACTGAAAGACTATTAAAAAATTCAACTAATATAAAAATTTTAAAAAATACAACAGTAACAACTTATAATTACAGTAATCATCTTACTGCAATTGAAGATAGGTCGGTTGGAATTGAGCCTGATAATAAAAAATCTGAGTTAGTTCTTCACAAAATTAGAACTGAAAATACTATTTTAGCAAACGGACATATCGAAAGATTTTTATCTTTTAGAAATAATGATTTGCCTGGTGTAATGCTTGCTGCATCTTTTGAAAAATATATTCAAAGATACGATGTTGTTCCTGATAATAATCCTGTAATTTTTACAAATAATTCCTCAACATATAGTCTGCTAAAATTATTGATAGATCGTAATTGTATACCTAGGGCATACGTAGATGTAAGAGATGTAAAGAAAATTGAAAGAGAGACATTAGATTTATTAGAAGCTCATAATATTCCTTTCTATCCAAAATCAGAAGTTGAAGGCTGTGATGGAAATAACAAAATTAAAAAGATTAGTTTAAGAACTAAAAAAAATAAAATAATAAAAATCGAAGCTTCAATGTTGTGTATTTCTGGCGGTATCAACCCTGATATACATCTTTTTACACAATCAAAAGGATTGGTAAAATGGGACGAAAAAATTTTAACCTTCAAGCCAGAAAAATCTTTTCAAAAGACAATTACACTAGGCTCAGTGAGTGGAAATTTTATTTTTAAAAAAATTATTGATGAAGTTAATCAAAAACTTAACTTTATTGATGGTGTAAACGATATTGACATTAAAATAGAGGTTAATGGCTCTGAGGAATTTAATATTAAAGAAATATGGGAAACGAAAAACAACAACAATTCATTGTGGTCTAAATCTTTTATAGATTTGCAAAATGATGTGACAACAAAAGATTTAACACAAGCGATTAGGGAAGGTTTTGATCGTATCGAGCACTTAAAACGTTTCACTACAAACAGCATGGGAACAGACCAGGGTAAAATTAGTAGTATTAATGCGTTAGGTATAGTCTCAAAATTGTTAAAGAAAAGTGTTTCTGAAGTTGGCACAACAACTTATAGACCGCCATATAACCCGGTAAGCTTTTCTGCCATTGCAGGAAGGAGTACTTATGAGTTTTATGACCCTGAAAGAAAAACTCCAATTCACCCTTGGCATTTAAAACATAATGCGGTTTTTGAGGATGTAGGTCAGTGGAAAAGACCTTGGTATTACAAAAAATATGAAAATGAATCTATGAATGAAGCTGTGCAAAGAGAATCTAAACAAGTAAGAGAGTCAGCTGGAATTTTGGATGGCAGCACACTTGGTAAAATTGAAATTAAAGGTAAAGACGCATTAGAATTTGTAAACATGATGTACACAAATAGTTTTACAAAAATGAAACCGATGAGCGCAAAATATGCATTAATGTTAGGTGAAGATGGTATGGTTAAAGATGATGGTATAGTTTGTAAAATAAACGACAATCATTTTATTACTACTACTACATCTGGGGGAGCTGCAAATGTTTTATCTCACATGGAAGAATTCGCGCAGACAGAATGGCCAAATTTAAATGTTTATTTAAATTCAATTACCGAACAATTTGCTACTTTTAATATTAGCGGTCCTAAATCAAGGATTATACTAAGCAGGGTTTTTAATAATATTGATTTTAGCAATCATAAATTTCCTTATATGACTTTTAATACTTTTGATTATTTGAATTATAAAGTGAGAATTCTAAGAGCCAGTTTCACGGGTGAACAGGGTTATGAAATTTATGTCCCTCCAAAATATGCTTTAACTCTTTGGGAAAGAATCTTTTATTACAGCAGAGATGTTGATTTGGTTCCGTATGGAACAGAAACTATGCATCTATTAAGAGCTGAAAAGGGCTATATAATTGTTGGTCAAGAAACTGATGGAACGGTTACACCATTAGATTTAAATTTAAATTGGATGATAGGAAAGAAAAAAAAGGATTTTATCGGCAAAAGATCTTTAACAAGATCAGATATTATTAAAGGTGATAGGAAGCAATTAGTTGGTCTGGTCCCAGTAGATAAATCGTATGGTATTGAAGAAGGGCAACACGTTATAGAGGACAAAAATATTCCATCACAAATAGATAAGCCAATTAAAATGTTAGGACATGTTACTTCGAGTTATTTTAGTCCGACTTTAAATCATTCAATTGCAATGGCCTTAATAAAAGAGGGTAATAGAAAAATAGGTAGTCAAATATACGTTTCAACTTCAAATATGAATGTTATACCTGTTGAAGTGGTGAAGCCTAATTTTTTAGATCCTGAAAACAAAAGGCTGCTATCATGACAAGAACTTTTTCGGGAGATGGAATTTATATTGCTCAAAGAGACTTTCAACAAATTCTTTTAAGAGGAAAAGGCGATGGTCGATTTGCAGAAACTGTGAACGCGGAAATATCTCTCTTGCCGCCTAAAGATAATTTAAGGATGATAAGTAATGAGAATTATCTTTTTGCAAAACAATCTTTTGATCAATGGAGTTTAATTTGTTTAAAAAATAAAGAGGAAGAGGCGTTATCAAAAATGGTAAATACTATAAATTCCAATGATGAAATGTTGGCTTCTGATTGTTCCTATGGGCAGGTTTATTTTGAATTTAGTGGCGATAAAATGAAAGATTACTTAAATAAGCTTACACATTTTGATTTGAGATCGAAAAAATTTCCTCCTCTGACAATCGTACAGACTTTAATAGCAAGAATTGACTGCACAATTTATAATCTTGAGGACAAATATTTAATTACATGTAATAAATCGTATGAAGATTATTTTAAAAAAAGATTGCAAGACACAATAGAATTATAATGAGCAAACAAAAAAATGTATTAGGTGAGAATTTAGAAAGTTGCTCAACCGATCCAATAACAGGATGGTTTAGAGACGGCTGTTGTAATACAGATAAAAACGATCGAGGACTTCACACAGTTTGCGTAAAGGTAAACGATGAATTTTTGAAATGGTGTAAGGAGGCTGGTAATGATTTAATTACTCCTCATCCTGAATTTGGTTTTCCTGGACTTAAAGATGGAGATAAATGGTGCGTTTGTGCCAGCTGGTATGCAAGAGCACTTGAGGCAGGAAAAGGTTGTCCAATATTTTTGAAAGCAACTCATGAAAAAACTTTAGAGTTGGTTCCAATTGAAAAGCTAAAAGAATTTGCTGCAGATCTTTCTTAGATCTACATATCGATTATCATTGTATCTTTAGATCCGCCACCTTGTGAACTATTTACAATCGTACTTCCTTTTTTTAATGCCACTCTTGTTAATCCACCTGTAGTAACCCAAGTTGATTTTCCACTTAAAATAAATGGGCGTAAGTCTAAGTGTCGTGGCTCAATACTATTTTCTGTGATTGTTGGTGTTGTAGAAAGAATTTCTAAAGGTTGTGCTATATAATTTCTTGGATTTTTTAGAATATTTTTTTTCATTGCTTCTCTATTTTTTTTAGAAGCATGTGGTCCAATTAAAATACCATTTCCACCAGAACCATTTGTCGGTTTTACAACGAACTTAGAAATATTTTCAATTATATGTTCTCTGTGAATTTTTTCACTACAAAGTAAAGTTTCAACTTGTTGTATTTTCGGTTGCTCACCTAAATAATAAACTATCATTTTGTCAACATAAGAATAAATTGCTTTATCATCTGCTATCCCTGTCCCTGGTGCATTTAATATTCCTACATTGCCTTTTCTCCAAGCTTTGAATAATCCTGGAACTCCAATTAACGATCCTTTGTAAAAGGCTTTAGGGTCTAAAAATGTGTCATCAAGTCTTCTGTAGATACAATCAACTTTTAATTTTCCCCTAACAGTTTTCATGTAAACAACATCTTTCTCAACGAATAAATCTTTACCTTCAACAAGAGCTATACCCATTTGCTCAGACAAAAATCTATGCTCAAAATATGCGGAGTTTGCTCTTCCTGGGGTTAAAACACACATGTGAGGATCTTTAGTTTTTTTTGGAATACACTCTAGCATGCAGTTATAAAGTTTATTTGGGTACTGGTGAATATCTGAAACTTTATATCTGGTAAATAATTCAGGAAACACATCCCGCATAACCATTCTATTTTCAAGCATATATGAAATTCCTGAAGGAACTCTTAAATTGTCTTCTAAGACCAAGAAGTCTCCTTTAATATTTCTAATTAAATCTATGCCAGAAATATTTGACCAAGCTTTATGTTTTGGAGAAAAACCATCACACTCTTTTAAATAATAAGGAGAGTTAAAAACTAATTCTCTTGGAATAACATTGTCTTTAAATATTTTTTTATCATTATAGACATCATCAATGAAAAGATTAAGAGCCTTAACTCTTTGTAATAATCCTTTTGATACTTTAGACCAATCTTTTTTTGGGATAATTCTTGGGATTATATCAAGCGGCCACTTCTTTTCTTGAGCTTTTTTTCCAGAAGAATAAACACGAAAATTAATTCCCCTAGCACTGATTGTGCTTGCACAATTTCTCTCGATCTCTTGAAGTTTTTTGCTGCCTATTTTTTCGAGTATATTCGAGATTACCTTAGCTTGTTTTCTAAGCTTATTATCTTCACCTAGATATTCATCATAGGTGTTGTCGGAATCATATTTATCCCATAGTGACGCCATAAACATTCCTTCATTGTTTACAATTTAACGTTACAAGCAATTGCATTAATTAGATAGCTGACATGTAATAATTAATTTGAATGTTTAACATTTTTTAATTAAGTATTCTATCATGACATATTGTATCGGAATAAAAACTAAAGAGGGTTTAGTATTTGCCTCCGACTCAAGAACAAATGCTGGTATGGATAATGTGAATATCTATTCTAAGATGTTCACTCATGATGTTGATGATAGAACGATATTCATAGTAACTTCAGGGAATTTAGGCACATCTCAAGCGGTCTATAAATCTATAGAAAAAGATTTAAAAAGTAAAAATGGTCCGAATCTTAATACATGTAAAGATTTCGAGCAGATCGCGACTTATTTGGGTAAATTAAACATTAAAAATTCATCACCTGATGGTGTTAACACAGACATTCTTACTCTTGGAGCAACATTCATTATTGGCGGCCAAATTAAAGGTCAACCTCAAGAAATTTATCTAGTATATCCGCAAGGAAATTTTATTAGACCAGCTGATAGCAAACCATATTTGGTTATTGGTGAGGTTAAGTATGGAAAACCAATTCTTGATAGAGTAATAACGCCAAGTGTTAAAATTGGTGATGCTTCAAGATGTGCTTTAATTTCAATGGACTCGACTTTAAAAAGTGATTTGACTGTGGGACCTCCAATAGATTTTGCTATTTACAAAAAAGATTCAAACAAAATTACTTCCTTAAAATGTTTAAATACTACAGACGAAGACTACGCCAAAGTCTGCAATCAATGGTCTGATAAAGTTGTTAAACTATTCGATACATTTCCAAGGTTTGATTGGGAAATATAATAGTCCTACTCTCCAATTTTAATTTATGAAAACTGCATTAATATTTGGTTCATCAGGTTTAATTGGAAACGAGTTATTTAAAACTATTCTATTAAATAATTCTTATGATAAAATTAAAGTTTTTGTTCGCTCAATACCCGAAGTCAATAATCCAAAAGTAGAAATTATTAAGACTGATTTTTCCAATCTAGAACAATATAAAGATAAAATAATTGGAGATGATTGTTTTTTTTGTATTGGTACCACAAAAAAAGATACGCCTAATAAAGATGAATACAGAAGAGTTGAATATAATATTCCAGTTGATGTTGCGAAAATAGCAAAAGCAAACTCTGTAAAATCTTTTTACTACGTCTCATCTATTGGCGCTAATCCAAATGCATCAAGCAATTATTTAAAAAATAAAGGCCAAGTGGAAGGGGAATTGAAAAATTTAAACTTTTCAAAGCTTGCTATCATTAGGCCGTCTTTATTAATTGGCAATAGAAAATCATTTAGATTAGGTGAGGTAATTTTTACTCCAGTCATGAATACACTTACTTTATTTGCTTTTGGAGGTTTAAAGAAATATAAACCTATAAAGATTCAAAATGTCGTTAAAGCAATATTGTACATATCTAAAAATGTTTCAGATAAAATAGTCTTTGAGTCAGATGAGCTTGAGAGAATAGCTAAATCAAATTAATATCTAAAAATATAGCGTCTAGTATTCAAACCGTAAAAGATAATTGCCAAACTTATTATAACTCCTCCAATAATTGTATTATTACTTGGAACCTCATTAATCCCTAATAAAGGAAGCCAAACCCAAAAAATTCCACCCAATATTTCTGTGAGCGATAGAAGAGTTAGATCAGCAGCTGGTAGATATTTTGATTTTGCTGAATATAAAATAAGTGCTGAACAAACTATAAATCCATGTAGTGACGAGAGTGAAGTGTTCTTTAAAGTCATAAAAATATTACTGTCATTAAAAATTAAAACTAACAAAGAAACACCGGCTGCAAATAATCCAGCTATAGATACAGTTGTTAGTTTTGGAGTATTTTTTTTATATCTTAGTGTAACTGTAAATATTGCAAACCCTAAAGAAGATATTAATCCATTAACAAGACCAAACAGTGTTCCAGTTTGAATACTATCAAAACACATAAATATTATTCCAACTGCTGCAATTGTTATGGCTATCAAAGTGGTTTTAGATATTTTTTCGTTTAAAACAATATAAGCAATTATTGCCGCTATAAAAGGTAATGCACCTAACATCAAAAGAGTAACTGCGGCTGAGGTTGTTGTTAATGAGAGAATAAAAGTTATGTTAGCAACACCAAGACTTATTCCTCCGATTAATCCTGATGTGCCTATTTTGTTATAATTATTAATAAACTTTGTGCCTTCGATTAAAAATAAATAAAGATTTAAAATTAAAAAAATTGCTAACCCTCTTATTAAAGAATACTGCCATGGAACAAGTTCAGCATTGTCCATATTTCTCACCACCAATGGACCGAAAGACCAGATTAACCCAGCCAACAAAACAAAAAACATAGCTGAGCTAACTTTATTTTTTGACATTACATATTACCGTACTTAGGTCCGCCGCCACCTTCGGGGGCAACCCAGGTAATATTCTGAGAAGGTTCTTTAATATCGCAGGTTTTGCAATGAATACAATTTTGTGAGTTGATTACAAACTCATTTTTTTGAACTTCGTAAACACCAACAGGACAATATCTTTGTGCGGGCTCATCATATTCTCTTAAATTATATTGTATGGGTAGATATTTGTTTTTTAATTTAAGATGTACTGGTTGATTTTCAGTATGATTTGTACCTGTTAAATATACCGAACTTGTTTTATCAAAGGTTAGTTTTCCGTCAGGTTTTGGATATTCAATTTTAGGCATTTGATTTGCAGGTTTTAAAGCTTCATGATCTGCGTGTTTATGCTTTAATGTGAAAGGTAATTTTCCTCTAAATAAAATTTGATCAATACCTGTAAAAATAATACCGAGTAATAACCCCCAGCTAAAACTTGGTTTAACATTTCTAGCTGCATGAAGTTCTTGGTATACCCAGCTTTTTTTAAATAATTCTTCATATAAAGATAATTTTCTTTTATTTTTAATATGTTCAACAATAGTTTCAGCAGCTATCATCCCGCTTTTCATTGCTGTGTGAGTTCCTTTAATCTTGGGCATATTTAAAGTTCCTGCATCGCAACCAACTAATAATGCTCCGGGCATATACATTTTTGGTAAACTTTGAAGACCACCCTCAATTAAAGCTCTGGCACCAAAAGAAATTCTTTTTCCTCCCTCAAACATTTTTCTTATTGCTTTGTGGGTTTTAAATCTTTGAAACTCATCAAATGGAGATAAGTGTGGGTTTTGGTAATCAAGTCCTATTACATAACCAAGAAAAATTTGTTTATTCTCAGCATGATAAATAAAACTTCCTCCATACGTTTTACTATCTAAAGGCCAGCCTGCGGTATGCATCACTAATCCTTCTTGATGTTGTTCCTCACTAACTTCCCAAATTTCTTTAAGACCAATACCGTATTGTTGAGGATTTTTTCCCTCATCTAAATTAAATTTTTTAATTAATTGTTTACCTAAATGTCCTCTGCATCCTTCTGAAAAAACTGTAACTTTTGCATGAAGCTCCATTCCTTCTTGGTATCCATCTTTTTTATTTCCCTCTTTATCTAATCCCATATCCAAAGTTGCTACTCCTTTTACGGAGCCGTCTTCATTATAAAGAACTTCGCTCGCAGGAAATCCTGGAAAAATTTCAACACCTAACTTCTCAGCTTGTTCCGCGAGCCATCGACAAAGATTAGCAAGGCTCACAATATAATTATTATGATTTTTTTGAACTGCTGGTAAAAGCCAAGTAGGCCAACTTAAAGATGATTTTTTTCCTAAAAATAAAAATTTTTCTTTTGAAACTTTCGTTTTAACAGGAGCACCCTGCTCTTTCCATTTTGGCAATAGCTCATCAAGAGCTCTGGTTTCTAAAACATTTCCACTTAATATATGGGCACCAACCTCAGCACCTTTTTCTAAGATACAGATATTTAATTTTGGTTCAAGTTGCTTTAATTTAATTGCAGTAGATAATCCTGATGGACCAGCTCCTACTATTACTACATCATATTCTGTTGCTTCTCTTGTCATTAAGCAATTTGTGTATCATCTTTTATGGTCATCATAAATAAAGAGATTGTCGCTATCTCTCTAACTAATCGAAGAATAAAATCATTAAATTTTGCATATTTTAAAAACATAGATACATCACCTATTATAGCAATCGCCATAACTATAATTGGCAAAGCGACTGTATACCTATAGCTAATATGTTTATTCATCTTTAAAACTGCTTTTGCAGCCAACCATCCAGCAAATGCACCGGCAACAAAACCTGTTGTTATAAATGAAAAAAGTTGTGGCATTGTAAAAGCTGTAAATAAAGCATTAAACCATGCAAGTCCCATTCCTATAATTCCACCAAAGAATTGGCCGAAGAAAGCAATAGGAATAAAAATTATTGATGCGAGAAAACTATAAAGTTTATTCTTTACCTTTAAATCGGGTATTTTTATTTTTTCTACCTTCTTAAAATTATCAAATGTATTTTTTATAATTTTTTTTTTTGTTGTTCTTTTTTTAGTTTTTGACTTTGAAGTAGCCATATCCATAAACTCCTGCAGTTAAAAAATCTAATGGTAACCAAATTTCTCGAGATAAATGTACAGGAAAAATTGGGTTAAATAAAAGAAATATTAATGAAAATATAACCACAACAAAATTTATACTCTTTGAATACTGATAGGCTTTAAAAACAATATAGCCAGCGCTTGCGGCTATAACTAGTCTCAATAAAACATAAAAACCATATGGAAAGTTTACTAATGGTGCAATTATTAGAAAAATAATTGGAATAAAAAAAAATAATTTTAAATTATTATCTTTTGTCAAATTTTTCCGCTAATCCCCACAGCACAAATGCTGGTATACCGCCACCATAAGTTACTAAGAGTGGAACGAAATCACCGTTAGCTAATAATGCATACCATGGTGCTATACCTAGAAGAACTGGAAAAAATATTAAACTTATAAAAGCTACTGCGCTTCCGAAAACATCTGCGACTAAACCAAAACACAGAACCATTCCGTAAAGACCAGCGAAGGCAAACAATAGACCTCCGGTTACCCTCATTATTCCTGCCATGACAAAATATTATATTTTTAAAATAGATTACTCAATACCTTATTTTTGAATAGTATTAAGCTTATTTAGTTCAGATAAAAATTCTGGAAGAGCTTTGAATAAGTCTGCTTCTAAACCATAATCAGCGATACTGAATATTGGAGCTTCACCATCTTTGTTGATTGCAACAATTATTTTACTCTCTTTCATGCCTGCAAGATGTTGGATGGCCCCTGAGATTCCAACAGCAATATATAAATCTGGGACAACTACTTTTCCTGTTTGACCAACTTGATGATCGTTACTTATATAACCGGCATCAACAGCAGCTCGTGATGCACCGACTGCTGCATTTAATTTATCGGCAATATCATTTATAAGTTTAAAATTTTCTCCGCTTTCTAATCCTCTGCCGCCAGAAACTACTATTCTAGCAGTTCCAAGTTCAGGTCTTTCTGATTTTGTTTCTTCTCTTTTTACAAATTTAGAAAAGTTAGGAACATCTACTGCATCTACTTTATCAATTTGTGCAGAACCTCCAGTTTTTGGAGCAGGTTCAAAAGAAGTCGGTCTAATTGTTACACATCTTTTTTTGTCATTACTTTTCACTGTAGCAAAAGCATTACCTGCATAAATAGGTCTAACAAAAGTATCAGGTGAGTTAACTTTTATTACATCGCTTACTTGTGATGTATCTAATGCAGCAGCAACTCTTGGCATAAAGTTTTTTCCAAATGTATTTGCTGATGCAACGATATGATCATATTTTTCAGAATGTTTTGTTACAAGTGGGGCTAAGTTTTCTGGTAAATAATTTTGATAATTAGGAGAATCGCAGTGTAAAACTTTTTTAACTAAAGGAACCACTGCAACTTCTTTAGCTACACTTTCTGATCCACTACCCGCTACTAAAACATGAACTTCTGCATCGATTTTAGATGCTGCGGTTATTGCATTTAAAGTAAATGGTTTTAGATTTTTATTATTGTGTTCTGCTATTAATAATACTGACATTAAATTACCTTCGCCTCATTTTTAAGTTTACTTACTAATTCTGCAACATTTGCAACTTTAATTCCTGCTTTTCTTTTTGGTGGCTCCTCTACCTTCAATTGCTGAACTCTGTTTGTAATATCTACGCCTAAATCTTTCGCAACCATTTGATCAATTGGTTTTTTCTTAGCTTTCATTATATTTGGTAAAGAGGCATAACGTGGTTCATTTAATCTAAGGTCACAAGTTACAACTGCAGGTAAATTTACCTCAACTGTTTCTAAACCTTCGTCAATTTCTCTTACAATCTCCATGCTTTTATCTTTTAAAGTTACTTTTGAGGAAAAAGTTGCTTGAGGCCAATTCAACATCGCTGCAAGCATTTGGCCTGTTTGATTACAATCATCATCGATTGCTTGCTTGCCTAAGAAAACCATATCTGGTTTTTCTTTCTCAACAACTTTTTTTAAAATTTTTGCAATACCTAGTGGTTCTATATATGTATCAGACTTAACGTGAATTCCTCTATCTGCTCCAACTGCTAAAGCTTTTCTGACAGTTTCCTGTGCTTTATCATCACCTATTGTAACTGCAACAATTTCTTTAACTTTTCCAGACTCTTTTAATTTAACAGACTCCTCAGTTGCGTTATCATCTGGTGGGTTAGTTGACATTTTTACGTTGTCTGTGTGAACTCCAGAGCCATCTTCTTTAACTCTGATTTGTACGTTGTAATCAATAACTCTTTTAACAGCGACTAATATTTTCATTTGGTGCCTGTAGCTTTTATGTTCCCTGATATTTTCATACTCATTTTTCCTGATTTGTGCGATACAATTTTTGTAAAACCTTTTTTTGGGCAATATGTATAGCTATTATCATCAACCATTTTTCCGTCTAATTTAGCTTTTGACCATCTAAATGTTAAGCATTTTTTTTCATTACCGATTTTTTTTATTGTAATAGTCTTCTTATAATCTCTGCTTTTATTATTGTAAAAATAAGTCGATACAAATTCTCTTTTTTCACCCTCTTTCCAATTTCCTAGAGGAAATTTACAGCCATTTTTTATATAAACTAATCCTCTTTTTTCATATCTACTATCCATTACTCTTCCTAAACACTGACCGTTATTTGTTTTTGTAAATAATTGGATCTTTGAACCTCTTTTTCTTTCGTAAACTTGGTGTACTTCACCAGTTCTTTTATTTTTCCAATCCACAGGACCAGTGACTTTGAGTTTACCGCTGTGTTGTCTTTCCTTTGCGGTAAATAATTCTAATGGAATAGATCTTTCGTTTGCAAAAGTTATTTTTGGTAAAGCCAATAATAGGCCGATTAATATTAACTTTTTCATTATGCTCTTAGTAATTTATTTTCAGAGTCGTAAGGAGAGTCTTCAATAATCGAAACTTCGTGCATTTTACCTAGAATATCTATTTTAAGTTTTTGTCCAACTTTTGCATATTCAGGTTTGACCATTCCTAAAGCGATCGATTTTTTTAATCTGAAACCATAATCTCCGCCTGTTGCTCTTCCGATAACGGATCCATTTTCGTAAATTGGATTGTTCCCAAGTACATCGGCATCTGAAACTCCGTGAATTTCCATAGTTACTAATTTATTTGAAAAACCTTTTGCTCTCCATTGATCCAGTGCCGCACGTCCAATAAAATCTCCTTTATTAGGATGAATAAATCTATCTAAACCTGACTCGTATGGAGCATATTCAATTGAAAGTTCTGTACCCACTAACTTGTAAGATTTTTCAACTCTCAAACTGTTCATGGCTCTTATACCATATGGTTTAAGATTAAACTCTTTTCCAGCTTCCATGATTTTATCAAAAATATGATTTTGGTATTCAATTGGATGATGTAATTCCCAACCAAGTTCGCCAACAAAATTTACCCTCATAGCATTACAAGGTGCTAAACCAATGTTAATATTTTGTGCACTCAGCCATTTAAATTTTTCATTTGAAAAATCTGTTTTAGATACTTTTTGCATTAGTTGTCTTGCTTTTGGACCTGATACAACAAGTACTCCCATGCTATTAGTTAGATTTTCATATTGAACTGAACCATCTTTTGGCATCCATTTGTGGATCCAATCATGATCTAATCTTTGGTAAGCACCAGCCGAAACAAGATAAAAACTATCTTCGGCTTCTCTCATTATTGTAAATTCAGAATGTACACCACCTTTTGTATTAAGTGCGTGGCAAAGATTTATTCTGCCAATTTTCTTAGGAAGTTTGTTCGCTACTAGTTTGTCTAAAAACTCTTCAGCTCCTGGGCCTTTTATCCTACATTTACCAAACGCAGACATATCTAATAGCCCAACATTTTCTTTAACGTTCTTGCATTCTTTTTCCACACTTTTAAACCAATTTGATCTTCTAAATGACCAATCATCTTCTTGTTTCTCTCCATCAGTTGCAAAAAAGTTTGCCCTTTCCCATCCAAACTTTTGACCAAATACTGCGCCCAATTTTTTTAATCGATCATAACAAGGTGCTTGTCTTAACGGTCGTCCCGCCTCTCTTTCTTCGTCTGGATAATGAATTGTAAATACATTTGCATAAGCTTCTTCATTTTTTTCCATTAGATAAGATTTAGTTACATAAGATCCAAATCTTCGTGGATCAACACCAAGCATATCAATTGTTGGCTCACCGTCTATTATCCACTCAGCTAATTGCCAGCCCGCTCCACCTGCGGCTGTAATTCCAAAACTGTGTCCATCATTGATCCAAAAGTTTTTAAGTCCCCACGCAGGTCCAACTAGTGGACTTCCGTCGGGTGTATAACAAATTGCACCGTTATAAACTTTTTTAACTCCAACCTCACCAAATGCAGGAACTCTTTTTATTGCACCTTCAATGTGTGGTGCTAATCTATCTAAATCTTCTTGAAATAATTCATATTCACTATCTTTTGATGGACCATCTACATAACAACAAGGTGCGCCTTTTTCATAAGGACCTAGAATAAATCCGCCCGCTTCTTCTCTCATGTACCAAGAATTATCACTATCTCTTAGTACTCCCATCTCTGGTTTTTTTTCTTTTTGTCTTTTTTGTATCTCTGGATGAGGTTCGGTTACAATGTATTGATGCTCAACAGGTATTGCTGGGATTTCAATACCAACCATGTGTCCTGTTTGTCTTGCAAAGTTTCCACTACAAGAGACGACGTGTTCACAAGAAATTGCACCCTTGTCAGTTTCTACAGTCCAGCCATCATTTGTTTGTTTAATTCCTGTAACTGTTGTGTTTCTATAAATTTCTGCTCCATGATTTCTTGCACCTGTAGCTAATGCTTGAGTAAGATCTGCTGGTTGAATGTATCCATCTTCTGGATGTTGTATTGCACCAACTAAGCCTTCGATATTACACAAAGGCCAAATTTCTTTGACTTGTTCTGGTTTTAAAAATTTTACTTTTACGCCAATTGTTTTCGCAACACCAGCATACTGGTGGTACTCATCCATTCTGTCATTTGTTTGTGCCAACCGAATATTTGATACGACACTAAAACCAACTTTCTTCCCTGTTTCTTTTTCTAAAGATTTATATAATTGAACCGCATATCTATGAAGTTGTCCTACTGAATAACTCATATTAAAAAGAGGTAAAAGACCTGCTGCGTGCCACGTAGATCCAGATGTCAGCTCTTTTCTTTCGACTAAAACAACATCGGACCAACCTTTTTTAGCTAAATGGTAAAGTGTGCTAACACCTACAGCGCCACCACCTACTACAACAACTTTAGCTTTTGATTTCATTTTTAGAGATTATGATAACTATAAAGATATTTAAACGATTAAAATAGACTATTTTGCCTTAGACCAGTATGAATATCTGGGTTTGTTTGCAGGAAATGCTTCTTGATTTTTTACATTTTTAATCTCTTTTAGATGCAATACCCATTTTGTTTTAGTAGCGTCTTTTTTGTCAACGAGCGTATTTTTTACATAAATTGATTTTTCAACTACTTCTTTTTCGATTACATCAATTTTTTTTGCTATCTTATTTTTTTCGCGTTTTAGTATGTGTTCAATTGGGTATTTTCCAGTTTGATTTTTTACACCATAACTTATTCCACTTGATATAGCTGAGTGAGCTATTCTGCCTTGGGATGCGCCCGCCGCAGGTCCTAACATAGGAGCAAGGGAAGTCTGGTAACAACCCATAAGAAAAAATGGCGATAGAATCAAAAGAGTTACACGTTTCATGTGTAATTGACTTAGCACATGTTTAGTTTTTTGAAAGTTAATCTTTGAAGCTGTGAATAAGATGTTTTACGTAAAAGTAAACCTAGAGTTGAGTTTAAATTTTAGTTTTTTGCTTGTAGATTTTTTCCGCTAAGTTTTTTTTGCATCTGATTAACTCTGGTTTTTAACATTACACATAGAGACTCGTTTGTTTTACAAGGGTTAATCTTAGCTTTAGTTTGTGCAATTTTTCTATTTTGACTCTCGCTCAGGATGTGTTCAGTTGCAGATTTACCTGTTTGTTTTTTTACAGCGTAATTAAATGAGCTGCTTAAAGCGGACTCGGTAACTTTTCCAGAAGCCACTCCTGTTGCAGGACCAACCATAGTTAATGAGTTGGAGTAACAACCGGTTAAAAATAAACCAAAAAATAATAAAACAAGTATTCTTTTCATCTCTTCCTCTCAAAAACGAATCAAACACAAAACTGTGGATAAATATACTTAAATTATCATTAAAAATACAACTGATAGTTACCTTTATTATAACTGTTTTTTTGGGGTACCTTTGATGCAGGCATCAAGATTTTCCATCATTTGATCAAAAAAAATGGAATAGTTTTCCTCAGTTACATAACCGAGATGTGGTAACAACAGAGCATTCGGTAAAAATCTAAGTTTGTGATCTTGGGGTAATGGTTCTATATCGTAAACATCTAGTCCTGCTCCAGCAATAACTTCATCTTCTAATGCTTTTATTAAATCTTTTTCATTAATTACTGGTCCTCTAGATGTATTAATTAAAAATGAGGATTTTTTCATCTGTTTAAATTCCTTCTCAGAAATTAAATTTTTGTACCTATCCCCTAAGACTACATGTAATGAAATGATGTCAGATTGTTTGAATAATTCGTCTTTACTAATTGGCAGTACTCCAAGTTTATTGGCATTTGAAAGATCAAGATTTTCACTCCAAGCAACAACTTGCATTCCAAAGGCTTTACCAATTTTTGCAACTTGAGATCCTATTTTTCCTAACCCAATTATTCCTAGAATTTTTCCTTTGAGTTCAAGACCAATAGTGGTCTGCCAATATCCTTGAAACATATTGTCTACTTCTTGTTTCATATTTCTCATTAAGCCTAGAATTAAAGCCCAAGTTATTTCAGCGGTCGGATTAGAATTAATTTCGGTTCCGCAAACAATAATATTTCTTTTCTTGGCTTCTTCTAAATCTATAGCTTTATTTCTCATACCACTTGTCATTATATATTTTAAATTTTTCAGCCCAGATATTAATGATTTAGATATTTTTGTTCTTTCTCTCATGGCAAATATCGCATCAAAATTTTCCAATTCTAGAATTGCCTCATCTTCATTTTGAAAAGGATTTGTAAAAATTTTAAAAGAAAATTTATTATTATATTTTTCTATATCAACAAATTCTTTAAAAACATTCTGATAATCATCCAAAACTGCAACTTTAATCATTAATTAAACCTTAAAGAATTATAAGGAGATAAATCTAGATTGGTTTTTTCATTTGCTAAAATCCCAGATACAATTTTTCCTGTTATTGCTCCAAGAGTCCAACCAAGATGATGATGCCCGAAAGCATAAATAATATTTTGGTTATTTTTCGAGGGACCAATTACTGGTAAAAAATCAGGTAGAGTTGGTCTGAATCCTAACCATTCATCTTCATGATCTCCAAGTTGAGGTAGAAGTTCTTTAGCACAATTTACAATATATTGAATTCTTTTTTTTGATATCGGATTTTTTAGTCCGCCAAGTTCAACTGTGCCGACAGCTCTAAGACCTTGATTCATTGGTGTTAAACCAAAACCTCTATCTAGAAAAATAACAGGTCTACTTAATAAATTTTCCATACCTTTAAAATGAACATGATAACCTCTCTCTGTATCAAGCGGAATTTTTTCTCCTAGTTGATCTGTAAATTTTTTTGAAAATGCACCGCAAGCGATAACTGATTTTTCAAACTCATAATCTTTTTCATCAGTTTTTATAATTGTTTTATTTGTTCCTGTTTGATTAACGGATTTGACATCTTGTTTAATAAATTTCCCTCCACGCTTTAAAAAAAGTTCAAATATTTTTTTTGTTATTCCTTGAGGATCTTTTGCGTGGTACGCATAATCGTAAAAACAACCTCCTGAAAAAACTGGTTTTAATTTAGGTTCTAAATCTAAAATTTCTTTTACGGTTAATATTTTTTGTTCTACACCTAAATCTTTTCTGATTTTAATCTCCATCTCTCTACTTTTAAGATTTTTATTTGTCCAAACATAAATTATACCCTTTTGTTCCACTAAATTAGTCATATCAATCTCTTGAAAAATTTCTTCGTATGCATCCATTGAAATACTTAAAATTTGGTTCATATATTTTGCGGTATGTAACATTGATTTTTGGTTACAATTTTTTAAATATCTTAGAATCCACGGAAGCATTTTTGGAATATAATTCCACTTAAGTGCTAATGGTCCTGAAGAACTTAGAAGCATTTTAGGAACATCATATAAAATATCCGGTCTATTCAATTGTACAACAGCATATGGGGAAAAGTGACCCGCATTTCCGTATGAAGCCATAGAACCTGGGTCGTTTTGATCAAATATTGTGGTGGGAATATTCTTTTTGAGCAATTGTAGACCTGTACAAACTCCCTGGATACCCGCTCCAACAATTCCTACTGATGAACATGTTTTATCTGACATATTTCTAGTTTAAATCAAAAGTTTTGTGATTTAACTGTGATAGATTGTACTGCTTTTATTTAGTTGCTAGCAACTATTTTAGGACGGCCTTTTTTAGATTTCTCTTTTTCTTTTTTCTCACTTGTTTCAATTGTATCAACTTTAAATTCACTTTGTTCAGCTTCTAAGCTTGTGCTGTCAGTTTTCTTCAAATAACCATTTATATCAGCACCTTCCTCAGTTTTTAAAGAATCGCTAAATAAAATATCTCCTTTGACAACTCCTGAACTGCCTATAACTATAGATTTAGCTAAAATTTTACCTTCTAAGTGTCCGTAAATTTCAATTTTGTCAGCTTCAACTGGGCCAATTATCGAACCTGTCTCTTTGATAATTATATCATTTGCATAAACTGCGCCTTTTATTAATCCTGATATGTCAATTGCACCTGAAGTTCTTAGTGTTCCCTCTAAAGCAAAGGATTCACTAACTTGTGATCTTCCGCTATCATTTAACGGTCTTGGTGTAGTATTTTTTTTTGATCCAAACATTTTATTAATATTTTAATTTCAGCAAATTATTATAAAAAAATCAACTAATTTATTGATTGATCTTTGTGTATTTTACAACTCATAGCTATCCCCAAACCCAGCATCATGGCCATCATTGAAGATCCACCGTAAGATAGTATGGGTAAAGGTGCGCCCACAATGGGTATTAAGCCTAGAACCATCCCCATATTTACAGCTACATAAACAAAAAAGGCAGTAGCGAAAGTGTAACAATATAGTTTCGAAAAAGTATCTCTAACCATATTTCCAATTGAAACAATCCTCATGGTCATTACCACATATAGTGCTAAAACCGTAGATGAACCAAAAAAACCAAACTCCTCAGAAAATAAAGTAAAAATGAAATCAGTGTGTTTTTCAGGTAAGTAATCAAGGTAACTTTGAGATCCATTTAGAAAACCTTTGCCAAAGAAACCACCTGAACCTATTGCAATCTTAGATTGTGTAATTTGATAGCCTGCACCTAAGGGATCCCTGCTCGGATCTAAAAAAGTTAAAATTCTTGATTTTTGATAAGGTTTTAGAAAAGAAATTGCTATTGGAGTTAATGAAACCAAAATTAAACCAAAGTAAGTAAAATATTTCATTTTAACCCCTGCTAACCAAATGACAATGAAACCCCCAACACCAATTAAAAAAGCAGTTCCAAGATCTGGTTGAGTGACAACTAATATAAACGGTATAATTAAGGCGACCAGAGGCTTAAATAAAAATCTTATCCTATTCACATCTCCAGCAGAAATTCTATGATAATAATTAGCTAAAAATAATATCAAACCAATCTTCATTAATTCTGATGGCTGTAAATTTAAAAAGTACAAGTCTAACCATCTTTGTGAGCCAGATGATGTTAAACCAAAATATTTTACAAGAATTAATAGAATTAGAATTCCAATATATATAGGAATACTTGTAGTGTACCAAAAATTTGTTCTTAAAAATGAAGCTGTAAAAAATAATAAAAAAAATACAAAAAATCTTACAATATGGCTTTTTGTATGATAAGCAAACTCACCGCCATCAGTAGAGTACATGGCGAAGAAGCTAATTAAACCTAAAATAATAATACAACTTAGCAATACAAAATCCATTGCAAGTATTTTGTCTTTTAAATTTAAGTGTGATTGAATACTTCCTCGCTTAAACATTAAACTATCTCCCCATTAGACTGCGACTCTCTTAGAGGATGTCTTTCTAAAACTTTCTTTATAACTTTTTTGGCAATTGGAGCTGCACTTTTACTACCGGAGCCTCCGTGCTCGATGACAACACTGATTGCATACCTTGGATCTTTGTAAGGAGCAAATGCTACAAACAAAGCATGGTCTCTATCTTCGTAAGGCAAATCCTCATTTTTGATTTCAAGTTCTCTTTGTCTCGCGGTAAATCTTTTTACCTGTGACGTTCCAGTTTTTCCAGCAAATACAAAACCTTTTTTTGTTAATCTTGATCCATAAGAGGTTCCTCCAGGTTCATTAGTTGCACCATACAAAGCATCAATAACAAATTTAATATTTTCGGGATTTCTAAATAAGCTTTTGTACCTAAATTTAGAAATAAAATCATAAAGACTTACAACATCGTCTGCAAATAATTTTCTATCTTCAATAAATTGATTTAAGTCGCTAAATTTATCATTTTCTTCATCGTTTAAAATAATTCTAGGTTTAATTTTATATCCACCATTTGCAATTTGAGCGGTCATTAAACATAATTGCATTGGTGATGATTGCCAATATCCTTGTCCTATACCAGCATGCAATGTTTCTCCTAAATACCAATTTTTACCAATAAACTTTTTCTTCCAAGATGTATTTGGTACAACTCCAGTTCTCTCTTCTATAAAACCATCTAAAACTTTTTCACCTAAGCCAAATTTTTTTGCAGTTTCTGACAATCTGTCTATACCCAGTTTTCTGGCAACTTCATAGAAATATACGTCACATGACTGTTTGAGCCCTTCCCTCATGTCCATATAACCATGTCCCTTTTTTTTCCAACAGTGAAATTTTTCACCATAAAGTTCTATTGAACCATTACATCGGATTACTGTTTTTGGATTAAAAATATCATTTTCTAATGCGCTTATTACAGCTAAACTTTTTATTGTGGAGCCTGGTGGATAAAGACCAGCTATAGATTTATTGATGAGAGGTTTATCTCTGTGTTTAATAAGCTTATTCCAATTTTCATTATTTATTCCATGAACAAATTGGTTTGGATCAAAAACAGGTGATGAAACCATGGCAACGATGTCGCCTTTGTAAATATCCATTACGCAAACCGAACCTGATTTGTCTTTAAGTAAATTAGATGCTAAGTCTTGAACCTCTTGATCTAAAGTTGTTTTAAAACTCTTTCCAGCTTTTCCTGGATTAATAGAAATTTCTTTAATCCTTTTTCCGTATGCATTTACCTCATATCTTTTATAACCAACATCGCCTAACACTTGGAGGTCTAATTTGCTCTCTAATCCTGTTTTTCCAACCCTCGTACTCGTTGTAATCTTATCTTTTAAATATTCCTTGTTTTGTAAATCTTTTTTACTTGCTTTAGATACATATCCAATCACATGAGCTGATGAAGGTTCGGTATAAAGTCTTGCAACTGATACAACGGGCTCTGCACCCTGTAATTCATGCAAAAATAAATTTATTCTTGAGAATTCTGACCATGTTAGGTTATCCGATATTACTACAGGATCCCAAGGTTTTTGTGATTTTATTTTTCTTCTTATTTTAAAAATTTTTTTGTCGGTCAAATTTAAAATATTTTTTAATCTAAAAATCAAGGTTTCTATATTTTCTGAATTTTCAGGAATAATATGTAATTGGTAAACTTGTTTATTTGAAGCTATTTGTTTTCCATAAAAATCATTTATTGTACCTCTGGGTGGTGAAAATTTCCATTCTCTAAATCTATTTTTATCCGATAAAGTTTTGTACTTTTTGCTCTCATTAATTTGTAATGACACTAATCTTCCAAGAATGCCGAATACGACAACAGCCTTTGCTGCAGAAATAATAAACATTCTTCTGCCTATTAATTTAGATTTACTTTCACCAGTTGAACTAATCATAAAGCCTCAAAGAAATACCTCTTTTATATAATTCAAAAATAAACCAGAAGACCGGATATAATATAAAAGTAAATAATGAGTTGTAGAATAAGTCAGAGTAAGTTACGCCGACATCTGAAAAATTTTTGATTAAAATAAATGTAATGAAATTACCTCCCATAACTGCAATTACAAAAGTAAACCAATCTGATATTAGAGTACTTCTTACAGTTGCTGCTCTTATATAAGCAGCTACAAGAGATACAAATAAGTAAGAAAGTGGGCTTGTTCCAAGATTCAAACTCAACACCACATCATTAATAAGTCCACACAAAAATATAAACCCATATCCAAGGATAGATGGATCTCTTAATACCCAATAATAAATTATTATGAATTGAAGATTAAAAGAGAATATTTTCCAATAATAAAACTGGGTTTGAAACTCTGAAATACTTACATAAATCAATATAATTAATGGTAATGATCTTAACAAACCATCCTTGAAGCCTTTTACATTTATTGCCATTTATTTCGCCTCTTCATCATTTGATTTATCTAAAATAACATTTACATAAAGAACCTGAGTAGGATCACTAAAAAGTTTAACTCTAATCCTGCCTTCATCACTTTCGTCATCTTCATTCCGTATAATTTTTCCTATTGAAATCCCTGGAAACAAAACACCGTCTTTACCAGATGTATAAACTGTAAGATCATCTACGTTTTGAAAACCGTCAGGAAGATATTCTAATGTGGGGTTTTTTTTGCCTATACCAGAAAGAATAGCTTGTTCCCCAGATGGAGAAATTACAGCAGGAATTTTACTATTTAGATCGTTTAATAATAAAATTCTTGATGAAATATAATTAACTTCGACTATTCGTCCAACTAAATTTCCTTTGTTCAATACTGGCATTCCAAGTTTAATCCCAACATTTGATCCTTTGTTTATTATAACAGAGTTCAAGTATGGACTGTTTTTGTCCAACATTATCTTTGCGCCAACTGTTGAATAGGACGTTGTTTTATCTAGTTCTAAAACTTCTTGTAATTGATTATTTTCTGTTTGAAGATAAAGAGTATCAAATCTATCTTTTTCAAGTAATTCTATTTTCTTCTTTAATTCCTCATTTTCTTTATAAATATTAAAATGATTTGATAAAAAACTTTTAGAGGCAGATGCAAAAGATATTGGAGAAGAAGATATCGCAGACAAACGATATACCCCATCATTAATCACACTTCGTAAAGCTTTAATTGGTTTTAATTCTAAATTGTCTAAAGCAAAAACTAAGAGGGAAGCTATTATCAGTACAAAAAGAGAAAATTTTTGTTTTGCTCCACTCTGCAATAAAGCAGAGCGAATAGCTATTCCAAAATCATCTCTGCTTGTTGCCATTGCTTAAATATCAATAAATTAATACTCCGATAACATTGTTGAGAATAATTCCTCTTGTTCCAATGCCTTTCCAGTTCCGACAGCTACACAAGATAATGGGTCGTCAGCTATCTGAACAGGTAATCCTGTTTCTTTAGATATAAGTTTATCAATATTTTTAAGTAAAGCACCACCGCCTGTAAGAATTAAGCCCATATCAACAAGGTCTGCTGACAATTCAGGTGGGGTATTTTCTAAAGCAGTTTTTATACCAGCCATCATTACATCTAAAACTGGTTTAAGTGCTTGAGCAGTATCTTCTTCTCTTAAAGTTATCTCTCTTGGTGTTCCAGATCTTAAATCCCTTCCTTTCATAAGATAAGTATTTCCAGATGTGGCTATTGCTGTACCAATTTCTTTTTTAATTTTTTCCGCACTAGCTTCACCAATTAGTAAATTAAACTTTTGTCTCATATAGGTAATGATAGCTTGATCCATTGCGTCACCAGCAACTCTCAATGATTCAGAGTATACAACGCCACCTAAAGACATTACTGCTATCTCAGTCGTTCCACCGCCTATATCGACTACCATTGAACCAGTTGCTTCAGATATTGGAAGACCAGCACCAATAGCTGCTGCGATTGGTTCTTCAATTAATTGAACTTTTCTTGCACCTGCAGCAAGAGCAGAATCTTGAATGGCTTTTCTCTCAACTGGTGTTGATCCCGTTGGTACGCATACCAAAATCCTAGGGTTAGCAAATGCATTTTTTTTGTGAACTTTTTTTATAAAATGTTTAATCATTTCCTCTGTAACTACGAAGTCTGCAATAACCCCATCTTTTAGGGGTCTAACAGCTGAAATATTTCCAGGTGTTCTTCCAAGCATGGTTTTGGCTTCGTCGCCAACTGCTAAAACTGATTTTTTTCCCTTTTCTTCAATAATTGCAACAACTGACGGTTCATTTAACACTACCCCTTTTCCTTTTACTACTACAAGGGTGTTAGCAGTACCCAAATCAATTGCCATATCTTGTGACCACATTTTAGAGATTTTATTTAAACCAAACATTTTATTTATATACCTTTCATTCTTTCTTGCTCAAACTCTTCAGGAGCAGTTTTTTCTCTTTTAATAATCATCTTATTTAATGCATTTAAATAAGCATTGGCAGAAGCAACAAGAGTATCTGTGTCGGCAGCCTGGCCTACAGTTGTTTTGCCTTTTTCTTCAATCCTTACACTCACGGTTGCTTGAGCGTCAGTTCCTTCAGTAACTGCATGAACTTGATACAATTGTAGTTTTACATCATGCGGGTATAGTTTTTTTATACATTTAAAAATTGCATCGACTGGACCATCTCCTGTTTCGTTAGCTTTTTTAAGCTCGCCATAAACTTCTAATGTCATTTCTGCTTTTTGAGGTTCTCCGGTTCCAGCAAATACTTTTAGAGATTTTAAATTAATAACATTACTTTCTTTAATTAAACTATCGTCTACTAATGCAATAATATCTTCGTCATAAACATGTTTTTTTTTATCGGCTAAAATTTTAAATTTTCCAAAGGCTGTTTGTATTACATCGTCAGTTACTCCAGCATATCCAAGATCACTCAATTTATCTTTGAATGCATGTCTTCCAGAGTGTTTTCCCATCACCAAAGAAGTCTTTTTAACTCCAACACTTTCAGGAGTCATTATTTCGTATGTATTTCTATTTTTGAGCATTCCATCCTGGTGAATACCAGATTCATGAGCGAAAGCATTTTTTCCAACGATAGCTTTATTAAATTGAACTGGAAAACCAGTTGCATTTGAAACTGTTTTAGATGCTTTGCTAATTAATTTTGTATTAATTCCTGTTTTGAATGGCATTAAATCACTTCTCGTTTTCATTGCCATTACAATTTCCTCTAATGCTGCATTTCCAGCTCTTTCACCAATACCATTAATCGTACATTCTACTTGTCTTGCTCCAGCTGAGACTCCTGCAAGAGAATTAGCAACAGCTAAACCTAAATCGTTGTGACAATGTACTGATAAAATTGCTTTATCTATATTTGGAACTTTGTTTTTTAAAGTTTCTATAATCTTTTTAAACTCTGAAGGAACAGTGTAACCAACTGTATCAGGTATATTTATAGTTTTTGCACCGCATTTAATTGCAAGCTCGACTGTCTTACACATAAAGTCCATATCAGTTCTAGTTCCATCCTCACAAGACCATTCTACATCGTCAGTAAATTTTCTAGCGTAAGTAACGTGCTCTTTAATTGAGTCAATCACTTGTTCGGGAGTTTTATTTAACTTATGTTTCATGTGAAGAGAACTAGTTGAAATAAAAGTGTGTATTCTAAATCGTTTTGCAGATTTGAGAGCTTCGTGACAAGCATCGATATCTTTTTTTGTATGTCTTGCTAGACCAGCAGGAACAGATTTTTTTAAAATTTTACTTATAGCTGTAACGGCTTCAAAGTCTCCTGGAGATGCTATTGGAAATCCGGCCTCTATAATATCAATACCAAGATCATCAAATACTCTTGATATTTGAATTTTTTCCTCAAGACTCATTGATGCGCCAGGAGATTGTTCACCGTCTCGCATCGTCGTATCAAATATTATAATTCTATTTTTATCTTCCATTTTCTCTAATTTTTGATGATAAATATAATACAATTAATACGCTAATTTGCAAAATATTTTTATATAAAATTTAAATTTTTGACCAGATTGGGTTAATTCTTGGCTTTGTCTACCAATTTATTTTTTCCAATCCAAGGCATTAGATCTCTAAGTTTTTTTCCAACCTTTTCAATAGGATGTTTTGCGAGTTCTTCTCTCATTTTTAAAAAGTTTTTCTGACCGCCTTTACATTCATCCATCCATTGTTTTGTGAATTTGCCTGATTGAATGTCCTTTAAAACTTCTTTCATCCTCTCTTTAGTTTTTGGATCAACTATTTTCTTTCCAGATATGTATTCTCCATATTCTGCAGTATTTGAAATTGAATAATTCATATTAGCTATTCCTCCTTCATAAATTAAATCTACAATTAATTTAACTTCATGAAGAGTCTCAAAGTACGCCATCTCAGGTGGATAGCCTGCCTCGGTCAAAGTTTCAAAACCATTTTTAATTAGTTCTACTAAACCACCGCACAAAACTGTTTGTTCTCCAAATAAATCTGTTTCACATTCATCTTTAAAAGTTGTTTCTATAATTCCAGATCGTCCTCCACCAACTGCGCACGCATATGACATTGCAAGGTCTCTAGCTTTACCTGAGCTGTCCTTGTGAACCGCCATAAGACAAGGAACTCCTCCACCTTTTTGGTATTCGCTTCTTACTAAGTGTCCTGGTCCTTTGGGTGCAACCATAAAAACATCTAAATCTTTTCTAGAATTAATCAAATTAAAATGAATATTCAAACCATGAGCGAATGCTAAACTTGTCCCTTCTCTCATTCTTTGCTCAATATGATTTTTATAAATTGATGCTTGAAGTTCGTCTGGAGTAAGAACCATAACTACATCAGCCCAAGCCGCCGCATCTGAAAGGGACATAACTTTAAGTCCCTCGCTTTCTGCTTTTTTAATACTTGATGATCCCTCACGAAGTGCAACAACAACATTTTTCACGCCACTATCTTTTAAATTTAATGCATGTGCATGTCCCTGGCTACCATATCCAAAAATTGCAACTCTTTTATCTTTGATCAAACTTGTGTTTGCATCTTTTTCATAAAACATTTTCATTTTTATATTCCCTCTACTATTTAAATATTTCAGAGCCTCTGGTCATTGCAACAGCACCTGTTCTCGAGGTACTGACTAATCCAAGCGGGCTTAATGTCTCAATTAGTTTATCAATCTCTCTTCTTAAAGCAGTTACTTGTATAACAAAAGAGTTTTTTGATTTGTCTAATACAAAAGAGTTGTATTTTTTACAAGCTTTTTGTGCTTTTTCTCTATTTTTTTTGGATGAAACAACTTTAAATAACGCCAACTCTTTGAACAAAATATTTGGATCATTCCTTTTAAAATCCGCAACTTTATGAACTGGTATAAGTTTTTTTAATTGAAGTTTAATTTGTTCTATTACTGATGGAGTGCCTGATGTTACGATTGTAATTCTTGAGATATGTTTTTTTCTATCAACTTCAGCTACTGCAAGAGACTCGATATTATAACCTCTGCCTGAGAATAATCCAACTACTCTTGCTAAAACACCTGCTTCATTGTCAACCCAAACAACAATTATGTGATGTTCGGATTTTCCGAGTTTACCAGGTTCACTGTAAGCTGATTTTGATTTAGACATTATACTAAAGTCTTACCTTCATCTGATACTTCTTCTTTTTCGTCCTCTGGACCAAGTAACATTTGATTATGAGGTTTTCCAGAAGGTATCATTGGAAAACAATTTTCAGCTGGATCTACTCTGCAGTCAAATATAACTGGTTCTTTTGTATTGATCATCTCATTTATTTTTTCATCTAGTTCATCTGGCTTTGTTGCTTGAATACCTACACAACCGTATGCCTGTGCTAATTTAACAAAATCTGGTAAGGCTGCGGTGTAACTTTCAGAATAATTTTTTTCATGTAAAAGTTCCTGCCACTGTCTAACCATCCCCATGTACTGATTATTTAAAATAAATATTTTAATTGGTAGTTTATATTGTACAGCTGTGGACATTTCTTGCATGGTCATCAAAACAGATGCTTCTCCAGCAATATCTATAACTAATTTATCTGGGTGAGCAATTTGAACGCCTACTGCTGCTGGTAAACCGTATCCCATTGTACCAAGCCCACCTGAGGTCATCCATCTGTTTGGTTTATTAAATTTATAATGTTGAGCAGCCCACATTTGGTGCTGACCCACCTCAGTTGTGATGTAAGTATCCTGGTTTTTCGATAACTCGTAAAGTCTTTGCACTGCATACTGTGGTTTTATTACTTCTTTGCTGTTTTTGAAGCTTAAAGATTTTTTCTGTCTCCACTTATCTATATCCTTCCACCATTTAGAAATATTTTGTTTATTAGAGTTTAAAAAATCTTTATGTTTTTCTTTTATTCTTTTATTTAAAGCTTTTAAAAAGCTTCCAACATCACTCACAACTGGTAGATCTACTTTAATATTTTTCCCAATTGATGACGGATCAATATCTATATGAATTTTTTTTGATTTAGGTGAAAACTCATCCACTTTTCCTGTTATTCTGTCATCAAACCTTGCTCCAATATTTATCATTAGATCACAACTATACATAGAGTTGTTTGCCTCATATGTTCCATGCATTCCCAACATTCCTAAAAATAAAGGATCATCTCCGGGGTAAGCCCCAAGACCTTGTAAGGTAGATGTTATTGGGAAACCAGTTAATGAAACAAGTTCCCTTAAAGATTTACTTGCATCTGGACCTGAATTAATTACTCCACCCCCAGTATAAAAAATTGGCTTTGATGACTTCTTCATCAGATTTATAACTTTATCTAAATCATTTGAGCTTATTTTTCCATTTAGTTTAGATTTTCCATTTAGTTTTTTTTTATTTGAACTTTTTAAAACAAAATTTGTTTTTTTAAATTGAATATCTTTTGGTATGTCAACTAAAACTGGTCCAGGTCTACCAGTTGTTGCAACTTCAAACGCTAAATCCATTATTTTAGCTAAATCGTTAACATCTTTAACTAACCAATTATGTTTTGTACAAGGTCTAGTAATTCCAGTCGTATCACATTCTTGAAATGCGTCCGTTCCAATTAAATGGGTTGGGACTTGACCGCTTATGCAAACTAGTGGAACCGAGTCCATGTAAGCATCTGTAAGAGCGGTTACAGCGTTTGTAGCTCCAGGTCCAGAGGTAACTAACAAAACTCCAGGTTTTCCAGATGAGCGCGCATATCCTTCAGCTGCGTGACCTGCACCTTGTTCGTGACGTGCTAAAATATGTTTTATTGTTTTATGGTTTTTAAGTTCATCATAAATTGGTAAAACAGCTCCCCCTGGATATCCGAATATATGTTCTACCTTGTGATGCTCTAAAACTTTAAAAACTATTTCAGCGCCTGATATTAATTTTCCCATAAATATAATCTATCTTAGGAAAATTTTGGGTCAAGTTTTAGATAAATAACTTAGAATTTTTTTTCTTAAATCAAGATAATTGGTATCAGTGAACTGCTTCCAATCCTGCATCTGGCCTCTCTGCCATGTATATTGCCTTTTAGCATATTGCCGAGTTCTGATTAGAACTCTATCTTTTAGATTTTTAAGAGTTATAGATTTTTGCAAATATAAACCAATTTCATAAATACCTATTATCGAGTTAGCAGAAATATGAGAGGCTGGGACAAAAAATTTTTTATTATATTTTCTTACTTCATCTAGAGCGCCTTTTTTTAACATTTTAACAAATCTACTATTTATTTTTTTTTCTAAATCATCTTTTGGAGGTAACAAACATAACTTAATAAAGTCAGATGAATTAAAATATTTTTTATTTTCTTTCTTTTGCCATTCCTTTAGAGTTAAACCTGTTCCTTCGTAAACTGAAATAGCTCTTGAAACGCGTTGAATATCATTTCTATTTATGCCTTCAAAAATTGTTGGGTTTTTTTTATAATAATGATTTCCCATCATCCATCTTCCAGTGGGATTTAAATAAGAATAATCTAATTTTTTTACTTTTGGTATTTTAACTAGACCTTCAATTAATGCCCTAAAATAAAGTCCAGTTCCACCAACTACAATGGGAGTTTTATTTTTTTTTTGTATCTCTTTTATTTTTTTTGCTACTAACTTACACCATTTGCCTACAGAAAAAGTATTCTTTGCTGACATGAAACCATAAAAATGATGTTTAATTTCACTTTTTTCTGGTCGCGCAGAGAGTATTTTAATTTCTTTATATACCTGCATGCTATCTGCGTTTAAAATTTCACCATTAAATTTTTTGGCTATATCTATGGCAAGTTTAGATTTTCCAGATGCAGTAGGACCAAATAAAAGTATAATTTTTTTTGACAAACTATTGTTTTTTAAATTCTTCTGCTGACTCCATTCTGCCTAAAGTCAATTTTAAAGTAATTATTTTTTTATCTCTCCAAACTTTTAATGCAACACGTTTGTTTGGCGGTGTATTTGCTACTACCTTTGGAAGGTTACGCATTGTTTTAATTTTTTGGCCATCAAATTCTAGAACTATGTCTCCACTTTTCATGCCTCCTTTTTCAGCAGGACTTCCTTCGGAGACTCCACCGATAAATGCACCTCTTGGATCACCAAGATTTGCGACTGAGGCCATTTCTTTAGTAACTTCTTGAATTCTAACTCCTAACCAGCCTCTTTTTGTTTCACCAAATTTTATTAATTGGTTAATGATAGTTGAGGCATAGTTTGCGGGTATTGCAAAACCAATTCCACTGCTTGCTCCTGAGGGGCTAATGATTGCAGTATTTATTCCAATTACATCTCCGTCTAGATTAAATAGAGGTCCACCAGAATTACCTTGGTTGATTGATGCGTCCGTTTGAATAAAATCATCATATCTTGTTAAATTAATATCCCTGTTTCGTGCAGATATTATTCCAGACGTAACTGTTCCTCCTAATCCAAAAGGATTTCCAATAGCAACTACCCAATCACCAACTCTTGATTTATCTGAATTTCCAAACTCTACAGTTTTAAAAATATCTGATGTATCAATTTTTAATACTGCTATATCAGAATAAGGATCAGCGCCCATTACCTTAGCTTGATATTCTTTATTATTAACTCTCACTATAATATCTTCTGCGTTTGCAATGACATGGTTATTGGTAATCACAGTTCCATTTTTTTCAATTATAAATCCTGATCCAAGAGAAGTAGCTTTTCTTTCTGTTGGTTTATCAAATTCTTTGAACATTTCTCCAAATGGTGAGCCTGGAGGAAATTGAAATGGAAAAGGATTTGCTTGTGTTTTTATTGTTTGAGTAGTTGAAATATTAACAACTGATGGCATTAGTTCATCTGCTAAATCTGCAAATGATGAGGGGGGATTTTTTGTATGTCCTTCAATATTAAATATAAAATAGAAAAATACAAACCAGATATAGAATTTTTTATAACTTAACTTCATTATTTTTTTATATACCAAATTATAATAAATCCTATTATTGCAAATACAAAACCAAATTTTCTTAAAGTATCTGGCGATATATTCTGTATTAATTTGGACATATTAATGATTTTATTTGGAAAAACTGCGCATAAAATACCTTCAATTAGCAAAACTAAGCCAAAAGCAATAATGAATTCCTTCATGCCGTGACTATTGTTTTTTACTTTTTATAACTCCGGTATTTCCAAAAAATTTAAAGAAATCGCTATCTGGTGATAGAATTAGAGATGTGTCACCACCGATTAGCGCTTTTTCGTATGATTGCATAGCTCGGTAAAATCCAAAAAACTCTGGATCTTTTCCAAAAGCCTGCGCAAAAATTCTATTTCTTTTACCATCTCCTTCACCTTTCATGATCTCTGACTGCTTGTTAGCATTTGCCAGAATTACGGTAACTTCTTTGTCGGCAGTTGAAGTTATTTTTGCGGCCATCTCAGCTCCTTGAGCTCTGAATTCTTTTGCCTCTCTTTGTCTTTCTGTCTGCATTCGTGCGTAAATTGCTTCACTGTTAGCAGGTGGTAAATCAGCCCTCTTTATTCTTACATCTACAATAGTAATTCCAAAATTTTGGGCTTCTGTATTTACATCGTTTTGAATTGTTCCCATGTGGACCGCTCTATCAGTTGATAAGAGTGTTGCTAGTTCTTGGGTACCTAACACACTTCTAATTCTTGAATTTATTATCGTGGCTAGTCTCGATCTTGCCACTCTTTCGTTTCCAACCGATATATAGAATTTTAATGGGTCAACAATTTTAAATCTAGCAAAAGCATCAACGATTAATCTTTTTTGGTCTGCTGCAATTACTTCTTCGGGTGGATTGTCTAAATTTAATACTCTACGATCTAAATATACTACGTTTTGTATGAAAGGGATTTTATAATTTAATCCTGGTTTTGTAATTATTTTTTTTGGGTCACCAAATTGTAAGACAATTGCTTGGTTAATTTCTTGAACCACAAATAAAGCTTGATAAGCTACAACGCCCAAAACAACTAATGCACCTATTAAAATTTTTTTCATTGTTGTGCTTTCTTCTTAATTTCAGGAAGCGGTAAATATGGAACTACCCCTGAGCCTGAGTTTTTATCAATTATAACTTTATCAATATCAGCTAAAACTTTTTCCATTGTTTCTAAATACATTCTTTCTTGGGTTACTTGTTTCGCGTCTTTATACTCATTATATATAGCTATAAATCTACTAGCTTCACCCTCAGCTTTTGCTACAACTTCTTTTTTATAAGCTTCCGCTTGTTGTAAAACTTTCTCAGCTTCCCCTCGCGCTCTTGGTATAACGTCGTTAGCATATGCTTCTGCTTCGTTTTTTGATCTTTCTCTATCAGCTCGAGCCGCTTGAACATCTCTAAAAGCATCAATTACTTGATCAGGTGGGTCTGCTTTTTGTGTTTGAACTTGTGTTACTTGAATTCCTGAACCATATTCATCTAAAATACCTTGTGTAATTTCCTGTACCTCGGTTTCTATTTTCGATCTTCCTTCGGTTAAAATTGATTGAATTTGGCTTTTCGCAATGACTTCTCTCATAGCTGTTTCTGAGGCTGCTTTTACGGTCTCCAATGGACTTTGAATATTAAAGAGAAATTTTCCAGCATCCTTTATTACCCAAAAAACTGAATAGTCTATGTCTACAATATTTTCATCACCTGTTAGCATTAAACTTTCTTCTGAAACATCTCCTACACCTGATGATCTCCCGCTATCACTTTCTGATCTAAAACCTACATCTATACGATTTACTTTTGTTACTTTTGGAGTGAGAACTCTCTCAATAGGATAAGGTATATGATAATTTAAACCAGGTTGAGTTGTTGTTACAAATTTTCCAAATCTTAAAACTACACCTTGCTCATCTGGCAATACTCGATAAAGACCGCTTAGAGCCCATAGTACTAATAAAACTATAATTCCTAAATAAATTGGTTTGTTGCCACCTTTTCCACCTGGAAAAATTCTGCCAACTGAACCTTGAGCTTTTCTTATTAAGTCGTCAATGTTAGGTGGTTGTCGTCTTTGTCCTGATCCATTACCGTCACCTCTACCCTGTCCACCACCGCCTGGAGGCGATCCCCATGGAGAGTCATTTTTAAATATATTACCGTCTTTTGACATGACACTTTATATAGTGACTTTTTGAACAAAAACAAGTTATGATGAAGCGATATAATGTCTGGAAACAAAGAAGAAAATACCAAAAAACCCAAAGAAAAACCTGTTCCGAAAGAATTCAAAAAAAACCCAATAAAAGGCACTAATTTTACAATAATGGTCTCTAGTGCCAAAGGTGGGGTTGGTAAATCAACTTTTGCAATAAATTTAACTTTTGCACTTCAAAAATTAGGTAAAAAAGTTGGGTTACTAGACGCTGACATTCACGGTCCATCTCTTCCAAAAGTTATAGGTCTAAATGAAAAACCAAAATCTGACGGTAAATTATTGTTTCCATTAGAAAAATATGGAGCACAGTTTATGTCTTTAGGTTTTTTAGTCGATGAGAAAACTCCAATGATTTGGAGGGGCCCTATGGTAATAAGTGCAATTAAAACTTTAACAGAAAAAGTAGCGTGGAAAGATTTAGATTTTTTAATAATTGATATGCCTCCTGGTACTGGAGACACTCAATTAACTTTCGCGCAAGATATAAAAGTTGATGGTTCAATAATAATTTCCACACCACAAGAACTGGCCTTAATGGATGTTCAAAGAGGTATACAAATGTTCGATAAAACAAAAATAAAAATTCTTGGTTTAGTGGATAATATGAGTTTTTTTATAGGTGATGATGGAAAAAAATATAATATATTCGGAGAAGGTGGAGTTGAAAAAACTGCAAAACAATTCGACAAAAAATTTCTTGGTCAAATACCTATAAGCACACAACTAAGAGAGTCTGCTGATCTTGGTTTGCCATTTACATATAAAGAGCCAGATCATGAAATATCAAAAATATTTTTAGAGATTGCAAAAAAAATTATGCAAGATGTTGGGTAAAACCAAATGATTGCATCAACTCGTTCCATTCTCTTTTTGATAAGCCTGAGCTGTTGATATCACACTTTTCACCTTTAATCATTTTTTGAATTACTATTTTACCTTTTGCTGAAATCTCCATTCCTCCAACTCTGTAATCAATAAAAGCATCATAAGTTATAGGTACCCATTTTTTTACTGTATTTAACATTGTACTTGCGTACTCTCTGATTTCATATTGAGCATGACTATCTGCCCTTAAGGCTAAAAAATTTAGAAGATTTAATAAATCAGTTTTCCAATACCATTGCGTGTAAGAATTAAGTGTTAAATTCATTCTTGCTAATTCCCTCGCTAAACCTTTTTTACTGTCATCAATTATACTTCCATCATATTTTTCATTAAGCATCTCTTCGTAATGTTTATAATTTCTTTCAGCATCTTCCTTTAATATTTTTAAAATACTATCAGCTTGTGTTCCGTTTATTAAATCACCTCTACCTTGTCTATTATTTGTAGATTGGGCAGCTAGATTTTCTTTTGAAGGAACGTAAAATTCTTTATCCATAATAGAATATCTTGCAGAGTACTCATTTACATTTGCTGTTCTATGTCTAATCCATTGTCTTGCGATAAAAATTGGAAGTTTAATATGATATTTAATTTCACACATCTCGAATGGAGTGCTGTGTCGATGTCTCATTAAATATTTTATCAAACCATTATCTGTTGAAACTTTTTTGGTACCTTTGCCATATGAAACTCTTGCAGATTGAACTATAGAAGTATCATCTCCCATATAATCTACTACTCTTACAAAACCATGGTCTAAAACTGGCATTGCTTCATAAAGAATTTTTTCTAGTTCAAGAGAAGTCACCCTTTTAGTAACATTTTTTTGTGATTGTTGTTCTAAAATTTCGCTTTTTTGCTCTTTTGTGAGTTTCATTTAAATTATTTATTGAATCTTTATTTTTTAATTTTATATTATATCTGTTGGTTTTCCAACTATGACGATAAACGAGTTTCGTAATAAACATTGCGGACGTGGGGGCAGTACCCACCACCTCCACCATTTACAACTTATGGGGGTGAATCAGAATCGACGAGTGTCTAAAGGCTATTCTTTCGTTCGAGATGGTTCCGACGTAACGGGCTAATTATAAATGCAAATAATAAATTTGCACTTGCTGCTTAATTAACTTGTTAATTAAGTAAACGGGGTCCGGGGCACCTGGCAACAGAACGCCCCTTCTTGAATTCATAAATCGTTGTCAGTGTTAACAAATAATCCAGGTCATCTGATTTGGACGCACTATGGACGCAGTGAAGAACTAGTTCTGGGCTTTAGGTTGTAAAATAATTATTCTATAGTGACTGTTACATCAGGTTCTGCTGCGTACAATCCTTTTGCAGCACCAACTGTCTCACAAGAGTCTCCCATATCATCAATAGCCCCTACAGCATTATCAGTACCAAATGCAATAGTTACACTTGGTATATTTCCTGGTTCCATAATAAATGTATTTGCTAATTGTTGTCTGTACTGAAAAAACTCATCATCTTCATCCAAAGTTGATGCAACTCCTGAAGTGTCTGTTAAAGTCTGTAACCCAGTTAAATTATCACCAACACTTGTTCCATTCACAGCTGCATACAAAGTTGCCGATGCTTCTTCGTCTGCGTCTTCTGATCCTTTAGCAAGTGTTCCTGCTGATCCATTGCTTTTAGTATGGCAGGTAGTTCCACTACCATCAGCCGCAGATCCTTTAACTGTAAAGTCTCTACCCATTGTTATCTGTAAATAAGTATACGCTGTTCCAAATGTTGCTGCAGATGCATTTCCTAAACTTGCTGCAGCTGCTCCAGCAGTTGTATTAGCAATATCAATATCGCCTGAGTTACCATCAAAAATAGTAACAGCACCATTGCACACTGATGCTGTACTGCTACTGTCACACAATTCTATCTTAAATATATTTATTTTATACTCTGTTGCTTCGCCTGTTCCAGCAACAACATTACTATAAAAAATAAATGTAAGTATAATTGAAATTAAAAATGTTTTTATTTTTTTCATAACTATTTGCTCGTTACAATAACTGCTCCTTGAATCTCAACTGCCAAGTTATTATTTCTTCTTACTTTTTCGGTTAGTTTTGCTTGCATATTATCTTTTTCAAATGCAACATCTGATTTACCATCTTGCATTGTTCTAATATTTTCCCTTGGCGGGTAAGTAAATAATACCTCTGCTTTGTAAATATCTTCAACGCCCTGGTTGTCTGACTTATCCAGAGAAAAATTAAATTGCACTACTGGATTAATATTAAATTCAGATCCATAAATCATTCCTTTAGAGTCTGTAGTTGCTTTTTCAGCTTTCCATTTATATCCCTCTAGATTTAAATTAATCCATGGATGATATGGAACTTGCGTTGTTAAATTATAGTCCCAACCACTTAAGACTTTTTCTTCAATTCCATCAACTGTTTTCATTCTGGTTAATCCTTGATAATAATTTGTGCTTAAATCCACTAGTGACGATTTAGTTTCCAAACCTAATCCTAATCTTTTATGTCCTTCTAATATATCTGCATCTAAAAAAACATTAGCTCCATACATAAAAGATTGATCTTCGTTTAATTCTCTTAAACCAAAACCTAAATTTCCAGTTAATCTTCCTGAGCTATTTTTTTCCTCATTTCTTAAACTAAATTGAGTAAAAACATTTGAATCATCAGTTTTTTCTATACTTCGAACTCCTAGAATTGAAAAATTGATATTATCATTATCTGCATCATTTAATTCAACTCCGACTTCAGTTATACCTTCTCCTGGTATCCAGCCTGCAATGATTTCTGATATTCTATTTTCAAGATCAGCATGTGAAGCTGACATAAAAAAAATTGAAGCAAAAATTAATGACAATATTTTTCTCATTAAATGACCATATACATATACATTAGTTGACGCAATACCGACGCACTGAAGAACCAGTTTTGGGCTTTAGGTTGTAAAATAATTATTATATAACAAGGATTAATGAAACAAAGTTAACGGCACCTGGCAACAGAACGCCCCTTCCTAATTCTTTATTCGTGAATCTTTCCAATGCTTTCTAGGGAGTTTAATACTTTTTATAAACTGCTAAAATACCTTTTCCTAATTTATATCTTAAAATGAAGTCTAAAATAATTGATATTGGTGTGAAAAACTTATCCCATACAAATATTTTAAATTTAGAGGGATATTTTTCTTTTTTAAATAACATCTTATTTAAAAAATATAGTGCATATCCTGACGAATCTAGAAACTTTAAATCTATTTGTCTCAAAGATTTAAATTTATTTTTAAAAAAATCTAATTCATATCTTCTATAATGGCCTACAATTCTATCTAAATTACCATACATCTTACTGTGAGCGGGAACCAATATAATAAGAAATCCATTTTTTTTTAATCTTTGAGTAGCTGCTTTTATTTCAGAATGGTCATTTTTAATATGCTCAAGAACGTGCAAATACAAAATTGCATCAAATTTTTTGTCAAAATTTTTTACATCTTTATTTACAATATTTATTTTTTTATTGATTTTAAATTTTTTATTGAGTGTTGAGATATTCTTTTTATCTCTTTCAGTTAATGTAGTTGAGAAAATTTTTTTACTCATATAATGGCGAGTAAAACTTCCACAGCCAGCTCCAACTTCAAGTATATCTCCGTATAGGTATCTTTTAATAAAACTTAAACAATATCTAATATGAAAATCTGCACCATCAAATGCTTCAGTTATTTTTTCGGGATAGATAAAAACATTTTTTTTCTTTTTTTTCATAAATTATGGTTTTAATTTTTTGTCTAAATGGATAGTTCAGCCTAAGTCTACTATATTTCAATTTATATTTTAGTAATTGATAACATTAATTTTTTAATCATTTTAAAATCTTAACATAAAACCTTGCCGCCCTATAGCCACCCTAAGCATTAAATTTACAAAGATTTAATGAAAAAAACCTTATGTTATATTACTAAATTCAAGGGGCCTGGCAACAGAATGCCCCTACTCATTTAACTAAATATTCTACAATTCTGAAGAATTTCATATTTAATTAAAATAATGTTAAAAAAATAAAAGATGGTAATATAAACACTGTTTTTGAGAAAGAATTTTTAATAACAATAGAAATATAAGAATTTACTCAAATCATGTATGATAAAAAAAACCACTATAAAATATACTGATTACTTAAATAGTTTTATAAACAATCTAATAGAAGATACAAATATAGAAGAAAAACTAATTAAAATTAAAAATACTCTATTGACTACAAAAAAAGAAAATTCAAAGGTCTTAATTTTTGGCAATGGTGGTAGCGCTGCTATCGCAAGTCATTTTAGTGTCGATCTTACAAAAAATACAAAAATTAAATGTCAAAATTTTAATGAAGCAGATTTACTTACATGTTTTTCAAATGATTATGGTTACGAAAACTGGGTTGCGAAAGCAATTGAATTTTACGCTGAAAGAAAAGATGTTATTATTTTTATTTCTTCAAGTGGTAAATCTAAAAATATGCTGAGGGGGGTTAAGATGGCAAAAAATAAAAAGATATCAAAAATTATAACTTTAACAGGCGGAATAAAAAATAATCCATTATCAAAATTAGGTGTAATAAATTTAAAAGTTAATAGTAAAATTTATAACCATATTGAAAATGTTCATCAATTTTGGCTATTAAGTATTTGTGATAGTATTAAATTAAATAAGCTTAAGTAAGAAACCTGTCAATTTTTTTAATTTGAGTGTAAAAATTTTTTTTAGGATATTCAAAATATAATTTACTTTTTTTTGCTGCTGAAGAGTCAGATTTTCTGTCACCTATCATAAAACTTCTTTTCAGATCAATTCTCCATCTTTTCTTTATATCTTCTATCATTTTATTACCTGGCTTTCTTAAATTAGTTTTTTTTCTATATTTTTTTATTTTTCCATTTGGATGAAAAGGGCAATAACTTATTTTATTAAATTTAACCCCCTTTTTTTTGAAAAAAATAATTATTTTTTTTGTCAAATTTTTATAATTTTGTTCAGTAAAAAATCCTCTGGCTATTCCTGATTGATTTGTAACGATAAAAATAAGATATTTTTTTTTTAATAAAAATCTTAATCCTCTAATTACACCTTGTTTTACCTTAAAGTTTTTGAAATCATGAATATAACCCAAATCATGATTTATAACTCCATCTCGATCTAAAAAAGCTGCGGGTTTTCCCATTTATTAAAATATGTTTTGTTTTTTTTAATTTATACTTTAATAATTATTATTTATTATAAATGAAATCAATTTATTATTCACACATAGTTGGTTTATTAGTTCTATTTTTATATTATTTCTTTTCTTATTCAATTTTTGGAAAAATTATTATTGCTCCTCATGATAATTTAGATCACGGTACAGTAATAGATAGTGTAATTTCAAAAATATTTAATGGTGATTTTGATGCGGTCTCGATTTTTTTGGGAGGTAGTTTAAAGTGGTATTTTCTTGAAGAAATTTTATTTCCAATAAATTTTTTACATTTGATATTGGAAATAAAAGCTTTTTATTTTGTAGAGGACGTTTTAAAAAAAATTATTTCGTATTTTTGCTTTTACATTTTAGCTCGAAAAATAACTAATAATTATTTTTATTCCTCAATATCAGCAGTTTTATATACTTCAGTGACTCAAATGTTTATTGCAACCTCGGGTTTAGGTTTGGCTGTAATGCCTTATCTACTTTACCTTATGATTTCAGTAAAACATTTAAAATTTAAACATTATTTTTTAATTTTTTTTTTAGGTTTAAATATTTCTATAGTGCACGACTATTTGGCATTAATTTTAATTTTACCCCTGGCTAAAATTATAAACGAAAGTTTAAATTACAAAAAAAGTTTACAAATAATATCAATATTATCAATTGGAATTATATTATCCAATTTTCCTTTATTTCTTGTAAGTGCTTTAGAAGAAACTCATAGAGCAGATTTTGTTAGGCCCAATCTAATAGATAATATTTTAATTTCACTAAACAATCTTTTCAATTTATTTAGTTCAGATTTTAACTTATTATTTTTTCTTCCTTATAAAGTTTTAATAATTTTAATATTTTTATCTTTTTTTATCTCAAAAAATAATACCTACAAAAAACTAGTAATTTTTTTGATATCATTATTTTTTTTAAAAATTATTTTAGGGTCTAATATTGTTGGATACTTGACAGATTTTATTGTTTTTTTAAAAGGATTTAATTTTGCTAGAATAGACAAAATTTTTCCATTAATTATATGTTTGCTTTTATTACAATTATTAAAAGAAATTAACAATAAAAATTTATCAGTTATTCTAACTGCAATAGTTTTGTTAAGTTCAATATTTATTCAAATAAAGACACCTAAGATTGAACTCATTAAAATAAACCTTAGAGAAAATATAAACGAGGAAAAATTTGAAGAGTTGAAATATCACATGCGCGAAGGTGAAATAATTAATTTTATTAAGGAAATTACAAATAAAAGTAATTATAGGGATAAATTTAAATTTTCTTTAAACAGTTCAAATTCTTTTAATGGGTATTATAGATTTGATGATTTTAATAACCTAAAAAAAATAATTAATTATGAAGAAAGAATTATGTCAATAGGTATAAGTCCAATGATAGCAGCTATGAATGGTATTAAGGTAATAGATGGGTATCATACATTATATCCTAAAAGTTATAAGAAAAAATTTCGAAAAATTATACAGAATGAGCTTGAAAAGAATAATATGTACAAAAATTATTATGATCAGTGGGGAAATAGACTAAGCATATTTTTTACTAATAAAAACGATATTGATATAAATTTTTTAGCCGCAAGGTCTATTGGTGCAAAATATGTGCTTTCTACTTTCAAAATTAAAAAAAAAGAACTAATATCTAGATGTGAACCTTGCTATGACTCTAGGAACTTTTACTTATACGAAATTGAAGAATGAAAAATATTAGAGGAAATAAAATTTTAAGTGAAAAAGGATTGAAAGAATTAAGAAAATATTTTTTAAAAAAAAAAATAGTTTTATGTCACGGTGTTTTTGATATCCTTCATATTGGACACATCAATTATTTCAAAGAGGCAAAAAAATTAGGAGATGTATTAGTTGTCTCTGTAACTGACGATGAATATGTAAACAAAGGTCCTGGAAGGCCAGCGTTTCCAATACAAAGTAGGTTAAAATTTTTATCAGAAATACAAACAATAGATTTTGTTTATGTTAGTAAATCACCTACTGCTAGAAACGTAATATTGAACCTAAAACCTCTTTATTATTGTAAAGGAAATGATTATCCAATTAAAAATACAATTCTAGATGATAATTTAAAAAGTGAAATTAATGCAGTGAAAAAAATAAAAGGTAAATATAAACAAATCAATCAAGCAATGTTTAGTTCAAGTAAAATTATAAATGATTATAATCTTCAAAATTTAAATAATGATGCAAAAAAATATATTACTGAAATTAGAAAAAAAAATAGCTTAAGCTCAATATTTAATGATATTAGTAAAATTCTTAATAAAAAGGTATTGGTGCTTGGTGAAACTATAATCGATAAATATGTTTCAACCGAAACGATTGGAAAATCAGGTAAAGAACCTATTTTAGTTATAAAACCGATTAAAGAAACAAATTTCCTAGGTGGTGCAGCTTATGTTGCAAATTTGTGTTCGTCTTTTTGCAAGACAACAAAATTAATTAGTTTTATAGGAAGTAGAAATAATGAGAAAAATTTTATTTCAAAAAAAATTAATAAAAAAGTAATAACAAAATTTTTTAAAAAAAATAATTCACCAACAATTAATAAGATGAGATACATCGATGAGTATAGAAAAACAAAAATATTAGGTGTGTATGACTTGAATGATGATCCTATAAATCTTAAAGAAGAAAGAAGTTTTTATAATGAAATCAAGAAAAATATAAAAAAATTCGATATTGTTATAGTTTTAGATTATGGTCATGGGATATTTACAAAAAAAATTAGAAAACTTTTAAAAGAAAACGGAAAGAAAATTTATTTAAACACACAAATAAACTCATTTAATAGAGGTTACCACACCTTATTTAATTATAATAAAATTAATTCTTTAATTATAAATGAAAGTGAACTTAAATATGAACTTAAAGACAAAAATTCTAATATACAACATCTTGTTAAAGGCTTACGAAAAAAAGTTAAAGTTGATAATATTATTATTACCAGAGGAAAAAATGGTTCGGTAATTGTAAGTAAAAATAATAAAAATATTATTCAGTGTCCGGCGTTTAATCTGAATAATAAAGATACTGTTGGAGCTGGGGACACATTTTTTGCAATGAGCGCAATTGCCTTATCTGTTAATATTGATCCTAAAATTAGTTTGTTATTGTCTTCTATTGCAGCAGACTTCTCAATAGATCAAATAGGAAAAGAGAGTATTTTTGATTTAAATAAATTAAAAAAATATTTGAGTCATGTTTTAAGATAATTTAATTTTTATGAAAATAATAATTACTGGTGGAGCCGGATATATAGGCACAAAATTAACATCATCATTACTATCCGATGGGCACGAAGTTACTGTTATTGATAACTGTTGGTTTGGAAATTTTCTTAAAAAAAATAAAAAATTTAAACTTATTAAAAAGGATATAAGAAAATTTAATGAAATAAATATTTCTAGCATAGACGTTTTAATACATTTAGCTAACATTGCTAATGATCCGTCAGTGGAATTAAATCCAAATCTATCTTGGGAAGTTAATGTTTTAGCATCTAAACAAATAGTAGAACATGCTATAAAGAAAAAAATTAAAAAAATAATATTTTTTAGTTCAGGAAGTGTCTATGGTGTAAAAAAAGAAAAAAATGTTACTGAGGAACTAAGTCTAAAACCTATATCAATATATAATAAAACAAAAATGATTGCAGAAAGAGTTTTTCTAAGCTATGGGGACAAGATTGATATAATTTGTTTAAGACCTGCAACAGTTTGTGGTCTTTCGAAAAGGTTAAGATTAGATTTAACAGTTAATAAATTAACATTTGACGGTTTTTTTAAGAGAAAAATATTTGTAGATGGTGGAAAACAAATAAGACCAAATGTAAATATTAACGATCTGGTACGTGTTGTGAAACATTTTTTACTTAAAAAAAAATTTAATCATTCTATTTACAATGTGGGATTTGAAAATCTGAGTATCAAAAAAATAGCCCAAAAAATCGCTGCTAAAACAAAAGCTAAAATTATAATAAAAAAAAAAACAGACATACGCTCTTACAGACAGGACTCGAGAAGACTAATTAAGACTGGTTTTAAGCCAAAATTTAATATTGATCTGGCAATAGACGGACTAATAAAACATTTTTCATCAAAAAAGGTTCATAATTTTGGTGTAAAGAACTTTAACTTAAAGCAAATGAAAAAAATTAATGTCAAATAGAGATAATAGAGAAATTAATTTATTAAAAAATTATCCAAAATCAAAAAGGAATGTTTCAGAGCGTGGACAATCTAAAACGAAGGAACAACAAGAACTGGCAAGAAAGTTTGGGAGAGATTTCTTTGATGGTGATCGTTCTAATGGGTATGGTGGATATCATTATAATGAAAGATTCTGGAAAAATGTAATACCAGATTTTGTAAAACACTATAAACTTAAGGATGGAGATAAGATTTTGGATGTGGGTTGTGGTAAAGGTTTTATGTTATTTGATTTTTACAAATATAATCCAAATTTTGTATTAGAGGGAATTGATATTTCAGAATATGCAATTGATAATGCAAAATCTGAAATAAAAAATTTTGTTAAAACTGGAAACGCAAAAGAATTACATTACGATGATAATTTTTTTGATTTAGTTATATCAATTACTACAGTGCATAATTTAGATATAGACGAATGTAAATTAGCTTTAAAAGAAATAGAGAGGGTCTCAAAAAAAAATAAATTTATTACAGTTGATGCCTATTCAAATCAAGAAGAGAAAAAAATGATGTATGAATGGAATTTGACAGCAAAAACAATTTTACACACTGATGAGTGGAAAAAAGTATTTCAAGATATTAATTATTCTGGAGATTATTATTGGTTTAAACCATGAAAAAAAATAACTTTTATAAAGAAATTTACAGATTACAAAAAACTATAAGATTAACAGAAAATAAAATAGCAAAAAATTATAAAAAATATAAAATGCGTTGCCCTACACATTTATCTATTGGTCAAGAAGCGGTGGCAGCTGCAAGTGGATTAGCACTTAAAAATAATGATATTTCAATAAGTTATCATCGATCTCATGCTCACTACATAGCTAAAGGCGGAAATATAAAAAAATTATTTGCTGAACTTTTTGGTTTTAAAGAGGGTTGTAGCAAGGGAGTTGGTGGCTCAATGCATTTAATTGATGTAAAAAAAAAATTTTACGCCAGTACAGCAATAGTCTCCAACTCTATTCCAGTGGGAGTTGGCATAGCATATTCTTTAAAGTTAAATAAACAAAAGAATATAGTTTGTATATACATTGGTGACGCGTCTTTAGAGGAGGGAGTATTTTACGAATCTTTAAATTTTGCGATAATTAAAAAATTACCTGTAGTATTTATTTGTGAAAATAATTTTTATTCTGTTTATACACATTTAAAAGATAGACAACCAAAAGACAGAGAGTTTTATAAACTAGCTAATTCGTTAGGAGCTAAAGGATATAGATTGAGGCAAAATAATCCTTTTAAACTTTTTAAAGAATTAAAAAAAATAAATGAAAAAGTTAGAAAAAATCCTTTTCCACATTTTATTGAAATTAAAACTTACAGGTATCTTGAACACTGCGGCCCTAATGATGATACTAATTTAGGATATAGAACAAATTCTGAGCTTAACAAATGGAAGAAAAATGACACTATAAACTTTTCTGCTAATTATTTGGTTAAAAAGAAGATTATGACAAAGGAAAAAATATTAAAATTAGATCAAGAAGTAAAAAAACAAATAGACTCTGATTTTGACTCAATGAAAAGACTGAGATCTCCTAAATTTAAAGATATAATGAAACTAACCTATAGGTAAAAATGGCAATCACTTTTGCACAAGCAATTAATAAAGCTCTACATGAAGAAATGAAAAGAAACAAAAATCTAGTGTGTTTTGGGCTAGGAATTAATGATCCTTTGAGATTTTTTGGAACGACTAAAAATTTAAAAGAAAAATTTGGAGATGAAAGAGTTTTTGAAACCCCCACTTCTGAAAATGCAATGACTGGTGTAGGTGTAGGTATGTCTATACACAAAAATCCTTGTGTCATGATGCATCAAAGACTTGATTTTTTTTTATTAGCTATGGATCAATTAGTTAATAGTGCAGCAAAATGGCATTATATGTTTGGAGGTCAAAAATCTGTACCAATTACAATTAGGCTTATTGTTGGAAAGGGTTGGGGTCAAGGTCCAACACATTCTCAAAGTTTACAAAGTTGGTTTGCCCACATACCTGGACTAAAAGTGGTAATGCCATCACTACCAAATGATGCCTACAATCTTTTAAAATCATCAATAAGGGATCCTAATCCAGTAATATTTATTGAGCATAGGTGGTTACATGAAATTGAAGAGAAGAAAATATTAATTAAAGACTCAAAAAAAAATATTGGGACCAAGCTTTTAAACAAAGGTAGAGATCTAACAATTCTTTCTTATTCTTTATCTACTATAGAAATTTTATCAATGAAAAAGGCTTTATTTGATAATAATGTTTCCTACGATCATATTGATATAGCAACTTTAAAACCGTTAAATTTAAACCTTTTGAAAAATTCACTGAAAAAAACAAAAAAATTACTAATTGTAGATACTATTTCACATCCAATTTGTTCAATAGGATCAGAGATATTATCACAAGTCTTTTTAGACAAAAAGATTAAGCTTAAAAAAAACCCTATTCTAATTTCTTTGCCTGATATCCCTACTCCTACAAGTTTTTTTTATACAAAAGATTTTTATGTCAGCAAAAAGAAAATATTTAACTCTATTGAAAAAATACTGGAAAGAAAATTAAGATATAATTTAGATTTAAATGAAATACATGATGTTCCGAATAAAAATTTTAAAGGTCCATTTTAGTTAAATGAAAAAAAAAATTTTGGTGCTAGGTAGTTCAAGTTTTTCTGGAGCTTCTTTTATAAAACACCTGCTAGAAAAAAATAATTTTGAAATATTTGGAACTTATAGAAAAAATAAAAAAAAACCCCTACTTCCTTATAAGTTTTCAAAAAATTACAAAACTTTTAAAAATTTTCGAATCGATTTTTCAAAAAAAAACAAATTATTAGAAAAATTAATCTTGAAAATAAAACCAGAATATATTGTTGACTTTGCTTCAATATGTATGGTTAATGAAAGTTGGGCAAATTCTGATTATTACTACAAAGTAAATGTTTCATCAAAAATAAGTTTAATTAAAAGTATATGTAAATATAATTTTTTAAAAAAGTATATCTACATATCTACCCCCGAAGTATTTGGATCTTCCCAAAAATTTATTGATGAAAATTATTCTAATTATAATCCAAGTACACCGTATGCTAATTCAAAACTTTTAGCTGAAATAATATTAAAAAATTTTCAAAAAAAAAATTTAGTTCCTTTAATAATAGCACGTTTTTCAAATTTTTATGGCCCAGGACAACCGCTATATAGATTAATTCCAAAAATAATTGCATGTATAGATAATAACAAAAAATTTCCAATACAAGGAAATGGTAAGGCTAAGAGAAATTTTATTTATTCAAATGATTTTTGTGATGGTATATACAGAACTATTGTTAAGGGGAAAGTTGGAAAAATTTATCATTTTTCTGGTAGTGAGTTCAAAAGCATTTTAGAGATAATCAATGCAGTGTGCGACTTAAAATCTCATAAAATAACAAATCTTATAGTAAGAAAGAAAGCTAGAATAAATGAAGATTTAGTCTATAAACTAAGTTCAAAAAAAACTGAGAAAGAATTAAAGTGGAAACCAAAGTTTAATTTAAAAAGAGGCTTGAAAGAAATGATAATCTACCATAATAGACACTTTAAAAAAATTGCAAATAATGAACTTATATATTTAGATAAAAATTTGAAGAAATAATTTATGAAAAACTTTTTACCACAAGATTATAAAAAAAATCAAAAATTAAAAATAAACCATAGCTATTTAATCGAGCAGTTTGCTGATTACTCAAATATTTTTAAAGAAGTCGAAAAAGTTGTAAAAAAAGGAGATTACACTTTAGGTAGTGAAGTTGATAAGTGTGAAAAAAGTTTTGCAAAAAGAACTGGCGCTAAGTTTGCAATAAGCGTTGGTAATGGAACGGATGCTTTACTGCTTGCCTTGAAAGCTTTGAATATAGGAAGTGGGGATGAAGTAATTACAGTTCCATACACTTTTATAGCTACAGTTGGGTCTATCGTAACTGCTGGTGCCAAACCTGTCTTTGTAGATACAAAGTTTGATTACAATATGGATGAAACTCTTGTTGAAAAGGCTATAACTAAAAAAACTAAAGCTATTATGCCTGTTCACTGGGCCGGAAGACCTTGTGAAATGGATAAAATATATTCTATTGCAAAAAAGTATAAATTACATGTGGTTCAAGATAGTGCACATATAATTGGAGCTAAATTTAAGAATAAACATTTAGTAAACTTTGGCGACGCTTGTACATATAGCATGCATCCTCTTAAAAATTTAAATGTATGGGGTGATGGAGGTTTCATAGTAACTAATAAAAAGCAACTAGCAAAGAAACTTTTTTTATTAAGAAATCATGGCTTAAAAAACAGAAATACCTGTCAGATTTTTGGTTATAATTCTCGTTTAGACACAATTCAGGCTGCAGTTGCTAATTACAAAATGAAAAATAAACTAGATAATATTACAAAAAAAAGAATTAATAACGCAAGAGCACTTGATCGCTTACTATTAAAAAATAAAAATGTTGAAACAATTAGAAGGTACAAACACTTAAAAGAAGTATTTCACTTATATCATATTAATGTAAAGAAAAGAGATGCACTGCAAAAATTTTTGATAAAGAATAATATTGATGCTAAAGTTCACTATCCTACTCCTGTACATCTTCAACCAGCTGCAAAATTTTTAAAATACAAAAAAGGTGATTTCCCAGTTTCAGAAAAATTAGCTAAAACATCTTTATCTTTACCCGTTCATGAATTTATAGGAAAACGTGAGATTAATCATATGGCTAATAAGATTAATAAGTTTTATAAGGATAGATGATATTGGATGATTTCTTTTTTCATACCTTTTTACAATGAGGTCACGAAACAAAAAAATCTAATTTCTTTTTTAAAAGAATTAAATAAATTCATTAAAAAAAATAAAAACAATAAAAATCAATTTATTTTATATGATGATGGTAGTAATGATAAAACTTTGGATTATTTAGAAAATTTCAAAAAAAAAATTAAGAAAAAAAATGTAAATATATTACGCAATTATTCTAATAAAGGTGTAGGCTTTTCTTTTAAAAATAGTTTAAAAAAATGTAAAACTAGATTTATTTTTTTCCTGCCCGGTGACCATGATTTAGATTTCAAATATTTAGATGATATAAATAGTTATACAAAGTTAGATTTAACTTTATTTTTCCCAATTAATTTTGAAAAATACTCATCAGGTAGATATTTTTTGACAATGCTCTTTAGAATTATTTACGGTGTAACTTTCGGAATAAGAGTAAATTATATACAATCACCTTGTTTATATTCTGTGAAAGAACTTTTAAGACACAAATTTAATTCTGACAGGTTTAGTATATGGCCAGAAATAAATACTAAGCTGTTAAAGTCAAACATAAAATTTACTGAAGTTCCAGTTAAGTTTAAAAAAAAATCAATTGTTGATAGAACAGTTTCGTTTAAGAATTTACTAGAAGTAATTCTAATGTATCTTCTCACTTTTTTTGAAATTAAAATCTTTAAAAGAAGAAAATATAATCAAAATGCCAAAAAAGTATATTTATGAGTTTAATATTAAATACTTTTTATATTGTTACTATTACTGTTTTACTTAAAATTTTCTTTTTAAAAATAATCAAAATTAAAAGAGACTATTGGGTTTATTTAACAATACTACTATATTTGTTATCCTCTTTTATTATCTTCTATTATAGAGATTTAAACTATTCTCTTATTGTTATTGTTATAGCTAATGGAATTTTTTTAGTTAGTTTTTTGCTCTTTTTAACAATAGTTTATAATGAAAGTCCAAGCGTTTATTTTTTGCAAAATATTAATAAAAGAAAATTGAAAAGCATTTTTTTAAAAAAAAAGTTTGTACAAAAAAGAATGCGATTATTAGTCAGAAGTAAAATGATAGATTTAAAGAAAATGAAACTTACTACTAAAGGAAAAATTTTGAAAAAATCTATTTTAATTCTGAGCAATATTTTGATCTATGACCATACTTAAAGTATTAATTTTTTTTACAATAATCACAATTATAATTAATTTTTTTCCTGTAAGGTCTAATTTTAAAATTTTATATAATTTAATATTAAATGTTACTTTAATTTTTAATTTAGCAGTTAATATTGATGAATTGGTAATTTATATATTTATTTACTTATCTTACTTATATATAATTTTAAATATTTATACTACAAAGTATAGCTCTATCAGATTGAAAATTATGGAAGGAATCGAAAATAAAAAACAATATAGTGATCTTAAACTTTTTGAGGACAGAAAAAAAAGATTTCAAAGAACCTTTAAAAAAAAAGATCCAATTATGAGGCCAATTCTTTTTATAATACTGATCAAAGCAGTAAACTTTTTTAGATTTTTACTTACATGAGAGAAAAGAAAAAATGTATAATTTTTGGAGCTTCTGGTAAAATTTCGAAATTAATAATAAAGTATTTTATAAAAAAAAATTATTTTATCACTGGTATATCCAAAACATCTAGGATCTATGATAGCAAAGATTATCAACATATTTATTTTGACATTACTAAACCTATTTCAAAAAAAATAATAAAAATTATTAATCAAAAAAACTTAAAATTTATTTTTTTTTGTATAAATAAAAATGAGAAAAAGATAGATTTTGAGAAGGATTTTATTCTTATGGCAAAATACCATTTATTTTTTCCTATTAAAGTAGCTAAACTTTTAAAAAAGAGGAATAATCCAAAAATAATTTTAATGAATTCAGATATTATACTCAAAAAAAATGACAATTTTATATATTCTGGCATTAAACTTTTATCATCATACTTTATTAGTTTTACTAAATATTACTTGAGAAAAAAGATAAAATTTTATTCTATTCTCATGGGTAAAATAAATTCTTCAAATATAAATAAATTGAACAAAATTTTAAATAAACTTAATAATTATAAAATCCAAAATAAATCAATTAACATTAATTTAGATAATAAAAAGAGCATAGCTGTAAAGTTTGATTAATTTATTTTTATTAATGGGCGTAAAACTTTTCCTGATTTAAAATCTGCTATTGCTTTATTTATATGTTTGAATTGATAAGACTTATAGAATTTTCTTACTTTAGTGAACCCGAATTTTTTGAGGATATTTATATACTTTTTTAAATTTTTTTCTAACGATACATCGTTTCCTGAAAAACCTGACAAGTTTTTACCAAATATTAAATCATAAGGATTTAATTTTATTAAATTGCCCTTTTTAATATTTCCTGCAATTATAACTTTGCCTTTAACGTCTAAATTTTTAATTGCAGATTGTGTCATTTTTTCATTTCCAGAAATTTCAATGTTAAGAGCAATATTGCTTTTCTTAATTTTCTGATCGACGATTTTTTTATTAAAATAATTCAAAGAACATGCATATTTAACACCAATTTTTTTTGCTATTTTCAGATTTTTTTGATTTTTATCTATTGTTATAATTTTTTTAAAGCCCAATTGTTTTAATGCTATTAAAACCATTAGACCGACTCCTCCGATACCATAAATACTCACAAATTTGCCTTTATCAATATCTCTTGCAAATTTATGTACGATACCAAAACCTGTCGGAAGAGCGCATCCAAGTAATGCGGCAATGTCCATTGGTAAATTTTGTGGTATGCTATAAACTCTGTCTTTTGAAACAATAACGAATTCAGAAAAAGTGCTCACCATACCAGAATTAATCTTTTTATTATTTTTAGTTAGATAATAAGGAAGAATAGATCCCGATTCTTTTTTTTTTATCCAAGATAAAACCACCTTTTGACCTTTCTTAAATTTTTTTACATTTTTACCTATTTTAAAAATTGTTCCGCTTGCTTCATGACCAAGCGAATGAGGAAGATATTTGTCTTTACCTCTATTGCCATAAATTTCATTCATTTGAGATCCACATATATATGTAAAATTTATCTTAATAACGATCTGATTTTTTTTTGGATCTGGCACTTCTAGTTTTAGAATTTTTAAAGGTTTTTTAATTTTTTTTAATATTGCTATTGAAGTTTTTAATTTTTCACCCATCGGTTTTTAGAATATATACTTAACACCAAAAGGCAATAGTGTATTAGCTTACGAAATTTAAAAAAAATTAATTAATTTGATTTTAGGAAAGGAATAATGTTACAAGGTTAATGGCATCTGGCAACAGAACGCCCCTTCTTATTCTAATATTTTCTTTATTTTATTTAATTTAATTTATATTTGGCACACTGCCGGCACAATTATTGTCCTTTATATTGACCGTAAGTACCCATAATTGCATTTTGCATCACTTCTTCAAATTTTTTATAATCTTTCTTTGAAAGTGCGTATCTTGGAAAATAATCTTTAATATTATATTCGTTAAATTTAGAATGCATTTCTAACTCTTTATCGTATTCTTCGGGCCAATTATTGTCTTTTGCAATTCTATACAACATATTTAAACCTTTAAGATTATTATCATTAAACATTTCAGCTAAATTTAATATTTGATCTGGGTGATGTTTTGGATCAATTAAAACAATAGCTTTGGCATTATCTAATGCTTTTTTTAAAAATTTTAATGCCTTAGCAATATCCTTAGCTTCTTTTGATTTAAACAGTCCAAACATTATAAAATTTTAATATTAATTTTTTAGTAAGTTTATATAAGAAGTATATTAGATAAGCTGGCAATATATAAAATAGAAATAATTCTGTTATCATTCATTTAAACTATCACAAAAAAGATTGGCACAATTCTGGCACACTTTTCTTTAAATTTATCGTTTTTTAATTCAAATTATTCGCGAATAATGGTACAAAGTTCGGGGCACCTGGCAACAGAACGCCCCCTTTAATAATGGAATTACCAATTGTAAATCATCCTGAATATGTTGCAAAAATAAATGAAAATAGTGTTTTTCCAATTAAAAAATTTAGTGCACTAGCCAATTATCTTTTAGAAAAAAAAATAGTAAATAAATTTTATATTCCAAAAGAGTGCTCAATTGAAACTCTAAGTAAATCACATTCAACCAAATATATTAATGATATTAAAAATAAAACTCTTGATAAAAAGTCTGAGGTTAAAATTGGTTTTCCAATAAATGATAGTGTAATAAAAAGATCTTTTTTAGCAACTGGGGGGACTGTTTTAGCGAGTAAGTTAGCGTTAGATTTTAAACTTGCATGTAATACTGCAGGTGGTAGTCACCATGCTTCCTATGATTATGGCGCAGGTTACTGTGTTTTTAATGATGTGGCAGTAGCTGCAAATTACTTAAAGTATCGAAAGAAAATTAAAAAAATTTTAATTTTAGACCTGGACGTCCACCAGGGGAATGGAAACTCTGAGATATTTAAAAATGATAGAAATATATTTACATTTAGTATGCATTGTATAACTAATTATCCAGCAAAAAAATCAAAGAGTGACTTGGATATAGAACTTGAAGAAAATCTTGAAGATAAAGATTATCTTAAAATATTAAAAAATAACCTTTTGAAACTTAATAAAATGAACTTTGATTTTGTTTTTTATATAGCTGGAGTTGACGTTCACTATCAAGATAAGCTTGGAAAATTAAAATTGACTGATGGTGGTATAAACCAAAGAGAGAAGACAGTAATTGAAAATTTTTTTTCGAACAAAGTGCCTTTATGCGGTGTCCTTGGGGGTGGATATAATAAAGACTTTAATAAACTTGTAGAATTACATTCAATGTTACATAGAAATTGTTCTAAGTTATTATAAACCTTAAATGTTGAAAGTAATTATTAATTAATAGTATAAAAATTAAATATAATGAAAAAAATTTTGATAATTGGATTTATAAATATTATATTTTTATCGCTGGTTGCTTTTTTTACTTATAACTATGTGATTAGTAAAAAAAATCGTGTGAAAATTCTTGAAGAAGAAATTATTAAACTTCAGAGTGAAATTGACTCTATACCAATTTCTCAAGAAAGCTTAACTTTGTCAGATTTTGTATCTCAGAAATTCACAGTAAAAAATATTAATTATACTTTGAGAAAAAAAAAAGTATCAGATTTGACAACCTCTAAACATCCGGGAAGTATTGGTAATAGTTACATTCAAAGTAATGAGGGAAAACTATTTGTAGCTTCTGCAAATGGAATTTTTAGTTTTATAGAACTTGAACAGTTTTTTTTAGAAAATGCCAAATTAAATATTATTCAATCAAATATTAAAGATATTATTAAAAATCCAAAATTTTATGCTCGTTCAGCCTATGGAATAAAAGACCTGCTCATATACAAAAATAAATTTTACATTTCGTATACAAATGAATTAAAAAAAGATTGTTATAATACCTCAATATTAGTATCTGAAATAAGTACCAAAAAATTAACTTTTAAAAAGTTTTTTGAACCGAAAGAATGTATTAAATCTTCAAATAAGGAGTATAGTCCCCATCAATCTGGAGGTAGAATGGTTCCATATGTAGGGGATAATATTTTATTTACAGTTGGGGAATATAGATTTAGAGATCACGCACAAAACAAAAAAAATATTTTTGGAAAAATACTATCCTTAAATTTATCAAATGGAAGAAAAAATATTATATCTATGGGTCATAGAAATCCACAGGGATTATTTTTTGATAATAAAAAAAATATAGTTTTTTCTACTGAACATGGACCAGCTGGTGGAGATGAAATTAACATAAATTTTTCCCCAGGTAAAAATATTGAAAATTTTGGGTGGCCTATATCCTCATATGGTGAGCATTATAAAGAAGGTGGTATTGCTTACCACACCGGTTATGAAAGCAATGAAAGAGAAAATAAGAAATACAAAATTTGGCCACTCCATAAATCTCATCAAGACCATGGTTTTTTAGAACCTTTAAAATATTTTACGCCCTCAATAGCTATATCAGAGATAGTTTCGGTTAATGAAAATTTCAATAATATTTCTGATGAACAAATTTTTGTTGCTGCTATGGGAAATAAAATTCAAGAAGGAGATTTATCTTTGCATTGGTTTATTTTAAATAAAAATTTTAAAATTCAGTCTCACAACATTATTAAATTTAATGAGAGGATTCGAGATTTGGTCTATGACGTTAATTCAAATAAAATTTTTTTATTTTTAGAAAGTTCTTCATCGATTGGTGTTTTTCATGCTAGCGAAAACTAATCGATAAATTTTTTTAAATTTGGTTCAAAGTAATTTGGGCCCTTCATAACTTTTCCATGTTCATTATAAATTGGTTTTCCATCTGCTCCTAGTTTGCTCATATTTGACCTTTGGACCTCATCAAAACATTTATCAAGATCTATCCCAAAAGCGTGTCCAGCCCCATAAGTAACGTATAGTATATCAGTTAGTGAGTCGGCAACCTCTTTTAAATTCTTATCATTTAAAGCTTCTCGAAATTCATCTAATTCCTCTTTTATCAAATCATACCTCAATTTAGATATTTTTTCAGATGGAAAAGCTGCTTTTGACTTTACTTCTTGTCCAAACGTTTCCATAAATTTTTTTACACTAATAAAATTTGACATAAAATCTCCACAGTTAATTTATAAATTATTTACAATTTTTAATGTTTAATATAACTTGGTTATATCAATGAAATATAGAACTGAATTTGATTCTATCGGAAAAATTAAAGTTCCTGGTGATAAGTATTGGGGTGCTTCTACCCAAAGATCAAATAAATACTTCGATATTGGAGATTTTTTAGTCAGGCCAATACTTATTCAATCAATAGCAATAGTAAAAAAAGCTGCTGCAATTGTTAATGTTAAAAATAAAGATTTAGAGAAGAAAATTGCTAAATACATTATCAAAGCATCAGATGAAATAATAAAAGGTAAATTAGATAGCCATTTTCCCTTAAAAGTTTGGCAAACAGGATCGGGTACACAAACTAATATGAATGTAAACGAGGTTATTGCCAATAGAGCGATACAGATGATGGGTGGGAAGATGGGATCTAAAAAACCAGTACATCCTAATGATCATGTAAATAAATCTCAGTCCACTAATGATGTGTTCCCAACAGCAATGCATATCGCAATAGCATTGAAAACAAAAAAAAAATTACTTCCTTCTCTGAAATTGTTAGAAAACGAATTAAAAAAAAAGACTAATGAATTCAAAAAAATTGTAAAGCTAGGTAGAACTCATTTACAAGATGCTACTCCTTTAACTCTGGGTCAGGAATTTTCTGGTTATCACTCTCAATTAAATAAATGTATAGAGAGAATTGAAAGAGCACTTAATGAAATTTTTTATTTAGCTCAAGGAGGAACAGCTGTTGGAACAGGTCTTAATACTAGAAAAGGTTTTGACAAAAAAATTGTTAGAGAAATAAAAAAAATAACAAAATTACCTTTTCAACCATCTAGAAATAAATTTGCAGCATTAGCATCTCACGATCCGATTGTGAATTTTTCTGGAACAATGAATACTACAGCTGTATGTCTAATGAAAATTGCAAACGATATAAGATTTTTGGGTTCAGGTCCAAGAGCAGGTTATGGTGAACTTATTTTGCCAGAAAATGAACCTGGATCATCTATAATGCCTGGAAAAGTAAATCCTACTCAATGTGAAGCCGTAACGATGGTATGTGTAAAAGTAATTGGAAATCATAACGGAATTACAATGGCAGGCTCTCATGGTCATTTTGAATTAAATGTTTTTAAACCATTAATAATTCATAATATTTTACAATCCATAAATATTATGTCGGACTCGTCTTCGGCTTTTGCAAAATATTGTATCAAAGGACTTAAGGCAGATAAAAAAAGAATTAAATTTTTATTAGATAATTCTTTGATGTTAGTCACCGCACTATCTCCAAAAATAGGTTACGATAATGCTGCTAGAATTGCAAAATTAGCACATAAAAATGGAACGACTTTAAAATTTGAAGCTTTAAAATCTGGGTTGATTAAAGAAAAAGAATTTTTAAATATTGTAAATCCTCTCAAAATGACAAAGCCCAATAGATAAATTTTTAATAAATTTCTTTTAAAAATTTCTTAATTTTAAAGATATCAAAAATATCAACAATCTCTTCATTAATTACATTTTTATTAAAAGAATCTTCTAAAAGTTTAATTTGATTTTTATTTTTTATACGAACCTGATCTTTTAGTAATTTTTTAATATTAATTTTTCTATTTTCAATATCTATTACTCCTTCGGAATACCAATTTGCTTTTTTTTGACTAAAATCATAAATACTTAATTTTCTTAAAAATTTTTTAGCATTTGTAGACGAAAAGTTTAACTTATATGCTATTATCGGTTTCTTATTATTAACTAATATCTGCAAATTAGAATTTAAGGTACTCTCGAATGGCAATTTGGCATTTATGTCTGTTATTTTCAAATCTCCATTTTGAAAATTAAGTTTCATTTGTGTGTCTTTTAATTTTCCAAATAAAGTATCTAAAGATTTTATTTTTACGTTCATAGTGCCGTTAATTTTTTTACTAATTTTTAGATTTTTATCATTTTCATAATTTTTAAATAGTTTTCTAAAGTTAATCTGATTAATATCTAAGTTAATATTAAAATTAAAAGGATTTTTAAATGATATTGTCCCATCAATTTTTGAGTTTAAATATTTATTTCTTAAATATGATTTTGAAATTTCAAAATTATCTTTACCTTTAAAATTTAACAATAAAATACTGTCGAAAATATTGAGTTTGAGATCCCCACTTAATTTTTTTAACGTACTTTGTTTATCAAAATTGATTTCAAGTTTTTGCTTTAAACTGGGGATATTAATTTTAAGTATTTTTTCAGAGTCAATTAAGTTTTTAAAGTTTATTTTAATATCATTATTAGAAAAATTAAATTTTGCACTAATCATATGTTTCTTATTTCTAAATTTATTATTTAAATTTATGTTCTCAAAATTAATTATATTTTTTTGATTATCTTGAAAAATAACTTTGGAATTTTTAAATATTACTTGTCCTTTCTTGTGATATGCAAAAAAGGCAAATATTTCGCTTAAATGTAATGGACTAATCTTAATATTTTGATTTTCAAATATAATTTTTTTAAATTCTAATTGATCAAGATTTGAAATTTTATTTATTTTGGTTCTTATTAAGATCTTTTTTATTTCTACTGTATTTAAATTATTTTTTGCTAAATTTAGTTTTAAATTTTCGATTATTATAGTTGGACTAGGAATTGGCGAGTAAGATATATTTCCATCAATTTTACTTTTTAATTTGAATTGATCGCTAATTTTTTCCTGGATAATATATTTTTTTGTATTGTAATCAAAATAAAATGGCTTCAAAAAGTATACCAAACAAAGTGTTAGGAAAATTAAAGCAACACTTATAAAAAAAAATTTTTTATTTAGAAACTGCTGTGGATTAAAAATCTTTTTTTTAAGCAACTGTTTGACTATTTTTGTTAGTGTGACTTTCATTTTGTTGTTTTATAAGCAATTTAATGTAAAAATAAAATGTATATAATGAAAGAAAAAACAAATTTCCTTAATCAACTTAATGAGCATCAGAAAGCCGCAGTCCTTAATGTTGAGGGTCCATCGTTAGTTGTGGCGGGGGCTGGTTCTGGTAAAACTAAGGTCTTAACATCTAAATTGGCTTATTTAGTCGATCAAAAAAAAGCATGGCCTAACCAAATACTATGCGTAACTTTCACAAACAAAGCTGCAAAGGAGATGAGGGACAGAGTGATGAAAATGTTAGGTAGTAAGTTAAATTCAATGCCTTGGCTTGGTACTTTCCACTCAATCAGTGTGAGGTTTTTGAGAAGACACGCAGAAGCTTTGGGTCTTAAAAGTAATTTTACAATATTAGACACTGAGGACCAGAAAAAATTAATTAAAAATATTTGCAAAGGTGAAAATATAGATGCTAAGAAAATATCGCCTCAATTTATAATTTCAATTATAGATAAATGGAAAAATAGAGGTCTTTTACCAGAGGAAGTAAAACTAAATAATAAAGATATTTTTGATAATCAAATATTAAAAGTTTATAAAATTTATCAAAATAAAATTAGAGATTTGAATTCTTGTGATTTTGGGGATTTAATACTTTATTGTGTAAAACTATTTGAAAAAAATATAGATATAAGAAATATTTACTCTAATAATTTCAAGTATATTTTGGTAGACGAATATCAAGATACCAACTTTATTCAAAATAAGTGGTTAAATTTAATTGTAAATAAAAATAATAATATTTGTTGCGTTGGAGATGATGATCAGTCAATTTATAGCTGGCGAGGAGCTGAAATAAAAAATTTCCTGGGTTTCGATAAAGTTTATCCCAATTGCAAAATTTTTAGATTGGAACAAAATTATAGATCAACAAAAAATATTTTAGATATTGCTTCACACTTAATTGGGCATAATAAAGATAGACTTGGTAAGAAACTTTGGTCAGAAGGTGAGCGTGGTGACCTTGTTAAGTTAAATTGTTATAAAAATGGAAAAGAAGAAGCCAGAGGTGTAAGTAAAATTCTTGAGGAATATTCGAAAAATAAAAATTCTTTGAACGAAATGGCGATATTAGTTCGAGCCATATATCAAACAAGAGAATTTGAGGAAAGATTTCTTAAAGTAGGAATTAATTATAGAATTATCGGTGGAATAAAATTTTATGAAAGAGCCGAAGTTAAAGATGCAATATGTTATTTGAGAATAATAAATCAAAAGTTTGATGATTTAGCTTTTGAGCGAATTGTAAACACACCAAGAAGAGGAATAGGTGAAACAACAATAAAACAGCTTCACGAGTTTGCATTAAAAAACAGAGTCTGTTTGGAGGACGCTAGTCGTCAACTTCTACAAAAAAATAAGTTTAAACCAAAAATAAAAATTATATTTTCAAATCTTTTAGATTTAATAAATAAATGGAGATCTGATCTTAAAAAAAATAAACATTATGACCTTTTAAAAATTGTACTGGATGAGTCTGGATATTCAGCTATGCTTAAAAATAAAAAGGACTTGGAAAATGAGAATCGTTTAGAAAATTTAAAAGAATTATTAAGAGCAATGAATGATTATGATAACTTGCAAGGTTTCTTAGAACATGTGGCTCTAGCCACCTCAATTGATCAAGAATGGAATGATGACAAAGTAAATGTAATGACAATGCACGCTGCAAAGGGTCTGGAGTTTAGTACTGTATTTTTACCAGGATGGGAAGAAGGTTTATTTCCCCATCAAAAATCTTTAGAGGAAAAAGGAGACTTGGCTTTAGAGGAAGAAAGAAGGCTTGCTTATGTTGGTATTACTAGAGCGAAAAAAAATGCTTACATATCTTTTGCAACCCAAAGAGTATGGCATGGGGAATGGATGGACAGTCTTCCTTCAAGATTTATTAACGAGCTTCCCGAAGAAGGGATTGAAAAAAATGAAGATCAATTAAAGGATACTTCAGATGATTTTGATTTTAATCAAGACAGACTTCTTGAAAATACTGAAGAGTTCCGAAGTCCAGGATGGGCTAGATTAAAAAAAAAATTGACTAAATAATGCGTAAATTAATTAAATTATTTTATAAAAACAAAATTAATGGATATATAATTCCAAAAAACGATGAATACTTTAATGAATATATCGATAAATCTAAAGATAGATTAAAATTTGTGTCTGATTTCACTGGATCGGCTGGATTTGCTATAATTTTTAAAAATCAAAACTATTTATTTGTAGATGGAAGATATACTATTCAAGCAAAAAGACAATCTGGTAAAAATTTTAAAATTATTACTATTCCAAATAAATTTCCTAAAGATGTATTTAAGTTTAAAAGTAGATTTACTCTAGGTTTTGATCCAAAATTACATACTGAAAATCAAATAAATTTTTTATTTAAAATCAAAAATTTAGTTTTAAAACCAATTAATTTAAATTTAGTTGATTTAATATGGCAAAAAAAACCAAAAGAAAAAATAAAAAAATTTTTTTATCTTACTAACGAGAATACAGGTAAGAGTTCATATAAAAAGATTTTAGAATTAAGAAGAAGTCTAATAAAAAATAAATCCGATTTATTATTCATTTCTGCGCCTGAGAATGTTGCGTGGATTTTAAACATAAGGGGACATGATAGCAAATTTTCACCCACAACAAATGCAAGATTATTAATAAATAAAAAGGGCAGATTAGATCTTTTTACAAATCTAAAAAAAATACCAGAAACTAAAAATCTATTTGATTATAAGATATTTGTACATGATGAAAAAGAAATAGAAAAATTTGCATCTAAAATATCAAATAGTACAATTTGGTTAGATAATAAATCCTGTTCGATTTACTATAAAAAAATTTTTGAGAAAAATAATAAAATTTTATTAAAAATGGATCCTATATATTTGTTGAAAGCTATAAAAAATAAAACTGAAATCAAAAATATTAAAAAAAGCCATTTGATAGATGGTTTAGCTTTGACTAAATTTATTTTGTGGTTAAAAGAAAATTTTAAAAAGAGAAAGATAACAGAAATCTCTGCTCAAAATAAATTGGAGAGTTTTAGAAAAAAACATTTATCTTACAAATATCCTAGTTTCAATACTATTTCAGGAAGTGGTCCTAACAGCGCAATTATTCATTATGCTGCTTCTTTTAAAACAAATAGAATTTTAAAGAGTGGAGAACTTTATTTGGTTGATTCAGGAGGACAGTACTACTTTGGAACTACTGATGTAACAAGAACAATCTCTTTAGAAAATAAATCAAACTATATAAAAGATATATATACAAGAGTTTTGAAGGGGCATATTGCAGTATCTAATTTTAGAATTAATAAAAGAACGATTGGATCCCACATAGATAAACAGGCCAGAAAATCTCTAAAAAAAATAAAATTAGATTACCCTCATGGAACAGGTCACGGTGTTGGTTACTTTTCAAACGTTCACGAAGGTCCACACTCAATATCTAGTAATAGTAAGATTAAATTAAGAAATGGAATGGTTCTTTCGAATGAACCTGGATATTATAAGAAAAATTCTTTTGGTATTAGAATTGAAAACCTCATTTATGTTAATAAGAATAAATTTGAGGAGTTGACAATAGCGCCAATAGAAAAAAGTTTGATAAATAAAAAAATACTAAATTCAAAAGAAATAAAATGGATTAATAATTATCATAAAAAAGTTGAGAAAAATTTATTAAAATACATTGAACCAAATTATAAGAATGCTTTTAAAAAAGCATGTTTACCGATCTAAAAGATCGTACCATTTTTCCTCTGTTAATAAATTTATTTTAAGGTCTTTGGCTATTTGAATCTTTTTTTTTGTTGGTTTTGAATTACCAATTACAAGATAATCCAATTTCTTTGTGACTGTACCCAGTATTTTTGCTCCATTTTCCTCAGCTATTGTCTTAGCTTCTGATCTACTCATTTTTTTAAATCCGCCAGTGAACATTATGTTTTTGTTGCTTAATTTTCCGGACTTAATTTTTTTTTCGTAATCTTTTATTGTTAAAGAATTAATTAAATTTTGGATGATTTCTGAATTTTTTTTATTAGAGAAAAAATCTTCTACTGATTTTATTTGTGTTTCCCCTATACCATCTAAATCATCTAAATTTTTCAAAATTTCTTTCCTTTTGGTTGAATTAAAAAGTTCTGAAAATTTTTTGGATTTTTTAAAAAAATTTGCTAATGTTTTTGCGTTTTCTTGACCTATATGTCTAATTCCAATTGAGAAAATAAATTTATCTAAAACAATATTTTTTGAATTATTAATTGCATTTTTTAGGTTTCTAATCGATACATCACCCCACCCATCCAATTTTTCTATTTTTTTGTAATCTAAATTAAAAATATCAGCTGGCGTTTTTATTAAATTTAGTTTCAAGAAATTATCAACTACTTTTTTTCCAAGTCCTTCAATATCAAAAGCATCTTTGGATACTAGGTGTTTTAGTCTTTCTTTTGCTGTAAAATTACACTCATAACCTCGAATACATCTTCTAACTGCATCCACTTTTTTTGTTGTTATGCTAGTTTCTTTTTTTGTCTCGTAACCACAAAGACATTTATTTGGAAAAATAAATTTTTTACTTTTTAGGGATCTTTTCGTTTTATCTACTGATAGAACTTGAGGGATCACATCGCCAGCTCTTTGAATAACAATTGTATCATTAACTCTAATATCTTTTCTGGAAATTTCGTCCTCATTATGTAAAGTTGCATTAGAAACAACTACTCCCCCGACCGTAACCGGATCAATTTTTGCAACCGGTGTAATGGCGCCCGTTCTTCCAACTTGAATAACAATTTCATTAATTTTTGAAATAGCTTTAACTGAAGAAAATTTATATGCAATTGCCCATCTAGGCGAATTAGATGTAGTGCCAAGCCTATTTTGTAATTTAAGATTGTTTACTTTGTAAACAATTCCATCAACGTCATAGTTTAAATTTGAACGGATACTTTCAAGCTCTGAGTGGGTTTTCTCTATTTCTTGAATTGATTTTACTTTTTTACAATATTGATTAATTGGAAAACCCCATTTTTTAAGGGTTAGAAGTAACTCGGTTTGATCATTAAAAATATTTGGTTCAATATCACCAATACCATATGCAAAAAATTTTAAAGGAATTTTTTTTGTCTCTTTTGAATTTTTTTGTCTTAATGACCCACCGGCTGCATTTCTTGGATTGGCAAATTTATCTTTGAGGTTTTTAAAATCTTTCTTTGATATATACACTTCTCCTCTAACATCGATAATTTTTGTTGTATTAGGTATTTTTTTGGGAATTTCGCCAATTGTTGATAAATTTTCTGTAATATCTTCTCCGAAAGTTCCATCTCCTCTTGATAAACCGTAAGTCATTTTTCCATCAATGTATCTAATAGATGCAGATATACCGTCGATTTTTGGTTCAGCAGATAGTTCTAAATTAGAATTAATATTTAAATAATTTTTTATTTTTTTTTCAAAATCAAGTATATCTTCTTTATTAAAAGCATTGCTTAAAGACAGCATCGGTTTTGAATGTTTAACCTTTTTAAATTTGTTGGATGGGCTTGAACCAACTATTTCTTCAATATTTTTTATTTTTTTTAAAAATGGATTTTTCTTAACTATTTCAAAAAGTTCTTTTTTTAATTCATCAAATTTCTCATCTGTAACTATTGGATTATCTTTTTCAAAATAAGCTTTATTAAATTTGATTAAATTTTGAATTTTTTCCAAATATAATTTTTTAATATTTTTTTTTTCAGTCATCTAGTAATAATATTTTTTTTATTCTATTTACAAGATTTTTTTCCTCTTTGTCATCTTGCATCCTTATTGGTTTATAATTTTTGTTCAGAACAGTATAGGATTTCTCGTACCATTCACTTGAATTATAATTGTAGCCAAGCAATGAGGCTGCTGCCTTGGCTTCTTCAATTAATCCAATTCTATAATAAATTTCAACTAATCTAAATAAAGCCTCCTCTACAAAAATTGTTTTATCATATTCATCAACAACAATTTTTAATCTGTTGATTGCTGGTATCCATTTCTCATTTTGAATATAAAATCTCGCAATTGAGATTTCTTTAGCGGCCATTTGATTTATAACAAGATCTAATTTAAATTTTAAATCCATCGCATAGTCAGTGTTTGGGTATTTTTTTAAAAAGTCTTCAATGGCTTTTTTTGTAAAAATTAATTTTTCTATATCTTTTTTTTCATCGAGAATTTGTTCATAATATATTACTGCAATTAGATAACTTGCATAATCCATGTTTTGGTCAGCGGGATATAATTTTTTAAATCTTTTTAAATTTAAAATTGCCTCATCATAAAAACTAATAGTATAAAGACAGTAACTTGACATTAAGGCCGACTTTGCTGCCCAGATCGTTTGAGGAAGCAAAGATTCTGACTTATCAAATTTTTCTGAAGCTATTAAAAATTGTCCTTCCTCCATAGATTTTAATGCGTCCTTGTAAACCTCCATGGCTTCTTGTTTTGTAGAAGGTAATTGTATTTCTCCTGTATCTTTTTTTGTGCAAGAAAATAAGGTAAGTATAAAAATGAAAATTATTAATAAACGCATTGACTATTAATAACAAAAAAAATACTTCCCGTAAAATTATGTTTAATTAAGCGTTTACTGCTATTCTTTTTTGATTTGGAGTGATCTTTTTTAGATTTGATATATTTTCAAGACTTTCGACAATTACGAAGTTATCCTTGTTTGATAAAATCTTTTTGAGAAATTCATTTGTGAGTAAATGACCACCGTGCATACATGAGACTGACCCAATGATTCTCATGCCTGCTAACATAAAGTCGCCAACTAAATCCAAAATTTTGTGATTTACAAATTCATTCTTTGATCTAAGACCCGTTTCGTTTAAAACTTTGTCTCCTTTTATCACTACCGCATTATCTAAATTACCGCCTTTAGCTAAACCTAAGGATTTTACTTTTTCAATGTCCTCGTATAAACAAAATGTTCTAGCAGAATATATATTTTCTAAATTTTTATTTTTAAAATCAACACAATTTGTTTGTGATTTTATTAAGGGACTGTTTTCATAACTGAGAGTAAAAGCAACTTTCAAACTATCTGATGATGGTTCTATAGATATTGATTTATCGTGTAGTTTTAAATCTATTTTTTTAATAATTTTAATAAATTTTCTATTCTTGTTTAATGTTTTTAAACCAGTTTTTTTAATTTTTTCGACGAACTCAATTGATGATCCATCCATTATGGGAATTTCACCACTGTCTATTTGTACTATCAAATTATCTACTCCACAAATATAAAGTGCTGCCATCAAATGTTCGATAGTTGAAACTGAAACTCCATGATCATTTTCTATTTTTGTACAAAGTTTTGCGGAAGAAACATTCTGATAATTAGCTTTAATCTCATTATTATTTTTGATATCTGTTCTCTTAAATATAATACCAGTGTCGGCCTCAGCTGGTTTTAAATTAATTGAAACTTTTTTACCTAAATGCAGTCCAGTACCTGCAAAACTTATGATTTTTTTAAGTGTTTTTTGTTTATTTTCAAACATAAGGAAAATATACAAAAAGTTGAAATTTACTTAAAAACAAGAAATATTTCAAAAAACTACAATAAGTTAGTTTTTAAAAAAAACGCTCAAAAAATCTTGAAATTATTGACTTTTTTACTTTAATTAAGGGAATAGCTTCTTTGTCCCAGCCTTTATAAATAAGTTCTGCGGCCCCTAAAAGTGCAAAAAAATCATCTAAATGCATCAATTCAATCTGGGTTTTCATTTCATCGACTCTTAAATTTTCTTCAAATAATTTTCCCAAGTGTTTTAATACTTCTTTATCTTCAAAAAAAATATCAACATTTAAAATTTTCTCTCTCGTATGTTTTAAATTTATATTTTTATTAAATAAGTAATCTGACATTTCAATGACTCTCGCGTTTATTATCTCTTTAACATGCTGAATTGTTAATTTCTTAAACTTTGATTCTATAAAAAAACTTTTATCTATATATCTTTTTTCACTAATTGTTCCTGTAAAGTCAATTTCTTTTATTAGTAGCCTTATTTCATTTTCATTTATGGAACAGAGCTTGCTAATATCCTGAATAATAGAATTTGTTCCAAACGGAAAAATTTTTGTAAAAACTAACGCTGAGTTTTCAAAAAGTGATATACTGCTTAATTCTTTGTCAAAGTTAATTAATAAAAAATCTTTATTTTTTTTATTTTTGTTAAGTATATTTATACCACATGCTAATGGCTTAATTATTATTCTATCAATTTTTAAACCACTATTATCAAACAGTGCCTTTATATTTTTTAGATTATTTTTTGGTAATGAAATAAATGTCATATTCAAGCTTAAATTATCTCCGTGTAAATTAAGTGGAATCTTATTTTTTTTTATCTTATCTAAAATAAAATTAGAATTTATTATATGTAAAACAGAATTATTTTCTTGATTTTTTGATATTGATATTTGGGCTTCATTTAAAATATATTCTAAATCTCTTTTTTCTACTTTAGATCCATTGAGTATTTTGAATCCGGAAAGATTTGTACAAGAAATTTCAGGTTCATTTATTACTAAGGATATATTTTTAAAAATATTCCCTGACTCTTTTTCAAGATCTTTTATATCTTCATTAATTTTTTTTGCTGTATGTTCGAAGTCAAGTATTTTACTTTTTTTTATACCGTTGTTTTTAAAAATCCTTTTTAATAAGATTTTATGATCAGAATTTTCATCAAATTTTGCTACAACATAACGTACGTTGTCGTCTACAATTTCAGCTATCAAAAAGTCTTGGCTCATAATTATCTATTCCAAAATAAGTTGACCATTTATTCTGAAATCAAATATTTTAAAATTATTAAAATTATCTTTATCATAGATCGATATGAATTTTTCAATAGAACTTTCAAATCTTTCTGTTGGTAACTTTATAATTTTGCCACTCCTTAAAATGATATCCCATCTATTAATATTAAAATATTTAAATTCTTCTATTAATTCTGTCTCAAAATTAACTTTTTTTAAAGTTTCATAGAAATTGAAAAAATTTTTTTTAGCATTCATACCTGAAACAGTTGGTAAACTATTAAATTTATCTAAATCATAATTTGAAACAATATTACCCATTTCTAATAGAAGTATTTTTTTATTATTTTCAATAAGTATAGCTATTGGTTCATTTTCTTTAAGAATTATATTTAAAGTGTCGGGATAATTTTTTTTAATTTTAATCTCTTTAATGAAACTAAATTCACTAGCTATTTTTTTTATTTCTTTACTGTTAAAAAAAAAGAGGCTTTCACCAAAAAACTTATTTATTTTGCTTTTAAAATCAGTCTCGTTAACATTTATTATTCCATTAATATTAATATTTTCTATTGAAAAAATTGAAATTTTTTTTTTTTGTGTTGAATTCAGACTGTATGTAGACAAAAAGACAAATATAAATAACCATATAAATAAATTTTTTTTTGTTTTCATCTGTTTAGGCTGGAATCATTTACCATCCACTTGACCAGTTTTTCAAAAGAAATTTTAGAATATTTTGCAATTTCTGGTACGAGAGACAGACTCGTCATGCCAGGTTGTGTATTTAGTTCTAAAAGGTAAAAAGTATCTCTATAAAATCTAAAATCGCATCTTGCAATTCCTTTGCATTTAAGCAATTTATATGCCTTTTCAGAAATTCTTAGAACCTCGTTGTATTTTTTTTTTCTAATTGGAGCAGGTACTAAATGAGAAGTATTAGCCGATTTTTTATATTTTGCTTTATAATCATAAAATTTTCTCTTAGGTCTAAGTTCAATAGCGCCGATGGACTTGCTGCCAATAAGTGCGACCTGTATTTCTTGACCAGGAATATATGTTTCAAATAGTAAATTTTCATAGATCTTATTTAATTTTTTAAAATCACGATTTAATGATTTAAAATTTTTACAAATTTTAACTCCTATACTTGAGCCTTCATTATTTGGTTTAACAACTATTGGAAAGTTTAACCTATTTTTTTTTATTTCTTTTCTTAAGTCAATATTCAAATGATGTCTTTTACAATAAAAGAAATATTTGGGTGTTTTGATTTTATTTTTTTCAAAAAGTTGCTTTGATAAATTTTTGTTCATTGCTATCATTGAGGATAATACTCCAGAATGAGTATATGGTATCCCTATATACTCAAAAAAACTTTGAATATTTCCATCTTCACCATCTTTGCCATGAAGAGCATTAAATATAACATCTGGATTTATTTTTTTAATTTTAATTAGAGAATTTTTTTTTGGATCAAATTTTATTGTATTAAAACCAATTTTATTTAAAGCCATTGCACATGATTTTCCAGTCTCTAAACTTACATTTCTCTCTTCAGAGTTTCCTCCCAAAATTACTAAAATTTTTTTCTTACTTTTCAAGTTTATTTTTCTCCTATTATTTTAATTTCTAATTCCAGGTTTGTGCCAGTTTTTAAGAAAACTTTTTTTTTAACTTTTTCAATTAATTTTTCAACATCTGACGAGGTAGCATTTCCGTTGTTCATGAAAAAATTACAATGTTTATCTGATATACTTGCCCCTCCTACTGTTAAGTTTAAACATTCAGATTTTTTTATCAGTTCCCAAGCTTTTTTATTTTTGGGGTTTTTAAAAGTACTTCCACATGTCTTTATTCTGTTTGGCTGACTTTCTTTTTTTTCTTTCAAAAAAGAGTCTTGTAAATTCTGAATTTGACTTTTATTTCCCTCTTTTCCCTGAAAAGTAACATTTAGAATAATTAGTTTGCTATCTAAATTATTACCTCTGTAAAAAAATTTAATATCATCTTTTTTAAAAACTTTTACGTTTCCATTTAAATCTATTGCTTGAAGTGAATGAAAAATTTTAGAGACATCCTTTTGATAGCACCCACTATTCATAGTAATTGCACCACCAATACTCCCTGGAATACAAGATAAGAATTCAAATCCTGAAATTGAATTTTGACATGCAAAATCTGCTAATTTTTTATCCAGAGTAGCTGCGCCAACTTCAATTTTATTATCTCCAAGTAGTTTAATGTTCCTAAATTCTTTACCCAATTTAATAACAAAACCATTAAAACCAGTGTCTCTAAAAAGTGTATTAGAGCCAGCCCCTAAAATAAAAATATTTTTGTTATTTATTTCTTTTTTAATCAAAAAATTCTTTAGTTCATCAATTGAGTTTGGTTTAATTAATATTTCGGCTGGTCCTCCTAGATTGAACCAGCTATATTTTGAAAGTTTTTCTTTTTTGTATATTATGTTTTTCATTTAAAATTTCATTTCCCTCAACCACCTAGAAATTGATCCAGCTCCCATACAAATTACAATCTCATTTTCAATTAAATTTTTTTTAAAGAAATTATTCAAATCTTTTTGGTTATTAACTAATATAACTTGAACATTTGAGTATTGAGAAATTAATTTTGCAAAATTTATGGGGTCATATTTTTTGTCAATTTTTTCACCTGCGGCATATACTGGACATAGAACGACTAAATCTGAGTCTTTAAAAGAAGATGAAAAATCCTTATTTAATAATTTCAATCTAGAATATCTATGGGGTTGAAACACTGAAATGATTTTTCTATCATTCGAAGTAACTCTTAAACTTTGTAAAACTGATTTAATTTCGGTAGGATGATGGGCGTAGTCATCAAAAAATTCTCTACCTTTAAAATTAAAAAGTTTTGTTAAACGTCTTTGAATTCCAGAAAAGTTTTTAAGTGATCTTTTTATTATTTTGATGTTAATACCAATATGCAAACAAAGAGAAATTGCAGCAACTGAATTAAGAATATTATGACTTCCAATTAGGTTCAGTCTAATTTTTTTTATAATTTTAATTTTTTCTCCTGGTATAGAAATTTTCAAATCAAATACTGAATAATCTTTTCTATAGAGTGGGTTCAAAACTTGAAAATTAGCTTTTTTAGAAAAACCATAAGAGTAAAAATTTTTATTTTTTACTTTTTTTGTTAATTTATATAGTTCAGCATTATCTATACATACGAAAGATTTTCCTATTAGGGGAGTTTTATTTAAAAATTTTAAAAACGAATTTTTTAAATTTTTAAAGTTTTTATAAAATTCCATATGTTCCCTATCTATATTTGTCACAACAGAATAATTAATTGGGAAATTTAAAAAACTTCCGTCCGATTCATCTGCCTCTAATACTGCCCAATTACCTTTTCCTAACTTAGCATTACTGTTGAAAGAATTGATTATTCCACCATTTATTATTGTAGGGTCAAATTTTGCAGAGGATAATACATTTGAAATCAATGAAGTGGTTGTAGTTTTTCCATGCGAACCAGTTACTACTATATTTGTTTTTAATGAAACAACATGTGCCAGCATTTCTGCTCTTTTTAAAATAATAATTTTTTTTTCTTTTGCTGCTTTAATTTCTGGATTGTTATTTTTAATAGCTGATGATTTTATTAATATTGAAATATTATTTATATTTTCCTTTTTGTGAAATCTAAAAACTTTGATCCCAATTTTTCTACATCTCTCAACATTTTTGCTATTCACCATGTCACTCCCTTGAATTTTAAAACCCATGTTTTTCATTATTTGAGCTAATCCGCTCATACCAATTCCCCCAATTCCAACAAAATGAATTTTTTGATTTAAATTAATTTTAATTTTGTTCATTTAAAGTCTCTTTTATAAATTTTTCAATTTTGGGAAATATATTTTTATCAGAATGTTGTGACATCTTTTCCTTAATATCTTGAAGTTTGTTCTGATTTTTTGATAAATCGACTAAAATTTTATGTAAATTATCAAAAATAAACTTTTCTTCCAATAAAAAACAATATCCCTTCTCCCTGAAATAATTTGCATTCATGAATTGGTGATTGTCTGCGGATGCTGGTAGTGGAATTGCTATAAATGGAATTCTAAGGTTTGTAAGCTCTGCTAAAGAAGAGGCCCCTGATCTGGTGATTGCTAAATCTGTTTTTTGATAGTACTTCATCATATCCTTTGAAAAGGAAAATAATTCATATTGTATATTAAATTTTTTATAGATATTTTTAATCCCATTAATCTGGTTTTCTAAACATTGTTGGTAGATGTTAAACTTAATTCCTTTTTCAAAACATTTCGTAATCTCTAAAGGTAAGATTTCCCCGAATATTTTGGCAGACTGGCTCCCTCCCATTATTAAAAGAGAAATTTCATTTTTCGAGTGAGATATTTTTTTGGAATATTCTGAATTATAAATATTTTCTTTCAATATATAACCACATACAAATAACTTGTCTTTATATTTTGGGTCAATACCTTTGGTATTTTTTGTTGATAACATAATTTTTTTAACTATTGGTAGTAAAACTTTATTTGCACGACCTACAATTAAATTATTTTCATAAATAATTACTGGAATCCTTAATAAAAAACCTGCAATACAAATTGGGAATGAAGAATAGCCTCCCATACCAATTATCAAGTTTGGTCTTGAATAAATTAAAAAATAAACAGAGTGAATAAAAGCAGTTATAATTTTTAAGGCCCCTAAAATAACATTAAGAAAGTTTTTTTTAAATATTGTATCTGAATTAATAATTTTTACTTTCATATTTTCAGTATTTTGTAAAAATTTCAGCCCTCTGTTATCAGAAACCATTTGTAAATTGTAATTTTTGCTTAGGAATTTAGCTAAACTTAAAGATGGAAATATGTGTCCTCCAGTACCTCCGGTAGCAATTAAAATATTTTTATTTATTTTTTTCATCAATTTTTTTCGTTTAATGAGGTATAATTTAAAATTATTCCAGCTAGTATTCCGGTTGATAATAAAGATGAGCCCCCATAGCTTAAAAAGGGGAGCGTCATCCCTGTTGTAGGCAATAAATTTGCGTTAACACCAATATGAATGAATGTTTGAAAAATTATTAAAGATATTAAGCCGCACAGAGCCAACTTATAATAGTTGTTAGAAAAACTTATAACTTTTTTAATTATTCTAAATGCAACATATAAAAATATTATAATTATTAAAACTGAAACTGCTGATCCAAATTCTTCACTAACAACAGCAATAATATAATCTGTATGAGCTTCTGGAACATTTTCTTTTAAGATTCCCTCCCCCATACCTCTTCCTTTTAAACCACCTTGTTTAATTGCCTCAATAGCTTTTTGTGATTGTGACCAACCAGACTTCTCAGAGTCCACAAAAGATGTAATTCTAGAAATGATGTAACTAAACCGCTCTGGTGCTAAATATAGTAGTAAAAAAAACAAAACAATAAGAAAAAAAAATATTAAAGTAAGAAATATTATACTGAAACCAGATACAAAAATTAATGATACCCAGGATGCAGCAAGTAAGATTGTTTGTCCTACATCAGGCTGAATTAAAAGCAATAAAGTTATTATTGACAAAAAAATAAAAGAAATAATATGTGATAAATTTAAACTTTTAATTTTGCTTGAAGAAATAATTTGTGCAACTACTAGGATGAAAAAAGGTTTTACAAATTCAATTGGCTGGAAACGGAATATATAGAAATTAAGCCATCTTTTTGCGCCTTTAACTTCTACACCTAGAAATGGAACCAATAACAATAATAATACAAAAAATATAAATATTGGTATCAAACTTCTATTAATTAAATCAGTATTTAAAGTTGAAATAATTATCATTATCAAAAATGAAGCACACGCATATATGAGATGTTTTTGAAAAAAGAAATAGTAGTTTTTATTTAAACGTTCATCTGCTAAAAAAGATGTTGAGGAGAAGGAAAAAAAAACTCCCAGGATAAACAATATAGAAAAGCTTGCTAAAATTTGTTTGTCAACATTTCTCCAGTAATTTTTTGTATTAAAAATTTTTTCTTGCATATTTTAAAACTAGTTTTTTAAATTTATTACCTCTTTCCTCAAAATTCTTATACTGGTCATAAGATGCACTAGCAGGACTTAGTAAAATATTTAAATTTTTATCTTTTATTTTTTTAATGTCTTTAAATATTGAAATCACAGCATTCTTCATGTTGCTACTAATTTCAAAATTAATATTTCCATTTAAAAATCTTTTAAAATATTTAGTATTTTTTCCAATAATGTACGCTTTCACGATATTTTTTTTTACTTCATTAATTTTGATTTTGTCTCCTAATTTGGGTAGACCGCCAGTTATCCAAAAAATATTTTTGTTACTTTCTAATGCAAATTTACTAGACTGGAAACTAGTTGCTTTGGAATCATTAATAAAAGTTTTGTTTTGATTTTTATAAAAAATTTCATGTCTGTGACTTAGACCTTTGAAGTTTGTCAATGACTTAGTGACATTTTTTGTTTTTATATTTAAAACTTTAGAAATTTCGTAAATATAATTTAAGTTCTCATTATTCGCTTTTGAATTTAAATAATTATTTTTTATTTTTTTTTGTAAATTTTTGTATTTTTTTTTATTTACATATTTTAATTTGCTCTTGTAATTATTTTTTTTAAATTTTTTTATGAGACTCTGATTATTCAAAAATGCGAAATCATTGTTACTTTGATTTGTAAAAATTTTTAATTTTGAATTCATGTACTCTTTCATTGTACCGTGCCAGTCTAAATGATCTTTAGTTATATTTAGAATTGCAGCAAAGTTTGGTTTAATATATTTTGAATAAGCTAATTGAAAAGACGATGCCTCTATTATCACTACTGGTCTATTAATGAGTCTTAAATCTAAAATTGGTTTACCTATATTACCCCCTAATTTAACATTTATTCTATTTTTTTTAAGAACATGTTCAAGTATTTTACATGTTGTAGATTTACCGTTTGTCCCAGTTATAACAATTGATTTTATATTTGGATTAAAAAGATAAAAAAGATCAAGATCTGTTATAATTTTATGTTTATTTCTAAGAAGCTTATTTTTTAATTTTGATTTTTTTAAATTTATACCAGGACTAATTATTATAAAATCCGAAGAATCTAGATATCTTAAAAAATTTTTTTTCTTTTTTTTTGTGCGCATTTTGTCATCCCAAATCTTAATATTATTAAAATTTTTGCTCTTTAAGAATTTAGCTGCTGACTTGCCTGTAGATCCAAGACCATAAATACAAAAATTCATTATTGAGGAATTCATTTTTAATAAATTCATTAATTATCTTAATTTTAATGTTGCTAGACCTACCAATGCTAATATAATTGCAATAATCCAAAACCTAATAACAACAGTTGATTCTGCCCAGCCTTTTTTCTCAAAATGGTGATGAATTGGAGCCATCATAAACACCCTTTTGCCAGTCAATTTAAATGATATTACCTGAATAATTACAGAGACTGTTTCTAGAACAAACAATCCGCCAATAATTGCGAGGACAATTTCGTGTTTTACAATAATTGCCACTGCTGCGATTGATCCCCCTAAAGATAATGAGCCAGTATCGCCCATAAATATTTTAGCTGGAGGTGCATTATACCAAAGGAAACCTAAACACGATCCGACAATTGAACCACAAAATATTGAAAGTTCTCCAACATCAGGGATGTATTGTATTTGTAGATAGTTTGCGAAAATTGAATTTCCTACTAGGTAACAAATCAGTGAAAATGATAATGCAACTAACATAACTGGAACAGTTGCCAAACCATCTAAACCATCAGTCAAATTTACTGCATTAGAAGAACCAATTATAACAAAAATACCAAAAGGTATAAAAAATAAACCCATGTGTAAAATAAAATTTTTAAAAAAAGGAAAATACAAATTTAAAATAGTTTCATGATCGGTAAAATATACTAGCGTCGAAATAGCTATAAGAGAAATAATTAATTGACCAAAAAATTTAAGTTTTGCATTTATTCCTGAAGAATTTTTAAATTTTATTTTTAGATAGTCATCTAAAAATCCAAGCAGCCCTAGGCTAGTACAAACAAATAGGACTATCCAGATATAAAGATTTTTAAGATCTGCCCATAGAATTGTGCTCACAATTATACCAATCAAAATCATTAGTCCACCCATTGTTGGTGTTCCACTTTTTTTGACTATGTGATCAATAGGTCCGTCTTGTCTTATTGGCCCTGTAATTTGTTTTCTTGCGAAGTATTTGATTAATGGTGTTCCAATTAAGAAAATTATAGTGAGGGAGGTAATAACAGATAACCCTATCCTGAAAGTAATGTATTTGAACACATTCAAAAAAGAAAAAGTGTCAATTAAAGAAGTTAAAAGGTTATAAAGCATTTAGTTGTATCTCCCAATAAAGTCCTTGGAAACCTTGTGCAATCCTGTGGCGTTAGAACCTTTTATCATTAAATAATCTCCATTATTTAAAATATTAGAAATTTTACCCGAGAATGATTTAAGATCCTTGATAACCTCTCCTCTCTTTTGTTTTCTTATTAATCTATATGTTTCAAATGCTTTGCTGCCATAAACATAAGTTTTATCAATATCACTATTATTAATAAATTTAGAGATTTTTTTATGATAAAAATTTGAGTTCTTTCCAAGTTCCAGCATATCCCCAAAAAGAAAGTATTTTCTTTTCCCCCTTTTTTTAATATTTGAAAAATTCTCTATTGCGGATTTGACTGACAATGGGTTCGCATTATAACTTTCGTCGATTAAAAAAAATTTTTTATTAAACTTATTGATTTTATTAATTTTTCCTCTTCCTTTTAAAAGAACTTTATCTTTAAAAAAGTTTTTTATTTTAATTAATGGTAAATTTAACTCATTAATAACTGAAATCGATAATAAAATATTCATTATATTATTTTTGTTTCTATTATTAATTTTTATAATAAGTTTTTTTTTGTAAATAAGCAAAGATAGTATAAATGAATTTTGTTTTTTTCTTAAAGAGACAAATCTTATATCTGATGCTTTTGAGAAACCAAATGAAGTAACTCTGATTTCATTTTGTTGTGCTATTTTTCTAAAATATTTAAAAAATTTATCATCCCTATTTAAAATAACAGTACCTTCTTTTTGTATATTGTATATAATTTCACTTTTCGCTTTAGCAATATCTTTTATATTTCTAAAATTTTCTAAATGGGCCTCAGACACATTTGTTATTATTCCAATATGTGGTTTGACCAGTTGTGAGAGTTTATTAATTTCATTAAATTTACTCATACCTACCTCAAAAACTCCATAACTAAAATTTGGATTGAAATTTAAAATACTTAAAGGAACACCATAAGAATTATTGTATGACTTGGGGGAAAAATAAGTATTAGTATACTTTTGCAAAAGGGTTCCAAGCATGGTTTTAACTGTAGTTTTTCCTGAACTGCCTGTTACTGCAATAAATCTACCAGAAGATAATTCTCGCTTATTTTTTGCTAATTGATTTAAAAACTTCATGGTATTTTTAACCTTAATCAGTTTTAAGTTTTTTTTATTTTTTTTAGAAACAACACTATAACTTGCCCCATTTTTATGGGCCTCTTTAAGAAAGTTATGGCCATCTTTATTTTTTCCTTTCAGAGCAATAAATAAATTATTTCTCTTAATTGTTCTAGAGTCTATAGAAACATTATCGAAAAAATAATTTTTATTGGTTTTAAGAGTCTTTTTTAAAACCAAACCATTATGTTTTAAATTATTAATTTTTAGGTTTGATGAAATTTTTTTATTTTTAAAATTTTTTATTATATTTTTGTCACTAAAAAATATTCTTTTATTACCCAAGTCTTGATAAGTTTCATGACCTTTCCCAGCAATTAAAATAATTTCATAGGGATCTGAATTTTTCATTGCATAAATAATCGCTTTTTTTCTATTCCCTATTTCTTTTGCTGGGGATTTTTTTAAGCCTTTCATGATTTCTTTTCGTATTTTTTTTGCATTTTCTTTTCTTGGATTGTCATCAGTTATATAAATTTTACCACAATTTTTTTTTGCAACCTGCCCCATTAATCTTCTTTTTGTTTTATCTCTTTCTCCACCGCATCCAAATAATATTGTAATTTTTTTGTGAAAATGTTCTTTTAGAGATATTATTGCTTTTTCTAATGCCTCAGGTGTATGTGCGTAGTCTAAAAATATTTTTGATTTATTTGGTAAAGTCTTAACTAGATGTAATCTTCCTTCCACACTCTTTATTTTATTTATTTTATTTAAAATTTTTTCTATTTTAATTCCACAAACTTTCGCTGCTAAAATTGCCATCAATAAATTTTTAATCTGTATTGTGCCATATAGATTTATTTTAAGTTTATATACTTTGTTTTTATATTTGAGCTCAAGAAATTGATAATTTTCAAAAATTTTATGCTTTAAAATTTTAAAAGTATTGCCGTTTGATCCTATTGTTAAAATTTTTAATTTTTTTTTTAATTGAACTTTTTTTATATCTTTGAATTGTTTAATATTCGAGTCTGTAATTATAGTTCCTCCTTTTTTTAACAAATCATTAAATAGTAATAATTTAGATTGTAGATAATCTCTCATATTTTTATGATAATCCAAATGATCATGACTTAAATTTGTAAAAATACCCGCTTTGAATTTCAGAAAATTAAGCCTTTTTTGTTTTAAACCATGGCTTGAGGCCTCGATAATAACATTGTTTATATTATTTCTGCTCATTTCATTCAAATCTTTGTTAAGTGATAACGAATCCAAAGTTGTGAGGTTTCTTTTTTTTAATAATTTATTTTTTCTAAAACCAAGTGTTCCTATAAAACCAGATTTAATATTTTGTAACTTAAAAATTTGATAAAAGAAATCAGATATGGAAGTTTTACCATTCGTTCCAGTTACAGCAATTATGTTTTTAGGTTTATTTTTATAAATACTTGTACTTAATCTGGCCAAAATACTTCTGGTATCTTTGAAATTTATAAACTTAGTTTTTTTATTTTTTTTGATTTTTCCTGAATAAATTACAGCTCTAGCTCCTTTTGAAATAGCCTGAGAAATATATTTATTCCCATCCTCTTTTTCGCCCTTTATAGAAACAAATAAATCGCCTTTTTTAACCTTTCTGCTATCATTTGAAATACCGTTAATTTCAAGACTGCCAATTTTCGGGCTTAAATTTTTAATTAGTTTTTTTAACAACATGGTTGCCGTATAGATCAATTTTATTTATGGCTAAAATAGGTCCAATTTTTTCTATTATTTTGCCGGCTACCTCAACTGATGTCCATCCAGCGGTATTATATGGTGTCCCTTTAATTTTCCATCCGCTTCCATCTCTATAATTATAAATATAATCTTTATTTGGCTTTGGCTCATCCAATAATACCAATAAAATATATTTTGGTTTTGAGGTTGGAAATACAGCTACAAAGGTATTAATTTTATTTTTTGAGTAATTACCATTTATGATTTTTTGGGCGGTGCCTGTTTTTCCTCCAACTTCATATCCCTCAATATTTGCAAAATTTGCCGTTCCCTCTCTTTGAGTTACGATTTTACGTAGAATAGAATTCATTTCATTTGATATTCCGTCGTTTAATATTTTGATTTTTTTATCCCTATTTGATTCAGTCCTTTTAACTAATCTAGGTTCAATGTTATATCCGCCATTAGAAATGATTGAATAACCTTTGGCAAGTTGAAGTAAGGTAGTTGTAATACCGTGCCCAAAGGACGCTGTAGCAAGTTTGCATTTTCCCCATCTTACAGGCAAAGGTTGTCCTACTTCCTCTATGTCAAATTTAATTTTTTTCAACAAACCTATTTTATCTAAAAAATTTTTCATTTTTATCTCTCCAATCTTTTGAGCAATTCTTACAGACCCAATATTTCCTGACCTAATTAGAATTTCTTCAGCAGTAAGGTTCGCTGGAATTTTATTATCGTATTCTGAAATGGACTTTCCTGCGCAAGTAATTTTTTTTGGTAAGTTATTAAATTTGGATTTTGTTTCTATTACACCCTCATTTAAACCACCAGCTAGTGTAAATGTTTTAAAAACTGACCCAAGCTCGTAAACACCTTTCGTGGCTCTATTAATAAAATTTAAATTATCAATAGTTTGCCTTTTATTAATGTCAAAATCAGGCAAAGAAACCAAAGATAGAATATCACCATTGTTCACATCCATTAAAATAGCAGCACTTCCAATATTTTTGAAAATTTTTTGAAAGTTTACGAGTTCTTCTCTTATTAAAAATTGAATATTAGTGTCCAACGTTGTTATCAAAGGTTTTTGATCTGATTTGAGTCGGTCATTATAAGATTTTTCTACTCCAGATATACCATTATGATCCTCGTCTATTTGGCCAATCACGTGACTAAACAGATTTCTATGTGGATATACTCTTGTTTGGGTTCTTTCGAATAAAATTCCTTTTTCGCCTAAGGACCATAATTTATACTGTTCTTCCTTGCTTATATTTTTTTGGAAATAAAAGTATTTATTTTTTTTTAAATTTGAATTTAAAACTTTTATATTTATTTCGGGATAAAGTATTTGAATTTTTAATAAAAAATTTTTTTTATTTTTTATTAAATTTGGTTTTATGGCAGCATGAAATACTTCGATGTTTCTTGCTATAGGCAAGCCATTTGTATCTACAATATCATTTCTGAATGTTTTAAATTTTAAATTTAAATATATTGAATTTTTTTGATATGTTATTGCATTCAAAGAGGTAAAAATAATTTTAATGGAGAAAATTGAAATAAGACAAAAAAATATAAAAAAAAGTAAATAAATTCTATCCTCTTTAATCAAAAGTTTTTTTTTATTAGTTTTATCGTATGTTTTATTACTATTATCTTCAAAGAAAAAACTCTTTTGGTTATTATTAATATATTTTTTACTCATTAAAATTTTATTTCTTCGTTTGTTTAGAAGAAAAATTTATAAATTCCTCTGTTGATAAAAAAATTCTCGAAAAATCGAAGGTTGAATATCTTTTTTGATTGAATGTTGATATTTTTTTTTCTAATTTATCTGGACTTGAAAGATAAATAAAATCCATTTCTGCATTAAATAATTCTTTATTTAATTTTAAGATTTCAGTATTTAGTTTTTCAATATTTTTTTCTATATTTCGTGTGTTATTTTTAATTATTGATGTAAAAATCATCAAAATTAAAAAAGTTGATAAAGAAAATATTAAAGCTTTGTTAAACAATTGTTTCCTCCAGTTCAAGATAGTTAAAAAATCTTTTTTCTAAATCTGTGGGATATATAAAGTTGTCTTTACTTCTTACTGCATATCTAAGCTTTGCCGATCTTGAAGGATTATTTTCTTCTACCTCTTGATCATCAGGTTTAATAATTTTGTTTTTATAAGTCTCAAATAAAGTCTCTTTGTTGTTATTTTCAGGATAATATCTTGAAGTTTTAGACTTATTGGAAGAAAAATTAGTAAAGAAAAATTTTACTATTTTGTCCTCTATGGAATGAAAAGTTATTACAATTATTTTTCCACCTTTTTTTAAAAATTGTGTAGCGTTGATAAGCCCTTTTATTAGTTCTGTTACCTCTTTATTTACGAAAATTCTAAGAGCTTGAAAAACTTGAGTTGATAAATTTATTTTTTTTTTATAGTTTTTTATTTTACTTTTTTTTATAATTCTAATTAAATCTGGTATGGTTTTGATTGGACTTTGTTGTCTCTCTTTAACGATATTTCTTGAAATTCTCGATGATTCTTTTTCCTCACCTAATAATTTAAATATATTGCTTAATGTTTTAGCATCTAGATTATTTAACACATCTTTCGCACTATTTTCATTTAAACCCATTCTCATATCGGGTTCTTCTTTTGAGTAAAAAGAAAAACCTCTATTCAAGTCAAATAGTTGTAAAGAAGACAAGCCGAGATCAAATATTATACAGTCAGCTTCAGTATTTTTAGATAGGATTTTATTCAAATCGCTAAATTTTGAATTATGAAAGAAAAATCTGTTTTTATAGTTTTTTTTTGTTTTCTCAACTAAACTTTTGATATTTGGGTCTCGATCTAATGCGATAACTTTTGTGTTTGGGTATGATAATATTGTATTTGTGTATCCTCCTGCACCGTATGTGCAATCAATGAATAGCCCCCCTTTTTTTGCATCACAAATATTGATAACCTCCTTTAACATTACCGGATAGTGAGAAAAGGTTTTTGACGATGAAATATCTTTCATCTACTTTTGAGTTAAAATTTTTGTTTTCTTAAAAAAGCAGGTATTTCAAAGTCTTCATCTTCGCTTTTGACGACTTCATCGTAATTACTTTCTGACGAGGCCTCGTTATTAACCTCATCAGAAAATAATTGGGGGGAAACTTCATTATCATTATCTGTTGTTTCTGTTCTATCTTGGGATTTATCATCATAAAGAGAGATGTCCTCAATTACAGTTTCGTCTAAAGGTTCGTCTTTGGCGCTCTCTTGAATTTGATCTTGATTTAAATTATTTTCGACAAAAGATGCATTCTCTAATGATATACCAGAAATTAATTCTTCATTTTGTTTTGGAGAAATTTCTTGGTCTAATTTTAGAGCTGTAGCACCTTGTATAGATCCTGCATCCGGAATTGAGGGCATATTTATATTATTATGAATATCCTCTGAATATCCTGAGCTTCTTGTATGGATTCTGTGAACATTAGTTAGAGTTTCTTTTTTATCGGGACTCTCACCATCAAGTGCTGTTGCTACAATTGATACTCTCATCTTTCCATTTAAATTTTCATCTTTGATTGCGCCGAAAATAAGCTCAGCTTCTGGGTCAACCTCAGCTCTAATTTTATTTACAGCTTGATCAACTTCAAATAACTTGATGTCATCTCCTCCAGTGATATTAACTAATAATCCTTTTGCTCCTTTTAAAGAGTAATCATCTATTAGAGGATTGTTAAGAGCGAGTTCAGTTGCCGTTAAAGCTCTATTTTCTCCCTCTGCTTCACCGGTACCCATCATTGCTTTACCCATAGAAACCATTACTGTTTCTACGTCCGCAAAGTCCAAATTAATTAATCCTGGTCTTACCATTAAATCAGTGACACTTTGTACGCCCTGTTTTAAGACATCATTTGATAAAGAAAATGATTTCTCAAAAGTGGTTGCTTCATTTGCAATTTTAAAAAGGTTCTGATTTGGAACAACTATTGAAGTATCAAGGTGTTTTTTTAATTTCTCCCAACCCTCGATTGCTCTTCTCATTCTTTTAGGGCCCTCATAAGAAAATGGTAAGGTGATTACTCCAATTGTTAAAATATTTAATTCTTTAGCTGCCCTTGCTATAACGTGAGAAGCACCAGTTCCGGTACCTCCTCCCATTCCCGCAGTTATAAAAACCATATTTGCACCCTGCAAATAAGTAACTATTTCATTTAAAGACTCATCTGCTGCGGCTTGACCAATATCATGTTTCGCACCAGCACCAAGTCCTTTGGTCAAATTCATGCCAATTTGTATTTTTGCATCTGCTTTGTTTACTTTTAAATCTTGTGCGTCAGTATTAACGGCAACAAATTCTACCCCTTGTAGTCCATCTTCGATCATGGCATTTATAGCATTTCCTCCAGCGCCACCTATTCCCATTACTAAAATTCTTGGTTTAAGCTCTTTTAATTCACCGCCACCTATATTAATTGTCATACACCCTCCTTTTTAAATTTATTTTCCCATTTTAAAGTTGATCTATTTAAGTATGATTTCTTTTTTGCGATTGATTTAAATTTTTCAAAAGAAGTTGGATCCCAAATTTGAAAAACTTTTCCTAGCCCAACAAAAATTATATTGGTTTTAATTTTTGCGTGTTTAAGTAATTTTCCAGGAATAGTCACTCTTCCCTCGCTGTCAAAATTAAGATTAATACTTTGAGACAAAACTGATGTTGCGAAATAATCTCTCTTGTCATCAAACGGTCCTAAAGAATCGATACTATCTGATAATTTTTCAATTCTGTCCTGAGCACAAGCCTCAAGCGCAGAATGATTAAATGAGGGATACGCAATAAAACTGTTGTATCCTTTTGAATTTAAAAAAGCTCTAAAACTGGATGGCACTGACACCCTTCCCTTTTTGTCTATATTGTTTTCGAAACTTGACAAAAACATAATTCATCTTTCTTTCAAAATCTCCCAACTTCCCTCATATTTGGGAATTCATGGGATAGTATGGGTATATTTAATTATAGTCAATACCTAATTTATTGACAAACTTTAGGGGATGTAGTTTTTAATGGATACAAACAGGGAACATTAAGTGGAAATGCTAGGCAATCTGTAAGCCGGGTTTTGTCATTTAAGATGTCATTTATCTAGATTTAAGCTCACGCTTAAATTCGAGCGACTAACCCTGATGACGAACTAAAGACAGTTTTTAGTTTTCGCAATGTCATCTCTTTTTAGTCTTGCTCCCGGTGGGGTTTGCCGTGCGTTTTTTGTTACCAAAAAACCGGTGTGCTCTTACCACACCGTTTCACCCTTGCCTTGATAAGGCGGTCTATTCTCTGTGGCACTATCCCTAAGGTCGCCCCCGCCAGCCGTTAACTGGCACCGTGTCTTTATAGAGCCCGGACTTTCCTCTACATTCTCATGTAGCGACAATCCAATTGCCTAGCAACTCTGCTATAATGATTATGAAAAAAAAATCAAGCCTAATTTGAAGATTTGCTTAAAATTTGGCTTAATTTAAGGGTTTCGAAGTCTATAATTCCATTAATCTTTTTTTGTCTATATTTTCTTTGAAAATTTTTGATTATTTTTATCTTATATTTTGAGTTCAAATATCGATATCCTATTTTGTGGAGATTTTTAAAAAATAGATCATTATTTTGAGTTTCTTTATACTTGTTCTTTAGTTCAATTTTTTTAGGATAATTTCCAATTCCATTGATAGACAAATACTGCCAAGGGAATTTTTCACCAGGATCTATTTTTCGGATCGGTGCAATATCTGAATGAGCAAGAATAAAATTATTTTTAATCTTATATTTTTTTTTTAATTTTTTGCAAAGTGAGATCAAACTTTTAATTTGTATTTTTGTAAATTTTTGGTACCCAAATTTGTGCCCCTTGTTAACAAGCTCAATTCCGATTGAATTTTTATTTAAATTTTCATTTTTTTTCCACATAGACTTTCCTGCATGCCAAGCTACATATTTGACGTCCACTAAATTGAATATTCTGCCACTTCTCCCAATTAAGTAATGTGCACTCACTTTAGAGCTAACTGAGGTTAGTCTTTTTAAAGATTCGCGTTCAGATTGCATGCCGGTATAGTGAATAATTATCATGGTAATACTTTTATCACTTCTCACTTTTTCCGCGTAATTCGGTGAATAATATTTTGTAATTTCCATTAAAAAAATATATAGCATAAAAATTGATGCTTAAACGGTTTAAAATTTTTACAGCAATTACTGTATTAACAATGGTGTTTTTAACAAACACTAATGCTGACGAAAAATACACAGCTAATGAGTGTTTTGAGAAATTTAGCAGGGGAACCCTTAAATTTAATCAAGCTTTGGACAAAGCTATTTTTAAACCAATAGCTAAAGGCTATAGAGTTTTGCCTCAACCAATTAGAACAGGAACAAACAACTTTGTATCTAATTTACGCTCATTACTATCTTTTTCGAACAATGTTCTTCAAGGTGATTTAAGAAGTGCAGGTAACACAGCTGGAAGATTTGCAATAAATACTACTGTTGGAATACTTGGGGTTTTTGATCCTGCTTCTAAAATGGGTTTCGAAAAAAAATCTAGAGAGGATTTTGGTCAAACGCTTGGTGTATGGGGAGCTGACACGGGATGTTACTTTGTTTTACCTATTCTAGGACCAACCACTACAAGAGATGCAGTAGGTTTGATAGGCAATGTATTTGTTGATCCAGTTTATCATCTAACGCATAATAGCGAGACGGATATAGTAGTTGGTAACGAAAATTTGTCAGAACATAATTATTATTATTATAGAGGAACAGATGCTGTTGACTTTAGATCAAAAAATATAGAGTCATTCGAAAGTTTAGAGGAAAATTCGATTGATTTTTATGCATCTTTAAAAAGTCTTTATTTACAAAATAGACAGCAAAGAATACTAAATTCACCAATTTCCAATAAAGATTCTAACGATAGTGATTGGGAAGAAATAGATAATCAATAGTAATTAGTTATGAAAAGAATATTTATATCTTTTCTTATTTTTTTTGCAGGATCATTGTTTATCCAAACAAAAGGAATTTCTTATAGTTCAAATCCTGAAAGTTTTATTTCTGAAGTAATAGAGGAGGCAAAAGTAATTTTAAGTAGTTCTTCATCGTCAGATGAAAAGGCAAGTAAATTATCTGAAATAGCGCTGAAAACTGTTGATGTTAAAGGCTTAGCTTATTACACCTTGGGTAAAAAAAGGAAAGAAATTACTCCTGAAGAACTAAAAAAGTATGAGAGTCTATTTGAAAAATATTTTTTAAAAAGCTTTACTTCAAGATTGACAGATTACTCAGATCCAAAAATTAATGTTTTATCATCTGATGTTGTTAACGAAAAATATACAATTGTAAAAACAATGCTTCTAAAAACAGATAAAAGACCAGAGGTAAAAATTGATTGGAGGGTTTATACGAAAGATCCTAATAATCCACTTATTAGAGACTTAATTATTGAAGGATTGAGTTTGGCAAGAACTCAGAAAGAAGAATTTGCTTCAGTTCTAAATACAAATAACAATGATATAAATGCTTTATTCTCAACACTAGAACGATTTATAGAAAAATAGAAATGATTTGGTATTTAGTTATATCACTTTGGTTCGTTGGCATGATGTCTGAATAAATGGTGGGCCCGCCAGGATTCGAACCTGGGACCAATACATTATGAGTGTACTGCTCTAACCAGCTGAGCTACAGGCCCATTTTAAATTAACTTTTACAATATAAATATTTATTTTTCTAGAAAACTTTTCAATTGTTTAGATCTGCTTGGGTGTTTAAGCTTTCTTAGTGCCTTAGCCTCAATTTGTCTAATTCTTTCTCTTGTAACTGAAAATTGAAGACCAACTTCTTCGAGGGTATGGTCTGTGTTCATGCCTATGCCAAATCTCATTCTTAAAACTCTTTCTTCACGAGGAGTTAGAGAAGCTAGAATTTTTGTTGTCGACTCGCTTAGGTTCGATCGAATTGCTGTATCTAATGGCTGCAAAGCATTTTTGTCTTCGATAAAATCACCTAAACTACTATCTTCTTCGTCTCCCACAGGAGTTTCGAGAGAAACAGGTTCTTTAGAAATTTTTAAAACTTTTCTCACTTTCTCAAGAGGCATTGCTAATTTTTTTGCCAACTCTTCTGGGGTAGCTTCCCTGCCGAATTCACTTAAAATTTGCCTTTGTGTTCTCACAATTTTATTAATGGTTTCAATCATGTGAACTGGGATTCTTATGGTTCTAGCTTGGTCAGCTATTGATCTTGTTATTGCTTGTCTGATCCACCAAGTAGCATAAGTGGAGAACTTGTATCCCCTTCTATATTCAAATTTATCCACTGCTTTCATTAAACCAATATTACCTTCTTGAATAAGGTCTAAAAATTGTAACCCTCTGTTCGTATATTTTTTTGCAATTGATATTACTAATCTTAGGTTTGCTTCAACCATTTCTTTTTTAGCAATTCTTGATTCTCTTTCTCCTTTTTGTATTCTTTTTACTAATTCTTTAAATTCTCCAACTGGTAACTCAATTTTCTTACTAAATTCAATTAATCTGTCTCTAATTTCATCAAAATCTTTTCTGTGTTTCTTGAAAAAATTTTTCCAAATTTTGTTCTCCTGTAAAAAGCTTTCGAACTTTGGATTAACTTCATTTCCAATATAATATTTTAAAAATTCAGACCTTGAAATTTTACTTTCAATTGCTAATCTTAAAAGTACACCTTCAAGGGAGAGTATTTTTTTATTTTCTTTATAATGTGATTGGACTAATTCTTCGACAATTGAGCTACTAAGTTGTAAATTTTTAAAGCCTTCAACTAAAATAGATTGAATTTTTTTAAAATTTTTATTTTTTGATACAGATAATTCTTTTCCATTTAAAATACAATTTAGTTTTTCAATTTGATATTTTTTAAGTTTTACATAGTATTTTGATAAATTTTCAATAGTACTAAGTATTTTGGGTTTAATTTCCTCCTCCATCGCCGCGAGAGATACATTAAATTCATCTTCTTCTTCGTATTGCTGCTCTTCCTGACTTTTTTCTTTATCATTTGAATCTTTTTTTATTTCTTTTTTATCAACTGCTTTAGTTAATTTATTTTTTTTATTATTATTTGATGCGTCGTTCTCAAAATCCTCGTAGGTTGAATCGATATCAATAATATCTCTTATGAGTAACTCTCCTTTTTCGAGTTGATCTTTCCATTCAAACATTTTTTTAGCTATAATTGGACTTTGGGTGAGTGCGTTGATCATTAGATCTTTACCTGCCTCTATCCTCTTGGCAATTGCAATCTCGCCTTCTCTGGAAAGTAATTCAACACCTCCCATTTCACGTAGATACATTCTTATGGGATCATCACTTTTTTCAGATGTTTTATCCGCTTGATCAGAAGATGCGTCTTTCTTTTTTGGTTTTTGGAAATCGCCTTTTTTTTGAACTAAAGAAACTTTTTTTTCAAAAATTATAAATACTGCCTTTTCAACATTTTCTTGGGTACTATTTCTTTTTCCTAGTGATTTACCCAGTTCCTCATAGGTAATAAAACCTCTTTGCAGTCCTTTGTCTAAAAGTCGCTCGAATGATTTTGTTATTAATTTTTTGATCATAGAGATTTAGATATGATGTGTAGTATATATATGTACAAATATCAAAAAATCTATACTTAAATTACTCTTTGTTTATCTTACTTTTTAACTCGATTAAGTCGGAATAAGCCTTTTCATCAAAATCCTTCATTAATTTACTCTCCAGTTCATCTATTTTTTTTGAAAACTTAATTTCATTTAATTCTTTTAATATTTCATTGAGCAATTCAATTTGTTGATTATTGTCTTTCTTTAAAAAAATATTTTTTATAAATGAGTTTTGACCTATATCTTTTATTAGATTTGGGTATTTGTTTTGAAGACTTTTCAAGTTATTTTCATTAAAATTATTTGAAAGGATCAGATCTAATAACTCTGACTTCAGGGAATTTAAGCTCTTTGAAGAAAATACAATATCTTTAAAAATTTCTATTCTGGGCGAAATAAGTTCTGGATAATTGAGCATAATAAATAATATTGAATATTCTTTAATTTCTTCCTTTGAAAGATGTTCTTTTTCAGATGCGATTTTTTTTGTTTCATTAAGTATTTTAAAGTTATCTATTTTTTTTCTTTTACTATACTGCTGTAAAGGAGTTAAATTTCTAATCTTTTCTAAATAGAATTCTAAAATATGTTTTCTTAAAGTTTCGTCTTTTATGGTTCTGCAGAGACTCTTAAATTTTTTTTCAAATTTTGTTGCCGCAAATGGATCATTTCTATCGAGATCATTTGAATATATTTTCCATATAAAATCTTGAATAGATAGTTTTGACTTTAAAAAATTCACAAATAAATCTTTGCCTTTTTCTTTAATATAATCATCTGGGTCAACTCCATTTCTTAAAGATACAAAATTAATTTTATTATTTTCCCTTATAAAAGGGAGTAAACTCTCTGCTATACGGAGGGCTGCCCTTTGCCCACTACTATCACCATCAAGACAAACTATTGGGTCAGAAAAGAATTTCCAAATCAAATTGATTTGATTTTCTGTTAAAGCAGTACCTGAATTAGATACCACATTTTTTATACCTGACGAATAAATGCTTATAACGTCCATATATCCTTCAACTATAATGACTTCCTCATTTTCTTTCGGAAAAGATTTGGCTTTTTCTAAATTAAAAACATGTCTACCTTTTTTATAAAATTCTGTTTCAGGGGAATTAATATATTTTGCATATTTACCGTCTTTAATAATTCTTCCGCCAAAAGCAATAACATCTCCTGTTATATTTTTGATTGGAAATATTATTCTTGAATTAAATCTATTTGCAAATCTATTTCGTTTTTCATCTTTAAAAAATAAACCAGTTTCCATAATTTCTTTATCCGAAAACTTTTGAGAAATAATATTATAAAATTCTGAGTTATAGGGAACATATCCTAATTTAAATTCCAATATTGTAGTCTTGCCAATTCCCCTTTTTTCCAAATAGTTTAGGGCGCTTGTATCTTCTGAGAAGATTATTTTATTATGGTATTCAGCAAAATCTTTTAAAATATTTTTATATGTCTCGTATCTTTTTTCTTTTTCTGCATCAAATTTTGAAAATTTATAAGGTTGCATACCTGCCTGTAAAGCCAGTTGTCTTACAGCTTCTCCAAATTTGATAGATTGTGTTTTCATAACAAAATCAAAAATATTCCCATGCTCTCCTGAACTAAAACAATGATAAAAACGTTTTTCATCGCTTACTGTGAAAGAAGGAGTTTTTTCAGTTGTAAAGGGAGATATTCCAATAAACTCTTTTCCCCTTTTTTTTAGCGCCACTGATTTTCCAACAACTTCTGAAACTTTTAATCTAAGCTTAATTTCTTCTAAATAGTTTTTCGGATATTTCATTTTAATTTAAATTAGCTTTTATAATTTTACTCACCTTAGAAAAATCCAAAACATCAGAATAATCTTTTTTCAATGCAGACATTACTTTACCCATATCTTTAACTGAACTGGCGCCAACTTTTTTGATTGTATCTAAACATATCTTTTTTGTTTCTTCTTCATTTAATTGTTTTGGTAAAAATTCATTTATAATTTTTATTTCTGACATTTCATTTTCAACTAATTCATTTCTTCCACCCTTCTTGTATGCTTCACAAGAATCATTACGCTGTTTAACCATTTTTTTAAGAAGTGAAATCAGATCATTGTCAGACAAAGTTTGCTTATCTTTGAGCTTTTTAGCAATCAATGTATCTTTGATTGCGGCAACTACTAGGCGTAAAGTCGAATAGGTTTTTTTATCCTTATTTTTTAAAGCCTCATTGAGCTTAGTTTCTATTTTGCTTTGAAGGGACATAAGATTTTATAAACTTACTTTAATCACATTTTTTTTCAAAAGAAAAAAGAATGGGGTTGACGACTGTTGACCTTTTTCATATAAAGCCCAAAACCTTAAATATAAGGTTTTTCTTTAACTCATGAGTTGTATTTGAGACATATTAAAAATAAAAAAAAAAATAATTCACATAATTTTTCAACAGGTATTTTAGTTTTTGAGGATGGCACCAGATTTTTTGGCAAAGGTATTGGCTTCGAAGGAAATGCGGTTGGGGAAGTTTGCTTTAATACTTCTATAACAGGTTATCAAGAAATTATTACAGACCCGTCTTATTCAGATCAGATTATAAATTTTACTTTTCCACATATTGGTAACGTCGGTACAAATCCGGAGGATAATGAAGCTGACAAAGCTTGGGTGAAAGGTGTTATTCTTAATTGCAACATAACGGAACCATCAAATTATAGATCCATAAAAAAATTAGATATTTGGCTTAAAAAGAGAAAAATTGTTGGGATTGTAAATTTAGATACTAGAATAATTACAAATTATATAAGGGACAAAGGTGCTCCAAAAGGAATAATACAATTTTCAAAAAAAAGTAAACATAATATAAAAGAGCTTGTCAAAAAATCTAAATCCTGGAAAGGACTTCTGGGTTTAGATTTGGCCAAAAAAGTTACTTGTAAAAATAGTTATACTTGGAATTCTTTAAAGTCTTGGGATAAAAAAAAAGGATATTTAAAGAATAAAAAAAACCTATTTAAAATCATTGCTATCGATTATGGAATTAAAAAAAATCAGTTGAGATGCTTTTCTGATATTAATTGTAAGGTTATTGTTGTCCCTGCAAATTATTCGGCAGAAAATATAATGAATTTTAAGCCAGATGGTATTTTTTTATCTAATGGCCCAGGTGATCCGGCTGCGACTGGAAAATATGCTATTCCAATTATAAAAAAATTGATTGGATATAAAATTCCAATTTTTGGTATTTGTTTGGGTCATCAAATTTTATCATTAGCTCTTGGCGCAAAGACAAAAAAAATGTCACTAGGTCATAGAGGGGCAAATCATCCTGTGAAAGATTTGTTGACAGATAAAGTTGAAATTACAAGTCAAAATCATGGTTTTGAGGTTGACGAAAAATCTATTCCAAAAAATGTAAAGGTTACTCATAAGTCTTTGTTTGATGGGAGCGTTGAGGGGATAGAGGTAAAAAATAAAAAATTATTTTCGGTTCAATACCACCCAGAGGCAAATCCAGGACCACAAGATAGTAAATATTTATTCGAAAAATTCTTAAATAACATCAAAACAAAAAAAAATGCCAAAAAGAAAAGATATTAAAAAAATTTTAGTAATTGGAGCTGGACCAATTGTTATTGGCCAGGCTTGTGAATTTGATTATTCTGGAACACAGGCATGTAAAGCTCTAAAAGATGAAGGTTATAAAGTAATATTAATTAATTCTAATCCCGCAACAATTATGACTGACCCGGATGTAGCAGATAAAACTTATATTGAGCCAATTACATCAGAAATTGTTGAAAAAATAATTAAAAAAGAAAAACCAAATGCAATTTTACCTACTATGGGTGGCCAAACTGCTTTGAATACAGCGATCTCAATGGAAAAAAAAGGAATACTAAAAAAAAATAAAGTTGAGTTGATTGGTGCAAAAGCAAAGGCAATATCAAAAGCTGAAGACAGAGATTTATTTAGAAAATCAATGAAAGAGATTGATTTAGATTTGCCTAAGTCTGAGATAATAAACTCATTTGATAATTCAAAAAAAGTTTTAAAAAAAATTGGTTTACCAGCAATTATAAGGCCCTCTTTCACTTTAGGTGGTTCTGGAGGTGGAATAGCAAAAAATAAAAAAGAATTTTTCAGTTTAATAAAATCTGGTCTTAGCGAATCTCCACAAAATCAAGTTTTAGTAGAAGAGTCGCTTGAAGGTTGGAAAGAATTTGAAATGGAAGTTGTGAGAGACAAAAAGGATAACTGTATAATAATCTGTTCAATTGAAAACGTAGACCCGATGGGAACTCATACTGGTGACTCGGTTACGGTTGCTCCAGCATTAACTCTCACAGATAAAGAATTTCAAATAATGAGAAATGCTTCAATTGAATGCTTGAGAAAAATTGGTGTTGAAACTGGTGGTTCAAATGTTCAATTTGCAATTAATCCCAAAAACGGCAGGATGGTTATCATTGAGATGAATCCTAGAGTCTCTAGATCTTCAGCTTTAGCGTCAAAAGCTACTGGCTTTCCAATTGCAAAAATTGCTGCGAAATTAGCTGTAGGGTACACATTGGATGAGTTAACAAATGAGATAACTGGAACAACGCCTGCATCATTTGAACCAACAATAGATTATGTTGTAACAAAAATTCCGAGGTTCACATTCGAAAAATTCAAATCAGCAAAACCTAAATTAGGAACATCAATGAAATCAGTTGGTGAGGCTATGTCTATTGGCAGAAACTTCAAAGAATCCTTTCAAAAGGGGTTAGTATCGCTTGAAATAGGATACAAAGGTTTAGACTCTTTAAGTAAATTAACAAATAAAGAATTGAGAAATAAATTAGCTCAAAATTTACCTGACAAACTTTTAGTTATAGCGGAAGCATTTAGAAGAAGAATTACTTTGAAAAATATTTATAAAATTACGCAGATTGATCCTTGGTTTTTAGAACAAATTTCAGATTTAGTTTTTGAAGAGAAAAAATTAAAAAGAAAAGGAATCCCAAAAACTTTTAAAGAATTATCTCATATCAAATCAATTGGATTTTCTGATGATAAAATTGCTGAACTTACAAAAAAAAGTATTAAAGTAGTTGAGAAACAAAGAAAAAAATTAGGTGTATTTCCAGTTTTCAAAAAAATTGACACATGTGCTGCTGAATTTAAATCTGATACTCCTTATATGTATTCAACTTATCAAAACTTAACATCTGATAAATCTGCATGCGAGTCTAATCCAACAAATAAAAAGAAAATTATTATATTGGGTGGTGGGCCCAATAGAATAGGACAAGGAATAGAGTTTGATTACTGTTGTTGTCAGGCAAGTTTTGCTTTGAAACAAAAAAAATATGAAACTATTATGATTAATTGCAACCCGGAGACTGTTTCGACTGATTACGATACCAGTGACAGATTATACTTTGAGCCTTTAATTGAGGAAAATGTTTTAAACATAATTAATAAAGAGAGAGAAAATGGTAAATTAATAGGTGTAATAGCTCAGTTTGGAGGTCAAACCCCAATAAAATTAGCAAAAGTTTTAGATGAAAATAATATCCCTATCTTAGGTACACAATTCGACTCCATTGATCTTTCAGAAGATAGAGAAAGATTCAAAAAAGTACTTATTAGTGAGAATTTAAAACAAGCAGAAAGCGGAATAGCAAAAAATAAGTATGAGGCATTTAGAATTGCAAACAAAATAGGTTTTCCAATTGTAATTAGACCATCTTATGTTCTTGGAGGACGGGGTATGGAAATAATTTATAGTCAATTAGACTTAAGAAAATATATAGATGAAGCTGTAAGAGTTTCAGGTTCAAACCCAGTTCTGATCGATAAGTTTTTAAATGATGCAATAGAGGTAGATGTTGATGCGATTTCAGACGGAAAAAAAGTTTTTATTGCAGGGATTATGGAGCACATTGAGGAAGCAGGAATTCATTCAGGGGACTCGGCTTGTTCACTGCCTCCTTATACTTTGAAAAAAGATGTTGTTAAAGAAATAGAATATCAAACAAAACAATTAGCTATTGCTCTTAAGGTAATTGGTTTAATAAACATCCAATTTGCAGTAAAAGATAAAGAAATTTATGTGTTAGAGGTAAATCCAAGGGCTAGCAGAACTGTTCCTTTCGTTTCTAAAGCCACAGGGCTCCCAATTGCAAAAATAGCATCTAGAGTAATGGCAGGCGAGAAATTGTCAAAATTTAGTTTGAATAAAAAAAATAAAAACTCTTTTGCTGTTAAAGAGGCTGTTTTTCCTTTCAATAGATTTCCCGAAGTTGATGTTCTTTTAGGTCCTGAAATGAAATCTACTGGTGAAGCAATGGGGTTTGATCAAAACTTCGGTTTATCCTTTGCAAAAAGCCAAATTGCAAGTAATAATAGCATACCACAAAAAGGCACAGCATTTATTTCGGTTAAAGATAAGGATAAAGAAAAAATTTTAATAAATGCAAAAAAATTAATTAAACTAGGTTTTTCTATTTTCGCGACCTCTGGAACCGCAAGGTATTTAACCACTAATGGTATTAAATGTAAAAAGATAAATAAAGTAAGTCAAGGATCACCTCATATAGTGGAAAAATTAAATAACAAAAATATCTCTTTAGTAATTAATACTACCGAGGGTAAAGAGTCGATATCTGACTCATTCGGACTGAGAAGATCAAGTTTGATGAACAGAATTCCATATTTTACTACGATGCCTGCAGCAAATGCATGTGTTGAGTCTATTGATGCTTTAAAAAAATTTCCTATTAAAGTAAGAGCTCTTCAAGATAACTAAGCTGTACAAGTCATGTCCTGGCCACAACAAAGAGGCGACTTTATTTTTCCGTGTTCATTAGGACACTTAGATATCTGAACTTTTTTACCGTCCCCAAGACTTAAGTTGTCATTCTGCAAAGGAGAATTACATTTAGCGCATGTAGCATTTACAGACATTCCGCATTTTGTACATTCGTATGTAGCCATATAAAATTATTATACTAAGTTATGCTTTAACTTTCCAGTCAGTATTAAAGGATACATAATTGACTTGTACGCACCTTCTCTCTTTTTTTATCTCTTTTTTTTCCATTCCATGCCATGTATTTGGACCGCTTGAAAAAAAGTAGCCATAATTATTTCTATAAGGAACTGTTTTGACTAATTTTAGTTTTTCATCATAAAAATCTGTTCCTAAATTTTCAGACTCATTGAAGGGATTAACAAAAATAAGTGAGGAGAGTAATTTTTCTTTTATATCACAGTGTGGTTTAAGCCAAAATCCAGTTCTATCACAAATAACTTCTACTCTCACGAAGGAGTCGGATAAATCTTTTTGAATTAAATCACCTATATATTGATGGACATTTTTTGAGCAAAGTTCTTCTACAAAATTTGAAAGATAAGGAAAGTTCTTTGAGTTTTCCTTTGTAATAAAACATCTGTATTTTTTTGCTTTACCACCAGTTTTTATTCCCTCCCTGTATTTTCCTTCTCCTCCGTCAATAGCTCTTGTTCCGTCATAATTTAAACCATCATTAATTGGGTTTGCAATCTCAGCATTGCATACTTCTTTAATTGCTAATTCTGTTAGAGGTTTATTTATTGCCCAATGTTTGAAAGGTTCTTCGTAAGACTGTAATCTTGATTTTAAAGAATTAAATAATTCCATTTTTTTTCATCTTTTCTTTTACAAGTATAGCAGCTTTACTCACTTCGTCTAAGCCATTATAGGTCCAGTGTTCAACTTTATTCTCTAAGTTTCTTATTATACCAAGATCCTGAAATAATTTATAAAATTTATTAAATCTGTGAATACTTCTTTTATTTGACATTTGCGCAACGTATACTGGTTTTCCCGTAATAGCAGCCTCGGATATCATAGAGGTGGAGTCGCACGTTACAATAATTATATCCGCAAGTCCTAATGAGGATAAATACGCTTTTTTATCTCTTTCTTTAATCACTAAATGATCTTCGTTAAAATAGTTGTAAGCAAGCTTTAAGATATTTTCTGGTGTTCTATATGATGGAATAATAATAAGTTTATATTTTGATGAAATAAACATATTTTTAATTTTTGCAAACATTCTTTGCATATGTTTTTCTGAAAAACTATAATATTTATTTGGACCTCCAATTATAAAAGCAACAATTTTTTTATCACCTTGATTAGGTTTTAAATAATTAATATTTTTCTGTATTTCTTTATTTGTTAAATAGTGGATAGCACCTTTGGTTTTAATCACATTATCACCTATTAAATCATCATGCTCTGGACAAATAATCGAGTCAAAATTATTAAAATTTACTTTTGGATCTTGAATATGGATATTAAATATTTCATTTTTAAATCTTCTTTTTAATAAAATTGACGGGATTACACTTTTTCTTCCACAAGAAATTATAACTTTAGAGTCGCAAATAAACTTCTTTTCAAGTATCCCATCAAAAACCGGGGTAAACTTAGGTGGGACTAGGTTCCAAATATTTTTAAGTTGTATTTTTTCATGCTTAAAACTTAAGCCCAAAGCATTTGCAAGACCTTCTACCTGACTAATCATGCCGTGCATACCTTGGGTCAAAAGAAGTGCTTTTAATTTTAACATTTATAACTATATATAAATATAATGAATAATAAGTCCACTAAACATACAAAAGTGTTGATTCTTGGATCTGGTCCGGCAGGCTACACTGCAGCTATTTATGCGGCAAGAGCTATGCTCAAACCAATTTTAGTTTTTGGATCTGAACCGGGGGGTCAATTAACCACAACTACCGATGTTGAAAACTTTCCTGGATATTCAAAAGTTATTCAAGGACCATGGTTAATGGAAGAAATGAAAGGTCAGGCTAAAGCGGTAGGAACTGAAATGATTCAAGACCATATAAGTAAGGTAGACCTTTCAAAGAAACCTTTTGAAGCAACAGGTAATAGTGGTCAGGTTTATACCGCAGACAGTTTTATAATTTCTACAGGTGCTCAAGCAAGATGGTTAAATTTAAAATCAGAACAAGAATTTAGAGGATTTGGTGTCTCGGCCTGTGCGACATGTGATGGTTTCTTTTTTAAAGAAAAAGAAGTTGCTGTTGTCGGGGGTGGGAATGCTGCTGTAGAAGAAGCAATGTTTTTGACAAAATTTGCATCTAAGGTTAAACTAATTCATAGAAGAAATGAACTAAGAGCAGAAAAAATGCTCCAAGCAAAATTAAAAGCTAACAAAAAAATTGAAATTATCTGGGATAGCGTTGTCGAAGATGTTGTTGGAGATACGAGTCCAAAATCAGTAAAAGCTATAAAAATAAAAAATGTAAAAAGTAATAAAACTACTGAATTGAAAGTTGACGGACTTTTTATAGCAATAGGTCATGACCCGGCTACTTCGCTTTTTAAAGGTCAATTAAATATGGATAAAGAAGGATATATTGTAACTAATCCCGACTCTACAATAACTAATGTGCCAGGAGTTTTTGCAGCTGGTGATGTTAAGGATAAAATATTCAGGCAGGCAGTTACTGCGGCTGGAATGGGTTGTATGGCTGCACTTGAGGCTGAAAAACATTTGTCTTCAAAATGAGTGGAAAAATATTACTTACAGGCATAAGTGGTTGGATTGCAAAACACACTGCTATAGAACTATTAAATTCTGGCTATGAAGTTTTAGGAACTTTAAGAAACAAAAGTTTAATTGATCAAACAAAAAAAACTATAAGTAAATATGCTTCAATTGACAAATTATCATTTGTTGAATTAGATCTTGTAAAAGATGACGGATGGAATGAGGCCGCAAAGGGATGTAAATATATATTTCACATTGCCTCACCTTTTCCAATGAAAGTTTCAAGAAATAGAGAAAGTTTATTGCCTCCCGCTGTTGATGGAACGTTAAGAGTTTTAAAAGCTGGAGTAAATGCAGGTGTTGAACAAATAATTAAAACCTCTTCGATCGTTGCAATGTTTAGAAAGCCTAATCGAAGCAATCCTTATACTTTCGGAGAAAATGATTGGACTGATGAAAATTGGGTAGAAGGTGTGAATGACTACTTTTTATCTAAAACAAAAGCTGAAAGATTAGCTTGGGAGTTTATGGAAAGCAAAGGGTTAAAAAATAAATTAACTTGTATTTGTCCTGGTGGTGTTTTTGGAGATGCATTAGATAAAAAGGGGGGCACATCAATTGAATATGTTAGACAATTTATGGCAGGTAAATTTCCAGGCGCACCAAAATTTGCAGTTTTAATTTCTGATGTGAAAGACATAGCAAAAGCACATGTGGCTTGTATTGGAAATAACAAAGTCGGTGGAAGGAGATTAATTGTTGGAAAAGAGGTAAAAAAACTAGTTGAGTTATCTCAAATAATGGCTGAAGCGATGCCTGAGTATGCAAAAAAACTTCCCAAAAAAGAGCTTCCAAATTTCATGGTAAAATTAATAAGCTATATAGACTCAAGTGCTAAAATGATGATACCTGATCTAGGAATTTTAATGCAAACCGACACTGCTTATGCAGAAGAATTATTAGGTTTTAAATTTAAGCCTGCTAAAGATTGTATGATTGAGAATGCTAGATCAGTCGTTAGACTAGGATTGGTTTAAACTTTCACAAAAAGACTTAATTCTATGTAAAGCTTTTTTAAGATTATCCATCGAGGTAGCATAAGATATTCTAAAATATCCGTCCAAACCAAATGCGGATCCTTGGACTACCGCTACTTCTGCTTTTTCAAGTAATTTTTCAACAAATTCTTTATCTGTTTTTAATTTTGTTTTTTTCCCCAGTAATTTTTTACAATTTGGAAATACATAAAAAGCTCCGTTTGGCTTTAAACAACTCAGGCCTTTAATGCTATTTAAAGTGTTAACAACGTAATCCCTTCTCTCTTTAAAAGAATCTGCTCTAGTTTTAATAAAATCTTGAGTTCCATTTAAAGCTTCCACAGCTGCCGCCTGGCTTATAGAAGATGGATTTGTTGTAGATTGGGATTGAATTTTTGCAACAGCTTTAATTATATCTTTTGGCCCTGCACCATAACCTATTCTCCACCCCGTCATAGAATAAGATTTACTTACACCATTCATTGTTAAGGTTCTATCTTTTAAAGAATTAATCTGTGCAATTGTAAAAAATTTAAAATTATCATAAGTTATGTGTTCATAAATGTCATCACTCAGAATAAAAATTTTTTTGTTGTCCTCTAAAACTTTTGATAATTGCTCTATCTCTTTTTTTGTATAACAAGATCCAGTTGGATTTGATGGTGAATTTATAATTAGCCACTTAGTTTTTTTTCCAATTGCTTTTTTTAATTCTTCTGGAGTTATTTTAAATTCGTTTTTCTCAGAGCATTTAACTATTTTAGGTTTTCCGCCAGCTAATAAAACCATATCAGGATAAGATACCCAATACGGTGCTGGAATAATAACTTCATCTCCAGGATTTAATGTAGCCATGAACACATTATAAAGAACTTGTTTGCCACCAGTTCCTACAGAAATTTGGTCAAGTTCGTAAGATAAATTATTTTCTCTTTTAAATTTTACTTGAATAGCTTTTTTTAATGTTGGGGTTCCGTCAACGGCTGTATATTTAGTGTCCCCTCTTTTTATAGCCTCTATAGCTGCCTCTTTAATGTTGTCAGGAGTATCAAAATCGGGTTCTCCTGCGCCAAGACCAATAACATCTTTGCCAGCTTCCCTCATTTCTCTAGCTTTTGAGGTAACCGCTATGGTTGGGGAGGGTTTAATTCGCTTTAAACTATTGGAAACTATGCTCATTGAAATTTATAATATTTTGTTATTATTAACATAAAATGCAAAATACATACCAAGAAAAAATAGATAATTTAGAAGCAAATAATACGCCTGTTAGGAAAAAACTTGAAGGCGGAATTAATTTCAAAATAAAGAGCAATTTTCAACCTGCCGGGGATCAGCCTGAAGCAATTAAAAAGATACTTAAAAATTTAAAAAGTAAACAGAGTGAGCAGGTTTTACTGGGCGTCACTGGATCTGGAAAAACATTTACTATGGCAAAGGTAATTGAAACTGCGAATCGACCTGCTTTAGTTTTGGCCCCAAATAAAACTTTAGCAGCACAGTTATACGGTGAAATGAAAAGTTTTTTTCCTGATAATGCAGTCGAGTATTTCGTATCTTATTACGATTATTATACTCCTGAGGCATATGTTCCAAGATCAGATACTTATATTGAAAAAGAAGCATCTATAAATGAGCAGATAGATAGAATGAGACATTCAGCAACTAGATCTTTGCTTGAGCGTGACGATGTAATTATTGTGGCCAGCGTCTCTTGTATTTACGGTTTAGGTTCTGTCGAAGCTTATAGTAAAATGACTTTGGCTTTGAAAAAAAATTATGAATATGAGAGGGATGAAATCATAAGAACATTTGTAAATCTGCAATATAAAAGAAATGATCAAAACTTTTTTAGAGGTACATTTAGAGTTAGGGGAGAAAATTTAGAAATATTTCCCTCACATTTGGAGGATAGGGCCTGGAGATTAAGTTTGAATGGAAATAAACTTGAAAAGATTGAGGAGTTTGATCCTTTAACGGGGGACAAAACAAACGATTTTGCGGTAATAAAGTTATACGCTAATAGTCATTACATAACTCCAAAACCAACTATTGATCAAGCTATTAAAGAAATCAAAAAAGAGCTGGAAGTGACTTTGGAAGATCATAAGGCGAATAATAAACTTCTTGAAGCTCAAAGGTTACGAGAAAGAACCAAGTTTGATCTCGAAATGATTGAAGCAACAGGTACGTGTGCTGGAATTGAAAATTATTCAAGGTTTTTGTCTGGTAGAAAAAAGGGCGAACCACCTCCTACTCTATTTGAGTATTTCCCTGATAATACAATTATCTTTGTAGATGAAAGTCATGTTACCGTACCTCAATTAAATGGTATGTATAAAGGTGATCATACTAGAAAAAGAACTTTGGCCGAATATGGTTTTAGGTTGCCGTCTTGTATGGATAACAGACCGCTTAAGTTCGAAGAATGGGATGCTATGAGAACTCAAACTGTTTTTGTATCTGCAACACCTGGGCCTTGGGAACTAAAACAAACTCAAAATAAATATATAGATCAAGTTATAAGACCAACAGGTTTAATTGATCCACCAGTTGAAATACGCCCAGCAAAAACTCAGGTAGATGATTTATTCCATGAGTCTAAAAAAGTTATTGAAAAAGGATATAGAATTTTAGTTACAACGCTTACAAAAAAAATGGCAGAAGATTTAACAGAGTATCTTCATGAAAACGGTTTGAAAGTAAGATATATGCACTCAGACATAGATACGCTTGAGAGAATTGAGATCATAAGAGATTTACGAATGGGTGTTTTTGATATTTTAATTGGTATCAATCTACTAAGAGAAGGATTAGACATACCTGAGTGTGCTTTAGTTACAATTTTGGACGCAGACAAAGAAGGTTTTTTAAGATCAGAAACCTCATTGATTCAAACAATTGGTAGAGCTGCAAGAAATGTGGACGGCAAAGTAATTCTTTATGCCGACAAAGTAACAAAAAGTATCGATAAAGCTATTAAAGAGACAGATAGAAGAAGAAGTAGACAGGTCGAATATAATAAAAAAAATAATATAAGCGCAGAGTCAGTTAAAAAGGAGATTACTGATATTTTAGAGTCTGTTTATGAAAAAGATTATGTAAAAATTAGTGAAGGCTCAAATGTTGGTGGAAACTTAAAAAAACATTTAAAAGCACTTAATAAGAAAATGAAAGAATCTGCATCAAATTTAGAGTTTGAAGAAGCAGCAAAAATTAGAGATGAAATAAGAAAATTGGAGACAAATGAACTTGAGATTAACTTGAGTCCAAAAATTTCACAGTACAATTTAAATAAAAAAGTATACCCTCAAGGGAGATCAAAAATGGGGATGCCAGGTACTAAACCCAGAAAATCTATAAAAAAATGGAAGCCAAAAAAATAATTATAACTGGTGGAGCTACTAGAATTGGTTCGGCAATAGCAAAAAGTCTAGCTGGATACGATGTTGATATAGTAATTCATTTTAATAAATCAAAAAAATTAGCACAACAATTAAAGGCAGAACTAGAAGAAATAGGTAGTAAAGTTCATTTAATTAAAGCAGACCTGGGCAATATTAATCAAGTAAAGAAAATAGTGCCATTTGCTTTTAAAAAAATGAAAGGTTTAGACTGTCTTATTAACAATGCATCATTATTTGAAAAAGATAACTTAGAAAACTTTAATGAAAAAAGTTTTTCAGAACATATAGATATAAATTTAAAAGCCCCTTCATTCTTGATTAAAGACTTGAAAAAATATGTAAAAAATAAAGAAGCAAATGTTATAAATATTATCGATCAAAGAGTAAAAAAACTTACCCCTTTCTTTTTTTCATATACTTTAAGTAAATCTGCACTTACGACACTCACCACTATAGCTGCTATGAAACTTGCTCCGAATATAAGGGTAAATGGTATTTCACCTGGTCCAACTTTAAAAAATAAAAGGCAATCAGAAAAACATTTTAAAGCTCAATGGAAATCCACTATTCTTCAAAAACAAGTTAATTTAAACAATATATGTTCATCTGTTAAATATTTTATCGAAAATGATAACATTACAGGTCAAATAGTTAGTGTAGATAGCGGACAAAGTTTAGCATGGAAAACACCCGATATAATAAACTCAAAAGAATGAAAGTAATTAAATTTAAACAAAAAAGATCTTTTAGTTATAAAAGAAAAATTCTAATAAAGGATCTGGTTTTAAAGATGCTTATTGGCATTCATAATTTTGAAAAAAAGAAAAAACAAAGAGTGAAATTTAATTTAATTATTAATATTGATCAAAATTTAATTCCAAATGATAAAGATTTAAAAAGTATTGTTAATTATGAGCAAGTAATTAAAACTATTATGAGGATTACATCCAGAAAGCATTACCCGCTTCTTGAAACTTTAGCTGAAAAAATATTCTCTAAACTTTTTGAAAATTTTAGAATAAAAAAAGTTCTTTTAAGAATTGAAAAATTAGATGTGATAAAGAATACTAGCTCTGTAGGAATAGAGTTAGAAAAGACTAGATCAAATGAGTATTGAAAAAGGTAAAGAAATAATTCGGAAAAAAATCATAAATCTCACAAATAATCCTGGGGTTTATAAAATGTTAAGCGATAAAAATGAAATCCTTTATGTCGGAAAAGCCAAAAATATTCCTAATCGACTAAAAAGTTATGTTGCGGATAGTCACCTTCCAATACGAACAGAAAGAATGCTTTCTCTAACAAGAAAACTTGAAACCACAACAACAACTAATGAGAGTGAAGCCCTATTATTAGAGGCAAATCTTATAAAAAAACATAAGCCTAGATTCAATATTTTATTAAGGGACGATAAGTCTTTCCCTTACATATTTATTGGTCAAAAGGATAAATGGCCACAATTAACCAAACTAAGAGGAAAAAAAAATAGAGATGGATATTATTTTGGTCCTTTTGCATCCGTAGGATCAGCAAACTGGACGATTAAAATTCTTCAAAAAATATTTTTACTCAGAGTTTGTGATGATACAGTTTTTAAAAATAGAGATAGAGCATGTATTTTGTATCAAATAAGAAGATGTTCTGCTCCGTGCGTGGGAAAAATTGAGGAAGAAAATTACAAAAGTTTGGTTGGTGATGCAGTTGATTTTATTTCTGGTAAGTCACAAAGAATTCAAAAAAATTTATCCACAGAAATGGAGAAAGCGAGCGAAGACTTAGACTACGAAAAAGCTGCTATTCTCAGAGATAGAATAAAAGCTCTTACACAAATTCAGTCTTCACAAAAAATAAATCAAACTAACTTGAAGGAAGCAGATGTGGTTTCTGTTTTTAAAGAGTCCGGTAAAACTTGTGTTCAAGTTTTCTTTTTTAGATCAAAACAAAATTGGGGTAATCAAGCTTATTTTCCTAAACATGACCCAGACGAAAAAGAGGAAAAAATTTTATCATCTTTTTTAGGTCAATTTTACGAAAATAAAACTGTTCCTAAACTTGTTCTTTTAAATATTGAAATTAATGAAAAAACTTTGTTAGAAAAAACTTTTTCTTCTAGGGAAAAAAAAGAAATAGTAATTAAAAAAGCCACTACAAAAGATGAAAAAATTGTCTCAGAAATGGCCAAGAAAAATGCTAAGCAAGCATTAACACAAAAAATATTAGAAACTGAAAGCAATTCAAAACTTATAGATAAACTTGCCGATAAATTTAATTTAAATTTTAATGTAAATCTTATTGAGGTATACGATAATAGCCACATACAAGGATCAGATTCTGTTGGAGCACTTATTACCTTCGGTAAAGAGGGCTTTGTAAAGAAAAGATACAGAAAATTTAATATTAAGTCAGCTAAAGTCAAAGGAGATGACTATGGTATGATGAAAGAAGTTTTAAATAGAAGATTTGTAAGAGCACTTAAAGATGAAAATACAAATATGACATTGCCAGATTTAATTTTAATTGATGGTGGTAAAGGTCAATATTCTGTAAGTAGGGAAACTTTAAATGATCTTGGCTTACATGAGTTGCCTATAATTGCAATTTCCAAAGGTAAAAATAGAAATGCAGGTGATGAAACTTTTTTTCACGAAAATAAAATTATTAAGTTTAAAAAAAATGACCCTACCCTTTTCTTTCTTCAAAGACTTAGAGATGAGGCTCACAGGTTTGCAATAAGCACTCACAGAGCTAAAAGACGAAAAAATTTAAGCAAATCGTTACTTGATCAAATCTCTGGAATAGGTAGAAGTAGAAAAAGGGCTTTACTTCATCATTTTGGTTCTGCAAAATCAGTAGAGTCTGCAAGTTTTGAAGATTTAAAATCGGTGGAAGGCATTGAAGAAAAAGTGGCAAAAAAAATTCATGATTTTTTTCATGAAGACTAATTGATTATGAAAATACCAAACATTTTAACTATTGGAAGGATTATTATTGTTCCGATATTTGTTTTATCATTTTTTATTCCTGGTGTAGTTGGTGACCTGGTACCTTTTTTTCTTTTTGTTTTAGCAAGTTTTACCGATTATTTAGACGGTCTCTTAGCAAGGTTATATAAAGAAGAGTCTAAGTTGGGAGAGCTTTTGGACCCAATAGCTGATAAAATTTTGGTTGCAGCAGCTTTGGTGTTATTAATTATGAATGGTATAATTAAAAATTATGAGGTGATAGCTGCTATTGTTATTTTAACAAGAGAAATTATTATATCTGGACTAAGAGAATTTTTAGCTAAAGAAAATGATACTTCCCTTCCAGTTTCAGGTCTTTCTAAATTTAAAACTTTTATACAGATGTTTAGTATCGCACTTCTGCTAACAGGCGACACAGGAAATAAGATTATTAATTTTCAGGACTATAATGCACAAACGATTGGAATCGTGCTTCTTTGGGTGTCTGCTTTTTTAACAATCTATACTGGATATCATTATTTAAAAAGGGGAATTAATAAAGTTATAAGTGATTAATAATATAATTAATTATTAGTTTTTTGTTCTGATAAAGCTATTATAACTGCTAATAATATAAAAATGAAGGTTGCTGTGGATGTCGTAAAAAAACTCCCCGAGGTTCTTAAGGGGAAAATCTCAGATATAAAAACGAAAATAAATGGAACTAAAATTTTATTTATCGATTTCCTAGGTTTTAGGAAATAATTTTTAACAAGTGAATTATAAATTGTTAAAATAAAAATTAAACACGATATTATCAAACCAATTAAGCCCATATCAGTTAATATTTCTAAATAATAATTGTGGGGATGCATATTACAAGTTGTTCTTTCATTGTGACTAAGAATTTTTCTTTTAGGACAATTATGCCTAAACGATTTTATACCTCCCCCGATATATTTATTCATCATCCATGTCCCATAAAAAGTTTTCATTTCCTGATAATATGTGGGTATTTCTTGTTCTGGAATCTTTGATGATTTAGTTATATTTTCAACGACGAAAACATTAATCATACCATAACTATTACCTATAAAACTGTCAAAACTATTTTTTAATACTAAATTATTTTTATAAATTGTAAAAAAAATACTAGAAACTAAAATTAACGAAATAGGAATATATTTACGTGTCTTATTTTCAAAAAGTAATATTAAAAATATTGATAACAGGAATAATACTAATGGCATTCTATTTCCACTTAGAACAATTGCTGTCATGTAAATTAAAAAAAGTATAGATAAAATCAAACTCGAGTAAGTTTTTTTTAATTTTAAAAATGGTAAAACAAAAATACTGAATAAAGAAAATTTATGAATATAACCTCCTGCTACTAACTCATCTCCAAATGGGCCTGAAAGTTTTGAGGGATGAAGTGGTTCTAAACCAAAAATATCTGCAGAAAAAGTAAACTGATAAAAAATATCTAAACTTACAAATAAGGTGAAAATTAAACTGGAAATAAAAAACCATTTAAAAATAATTATATTTTTTTCAACTAAATATCTTAAGATAAAATATAATAATAGATACCTGAAAAATAATATTGATTTTATTAATATGGAATTATCATGGTTTACTGATAAAGGTTTGAGGGTATTAATAATTCCTGTGAAAAGTACAAAAACAAAAAAACATAAAATTATTTTATCAATTAGTAATAATTTGGTTTCAAAAATCTTCTTATTATAAATAATTAAGGAAAAAACAATCAAAAGAAAAACGTTAAGATTAATGGCAAAATTACCGATAATATAACTTAAAGGAATTAGGCAAAATAATACATTTAAAATTGTATAGTAGTTTTTGTAATGAAATTTTAAAATAGTCATTAACTTTTTTAAGCCAAGAAGCACTTTTCATCAATAATAATTTAATCTATATTCGTAATTAACCGATATATGTTAAGCATAATAATACCACTTCGTAACGAAATAGATAATTTAGAAAATATTAAAGAGAATTTTAATAAATATCTTAAAAATATTAAATTTGAAGTAATATTTGTTAATGACTTCAGTTCTGATGGAACTTTTCAAAAAGCAAGCGAAATAGCAAAAGGAAACACAAACTTCAAAGTATTTGATAATAAAAAAAAAGGTTTAGGCGGAGCTATAAATTTAGGAATTGAAAATACAGAGGGTGATTATATTTGTATTATGATGGCGGATTTATCTGATGATTTTAACGATTTAAAAAATTATTATGTAAGAATTAAGGATAACAACTTGGATGCTGTTTTTGGATCCAGATTTATTAAAAAATCTAAAGTAATTGACTATCCTTTTAAGAAACTAATACTTAATAGAATATTTAATATAATTGTACAAATTTTATTTTTGAACAAATATAATGATTATACAAATGCATTTAAAATTTATAATGCTGAAGTTTTAAAAAATATGCTTCCATTCGTGTCCGAAAGCTTCAATATATTTTTAGAAATCCCACTAAAAATAATTTCAAGAAAATATTTGTATGAAATTGTACCTATAAATTGGTATAACAGAAAAGTTGGTAAAGCAAAATTTAATATAAAAGAACTAAGAGCTAAATACCTTTTTACATTGATTTACTGTTTTATTGAAAAAGTATTACTTAATAAAAAAATTAGATAGATTACGCTGCAAATTTTTTTCTTACTAGCTTTTGATAATTTTCTGACAAGTTTTTAATAGTTTCACAAACTTTAAAATTAAATTTATCAATTACTGAAACTGGAGTTATTTCAGCTGCTGTTCCTGTTAAGAAACAACCTACAAAACTTGACATTTCCTCTGGTTTAATTTTTCTCTCAATAACTTTAATTCCTTTTGATTTTGCAATTTCAATAACACATCTTCTTGTAATTCCATCCAAGAAAGAATCTGGTATAGGGGTATGTAATATCCCAGAACCATCTTTAAAAAAAATATTCGCTCCAGTCGCTTCGGCTATGTTTCCTTCGTGATCTAGCATAAGTGAATCTGTATAACCTTTGCTTTCTGCTTCGTGTTTTGAAAGCGTACATATCATATATAGACCTGCAGCTTTAGTGTCCCAAGGAACAGAATTTGGATGAGGCCTTCTCCAAGATGATATATTTAATTTAATTCCATTAAGTTTTAATTTTGGATCAAAATAAGAACCCCACTCCCACGAAGCAACAGCAACGTGTATCTTGTTTTTTTGCGCAGAGATTTGCATCATTTCACTTCCTCTCCACACGACCGGTCTTACGTATCCATCATTTACTTTTTGAATTAAAATAGTTTCATTGCAAGCATCATTTATTTCTTTTTCACTATAAGGTATTTTGATTCCCATTCTATTTGCTGAATAGAAAAGTCTTTTTGTATGTTCCTCAAGTTTAAAGATTTCTCCATTATAAACCCTCTCGCCCTCAAACACACAGCTTGCATAGTGTAAGCCATGATTTAGTAAATGGACTTTTGCATCTTTCCAATCCACCATATTGGAATTATACCAAATTTTTCCAGTTCTTTTGTCGTAGGGAATATTTTCCATTAATTTTAAATTAAATAATTTTTTGCTAACAAAAAAGTATATTTGTTGCTAAAATAAGTCAATATATCTGACCAAAAAATGAAAGAGCTTCTTTATTTAAAGGATGAGCAAATTAAAGACTGCATTCAGCTACTTCTGTATGCTTATAGAGAAACTTTCTCAGATCCGAAAGATATTTTAAAAAAAAATTCGATGGGGGCAGCCCATCACAGGACACTTCATTTAATTGAGAGAAACGAAGGTATAAGTGTAAATGAGCTTTTGATTAAATTAAAAATAACTAAACAAAGTCTTAATAGAGTGCTCCAAGACTTAAAAAAAATGAAAATTATCAAACAATTAAAAGACAATAATGACTCTAGAAGAAAACTTTTATATTTAGACCAAATTGGAAAAAAATTTTACAATGAGGTATTTCAATCACAAAAAAAACGTATTTTTAATGCACTTAAAGATTCAGACTCCGACTCGGTTATAAAGTTTAAGCAAGTTTTAGAAAAAATTATAAATGGAAAAAAATAAATACCATATATTAGTAGTTGATGATGATGATAAAATTAAAGAATTAATTAAACAATTTTTAATAGACAAGGGTTTAATAGTTTCTACAGCATCTAATGCAGATGAGGCAAAAGAAAAAGTAGAATTTTTTAATTTTGATTTAATTATTCTTGACGTAATGATGCCAGGACAAAGTGGTTATGAACTTACTAAAGAATTGAAAGCTTCGAAAAATATTCCTATTATTCTTTTAACCGCGAAGGGAGAGCCAGAGAATAGAATACATGGCCTCGAAATTGGAGCAGACGATTATTTGGGTAAACCATTTGAACCAAAAGAACTTCTTCTGAGAATCAAAAATATTATTAGATCTAATAATATGAAAGATTTATTGGATGAGAGTAAAATTGGTGATGCTGAATTGAATTTAAATAAAATGACAATTAAGTTAAATAAAAAAGTTAAAAAAATTAATTTATCTGAAAAAAACATATTACTTAAAATGCTATCTTCACCTGGTAAAATATTTTCTCGGACAGAAATTGGAAAGATATCAAAAATATCACAGGAAAGATCTATAGACGTTATGATAACTAGATTGAGGAAAAAAATTGAACTTGATCCAAAAAATCCTAAATTTTTACAAACAATAAGAGGTTCTGGCTATGTCCTTTGGATTAAATAATTTTTTAAAAAAATTTCTACCTAAAAGATTGTTTTATAGAGCATTAATTATTGTTGCTGCTCCAATTATACTTTTACAATTAACAATTTCGATCGTCTTTTTTGATAGTATTTGGATTAAAGCAAATAAAGGTATGACCAAATCTCTTGTAGGTGAAGTCAAGACATTATTTGATTCTTTTAATTCAGCAGATACTGATACAGTTATATTTTTGACGAATTTATACAAAAAAAATTTTGATTTTGTGATAAATATCAAAAAAACTGAGGGCTTGCCAACTACAAAATCGGATAGACGTTTCAGTCCAATGGATAGATCACTTAGAAGAGAGTTAAAACCCATATTTGGAAATAATTATTGGTTTGATACCGTAACTTATTTAGATCTTGTTGATCTTAGAATTAGAACTAATGATCAAATTATTCAAATCTTTTTTCCAAAAAGTAAAATTGCTCCGTCATCTGTAAGGGTGTTTGTGTTATGGATAACTCTGCCTTCATTAATTTTAATTCTTATAGCAATTCTCTTTTTAAGAAATCAAACTCGACCTATCGTGAAGTTGTCTAAAGCTGCAGAGAGATTTGGAAGAGGTGAAAGGGTTGACGATCTGAGACCATCGGGTGCGTCTGAAATTAGAAAAGCAACAATAGAATTTGATAAAATGATGAAAAGGATCAACAAACATTTAAATCAACGATCCGAGATGCTGTCAGGTATAAGCCATGACTTAAGAACTCCTTTAACTAGATTAAAATTACAATTAGCTATGACCGATAAAAAAGATAATGCAAAGAAAATGGCTTCAGATATCGATGAAATGGAAAAAATGCTTAATGATTATCTTCAATATGCAAAGTCACAATCTGAAGAAGATTATGTTGAAATAGATATAAATGAATTAGTTTTAGATATATTAACAAATTTTGATAGTTCTAAATACGAGTATAAAGTTAATGAAAAAGTTAAGATATATGGAAGAAAAAATTTATTAAGAAGAAGTTTGTCAAATATAGTTGAAAATGGTCTTTCCTACGGCGATAAGATTTATGTAGAGATAAAAAAATCTGTTGGAAATGCAATTGTAACAATTCAGGATAATGGTCCAGGTCTTCCAAAAAAAGAATACGAAAATGTTTTTAAACCTTTTTATAGAGTAGATAAAAGTAGAAGTTTAAATAGATCTGGTGTTGGTCTGGGACTTTCTATATCCCAGGATATAGTAAAGTCACATGGGGGCAATATATTGTTATCTGAAAGTAAATTTAATGGTTTGGCGGTTAAAGTTTCTTTGCCTTTTTAGTTTTTTTTTGTTTTTTTTTTAATTCGATAATTTCTTTTTGTTGTTTTTCAATGATTTTTTTTAAAATAGAAAATTCATCTTTTGTAACCAAATCTAGTTTGCTCACAAAGTCCTCCTTTTTAAATTTAATAGATGTTGCAATCTCTTTTCTTAAATCTTTAGAAGTAATAAGACCTGCTTCAATAAAACCCGATATCATTTTGAGAATTTTTTGAGAATTATTCATAATTTCACTTTAAATTATAAGTAATTTAATTTCAATTGTGATAAATTTAACATATGGTAAATAATTTGAATCCTGTTCTTATCGATTTAGGAATTATCAAAATTCATTGGTATTCTCTGGCCTATATATTTGGCATATTAATTGGCTGGTGGTATGGGAGATTTTTAATTAAAAAAAAAGTTAGATTTATCGATCAAGAAAATTATATAAAAAATTTTGATGATTTAATTTCTTACATAATTATTGGCGTAATTATTGGTGGAAGATTGGGATATGTAATATTTTATAATCCTTCATATTTTATTGAAAGCCCTATTCAAATTTTTAAGTTATGGGAAGGCGGGATGTCCTTTCACGGAGGATTAATAGGTGTTATTGTAAGCGCTTATGTTTTTTCAAATCTTAAAAAACTTAATTATAAAATATATTTCGATCTAATTTGCTGTGTGGCACCTATTGGAATTTTTTTGGGGAGAGTTGCAAATTTTATAAACAGCGAACTTTATGGGACACCCACAGAAAAACCTTGGGGAGTTATTTTTCCGAAAATTGATAACTTAACTAGACACCCCTCACAACTCTATGAGGCATTTTTAGAAGGAATTGTTTTATTCGTATTAATAAATTTTTTATTCTTAAAAAAGAAATTAAATTACGGAATAATATCTTTTGTATTTTTAATTTCATACAGTTTTTTTAGAATTTTAGTTGAACAATTTAGAGAGCCTGACAAACATATTGGATATATTTTTAATTTTATGAGTCTTGGCTCTTTACTAAGTATTGCTATGATAATTTTTGCTATTATATTTGTGTCAAAAATTAACTCAAATGAAAAAAATTAGTAAATTATTTTCAAAAAAAAAATCAATGCCGTTAGATTCTTTTTTGGATAAGGTTCTTTACGACAGAGATTTTGGTTATTATCAAAAGAAAAATCCTTTTGGAGAAAAAGGGGATTTTATAACTGCTCCAAATATTTCAAATCTTTTTGGAGAAATGATGACTATTTGGTTAGTGAGTTTTTGGGAAAAATTGAGAAAGCCAAAAAAAATTAATTTTGTTGAGATGGGGCCGGGTAATGGAGATCTTTGTTTATCTATTTTACAAACATTAAAAAATTTTCCCCAAGTTTATAAATCTATAAATATAATTCTTTATGAAAGAAGTGAAACATTAAGAAAAATACAGAGAAAAAGAATTAACACACAAAAAGTAAAATGGATTAAAAATTTGAAGCTAATTAAAGACGGGCCTGTTATATTTTTTGGAAATGAATTTTTAGATGCTCTACCTATAAAGCAGTTTAAAAAAATAAATGGAAAATTATTTGAAAAATACGTAGAAATTAACAAAAAAAACAACATAAATTTTTTTTTTAAGAAACCTATTAAAAAACAAATAGAAAAATTAAAAAATTTTGAAGCTATAAAAAACAATATTGTAATAGAATATCCAGAACATGGATTTAAGGAATTAAATGAGGTATGCAAAAAGATCAGACAATTAAATGGCGGTGCTCTTTTTATTGATTATGGATATATAAAAGAGCAAAATTTTGATACGCTTCAATCAGTTAAAAAACACAAATTTAACGATATTCTGCAAAATGTTGGTGAGGCTGATATTACTTCTTTGGTTAATTTTAATTTATACAAGGAATATTTTAATATGAAAAATTTATGTGTAGACAAAATTATTTCTCAAAGTGAATTTCTTCAAAAACTGGGGATTATGGAAAGGTATAAAATATTAAGTAATAAGTTAGATAATAATGAAAAATCAAATTTATATGGCAGAATAAGAAGGCTTATTCATCCTAAAATGATGGGAGAAAATTTCAAAGTTATTTTTGCAAAAAATAAAAAATGTAGTTTCACTATAGACCTTAACTAATGTTTTATTCAAAAAATTTAATGAGTGAGGTTAATGTAAAACATTGCTTCTTCTCAAGAAAAAACGGCGTCTCCAAAGGAATATATGAAAGTTTAAATTGTGGTATTGGAAGTAACGATGACATTAATAATGTTAAAAAAAATTTGGAGATAGTTTCTAAAAATTTCAATATTCAAAGTAGTAAATTGGCGCTAATGAATCAGACTCATAGTAATAAAGTCATATTTATTAAAGATTTAAATAATTTAAAAAGATTTGATTGTGACGCTTTATTGACAAGTAATAACGACATTGCTCTTTGTGTATTAACTGCAGATTGTGCGCCAATATTAATTTATGAAACCAAAAAAAAAATAGTGGGATGCATACATGCTGGTTGGAAGGGAGCATTTTTGGGTATTATTGAAAATACGATATTAAAATTGTCAGAAATGGGTGGAGATAAAAATAAATTAGCTGTAACTGTGGGACCTTGTATATCTCAAAATAATTATGAAGTTAAAAAAGATTTTTATTCAAATTTTATGTCTCAGTCTAAACAAAACGAAAAATTCTTTGAAAAAAAGGGAAATGAGAAATTTAGATTCAATTTACGAGCATATATAAATAAAAAATTTCAAGATTTAGGTGTTCAAACGATTGATAATATTGCAGTGGATAGTTTTGCCTCTGAGAACGAATATTTTAGCCATAGAAGGGCCAAAAAGTTAGGTCAAGATGACTACGGAAGATGCATATCAGCAATTAGAAAAATTGCTTTATAAAATTAATTGAAAATTTGACTTATTGGATGTATAAGTAATTTTCCTAATGAAAATTTTATCAGGAACAAGCAACCCTTCACTAAGCAAAAGTATCAGTAAACAGCTTAAGCTTAAATTAATTAACACAAATATTAAAAATTTTGCAGATGGAGAAATATATGTTGAGATTAATGAAAACATAAGAGGAAATAGTGTATTTGTAGTTCAATCTACATCTACGCCGGCTAATGACAATTTGATGGAATTACTATTGTGTATAGATGCCTTAAAAAGATCGTCAGCCAAAAGTGTTACAGCAGTAATTCCATATTTTGGTTACGCAAGGCAAGATAGAAAAGTTGTACCCAGAACTTCAATTTCTGCAAAGGTAGTATCAAACTTAATTACCAAAGCAGGTGCCAATAGGATTGTTACAGTAGATTTACATGCTGGTCAGATACAAGGTTTTTTTGACATGCCAGTAGATAATTTGTTTACCACTCCATTATTTGCAAGATATATAAAAAAAAATATTAAAAGTAAGAATTTAACATGTGTGTCTCCAGACGCAGGAGGAATTGAAAGAACAAGGGGTTTGGCAAAAAAAATTAATGCTGACTTAGCGATTATAGATAAAAGGAGACCACAAGCTGGAAAGTCTCAAGTTATGAATGTTATAGGTGAAATAAAAAATAAAAATTGTATTATTGTAGACGATATTATTGATAGCGGAGGTACAATAGTAAATGCTGTTGAAGCCTTGATTAAAAAAGGAGCGAAGGATGTACATGTTTTCGTAACACATGCTGTTCTTAGCGGAGATGCAGTAAATAAAATTAAAAAGTCTAAAATAAAAAAATTAATTATTACCGATACTATAGATAATAGTAGAAGAATAAAAAATGTTGGTAAAATACAAGTATTATCAATTGCTCCTCTTATGGCAGAAGCAATAAAGAGGATTTCAAACTCTACATCTGTGTCAGATCTGTTTAATTAAACCCTTGTTTTATTTTAAAGTTGGGGTAAATTGGCTCATTCAAATGACAAATAATTTAAAGGCCACTAAGAGAGAAACAAAAACTAAAGGTCAAATAAATATTTTAAGATCTAAAGGTTTTATACCGGCTATTTTATATGGCGGTAAAAGTCCGAATTTAAAATTAAGCATAAGTGAAAAATTTGTTGATGACGTTTTAAGAACGGAAAATTTTTTGTCTACAGTGATAGATCTTGACATTGATGGAAAGAAAGAAAAAGTAATTCCTCGAGACGTTAGTTACCACGTTACGTCGGATAAACCTACTCACATTGATTTTATGCGAATTGTTCAAGGTTCAAATATCATTTTAGAAATCCCGGTTAAATTTAAAAATAATGATCAGTGTAGCGGTCTTAAAAAAGGCGGCGTTTTAAATATCGTAAGAAGAAAAATTGAACTAAAATGTCAGGCAGAAACTATACCTGAAAATATTGATGTAGATTTAGCTGGTTTAGATATTGGTACAAGTATAAGAATATCTTCTGTTACACTTCCTCAAAATGCAGAATTAACAATTACAGATAGAGATTTTGTGGTGGCCACAATAGCTGCACCAACAATTGTAAAAGAACCTGAAAAACCAGCTGAAGAAACTGCTGCTGAAGGTGAAGGTAGTCAAGAGACTTCTGCTGAGGGTACAGATACAACAACGGCAGGTAAAGAAGGTGAAGCTTCTAAGAAAGACGATAAAGGCAAAGACCCTGCACCAGATAAAAAACAGTCTGGTGAGAAAAAAACTGCTCCGGATAAAAAAACTCCTGATAAAAAATAAATATTTATGCTTTTGCTTGTAGGTTTAGGAAACCCCGGTCCCAATAATACAAACAATAGACATAATATTGGTTTTAAAATTATAGATGCAATAAACTCTGAATTTAGTCTGTCAAAACAAAAACCTAAATTTAAAGGGCTTTTAACAACTGGAAATATTCAAGATAAAAAAGTTTATGCGATTAAACCATTAACTTTTATGAATAATTCTGGAGTTTGTATCAAAGAACTTATTGATTATTTTAAAATTGATGCAAAAAATGTAATAGTTTTTCATGACGATTTAGATATAGACCTAGGAAAAGTAAAAGCTAAATTTGGTGGAACTAGTGCGGGTCATAATGGTATTGAATCTATTGATAAATTTATTGGTAAAGATTATTCAAGAGTAAGAATTGGAATTGGTCGACCTGAACAAAAAAGTAAAGTTAACAATCATGTCTTAGAAGATTTTAATGAAAATGAAGAAGATAGAATTAAAGATATTACTGAAAACATTGTTAAATTAATTCCAGCTTTAATTAACAAAGAAATGGATTTATTTTCAAGCAAGGTAAACCAGAATTTGAATGGGATTTAAGTGTGGTATCGTTGGATTGCCTAATGTTGGTAAATCTACATTATTTAATGCTTTAACTTCATCAAAAAACGCACAAGCAGAAAACTTTCCATTTTGTACTATCGATCCAAACATAGGTATAGTAGACGTTCCAGATACTCGTTTAAACAATCTATCTGTAATTTCAAAATCTAGTAAAAAAATTAATGCAAATATAACATTTGTTGATATCGCTGGACTTGTTAAAGGCGCATCAAAAGGTGAAGGTTTAGGAAATAAATTTCTTTCACATATTAGGGAGGTAGATGCAATAGTTCACCTAGTAAGATGCTTTGACTCGGAAAATATACAGCATGTAAATAAAAGGATTGATCCTATAAATGATTTAGAGACGATAAAAACTGAAATATTGCTTGCTGATATTAAGCAAATAGAGAAGAAACTCGAAAAAAATGCAAAAAAAAAATTAACTGAAAAACAAATTAAATTGCTAAATGAAATTTTGGCTCGACTCAATGAAGCTGAATCTTTTGATATAAGTTATGATTCGGAAAGTAAAAAATTTCTTACAGAAATCGGGCTTATATCAAACAAACCATATATTATAGTATGTAATGTCGATGAGCAGAGTGTGAGGAATGGAAATAATTATACAAAGCTTTTAAAAGAAAAGTATTCAAATCAAAAATTTGTTTCTATTTGTGCTGATATTGAGAGCCAAATAATAGACCTTAAGCCTGATGAAAGAGAAAATTACATGAAAAATATAGGTTTGGAAAAAACTGGTTTAGATAAACTGATTACATCTGGATACGATTTGCTCAATTTAAATACTTTTTTTACCTCTGGCCCTAAAGAAACAAGAGCTTGGACTATTAAAAAAAATACTGCAGCTCAAAAAGCAGCAGGAGTGATACATAGTGACTTTGAAAAAAATTTTATAAGGGCAGAAGTAGTATCTTATAACGACTTTAAGAAATATGGAAGCTTTGAAAAAGCAAAGGAAAATGGAAAATTAAGAGTAGAAGGTAAAAATTATTTTGTTAATGATGGTGATGTTTTAATTTTCAGGGTCAATCCTTGACCATAGTTTACGCATACTAAAATATACCAGGGTAGATAAAATTATTAGAAAAATCACAACTTTAAATCCTAATTTGTGTCGTGTTTCCAAATGAGGTTCGGCTGACCAGGTAAGGAAAGTTGTAACATCTTTTGCCATTTGAGTCTGAGTTGCTTTTGTTCCATCGGCATAAGAAACTAGATCGTCTGCAAGTGGATTTGACATTTTAATCTTGTTACCGTCCATGTATTTGTTGTAGTAGACCCCGTCCTCTAATTGAAAATCAGCAGGTGGTTCTGTATAGCCCATTAAAACTGCATAAATATAGTCAGCGCCGCCTTTACGTGCTTTTACTAAAACCGACATATCTGGTGGATAAGCTCCGCCATTAGCTGCGGTCGCAGCCTCAATATTTGGATAGGGCGATACAAATTTGTCAGAAGGTCTTCCTGGTCTTGTGAACATTTCTCCATCACTATTTGGACCATCGGTTACTTCAAAATTAGCTGCTATTGCTTTTACTTGCTCAACAGAAAATTCTGGTCCGCCTTTTTCACCAAGGTTTCTATAACTCAGAAGGTTCATAGAATGACATGATGCACAAACCTCTGTATAAACTTGATATCCTCTTTGCAAAGCGCTTCTATCAAATGTTCCCGTTATTCCTTTAAAGCTCCAATCATATTTTGGAATTTTCATCTCTTCAGCGTATGAAAAATTTGTAATAATAAAAAAGAATAATAGAAAGCTTAAAGAAGATCTTTTAAATTTACACATCTCTTTTGTCACTTTTGATAAACTCTGCTTTAGGCATTCCTGTTAAAACTGGCTCTGTTATACTTAGAGGGAGTGGTTGAGTTTTTTCAATTCTACTAAGTAATGGCAATACTACTAAAAAATGAGCAAAATAATAAATAGTGCCAACTCTTGCCACGAAAAGATATAAGCCCTCAGCTGGCATAGCGCCTACATAACCAAGCGCTAAAACATCAACTACAAGAACCCAGAAAAATATTTTGTTTAGAGGCCTAAAAACAGACGATCTTACTTTGCTACTATCAAGCCACGGTAATACCATCAAAATAAAAATTGATCCAAACATTAAAATAACTCCACCAAGCTTATCGGGTACTGAACGCAAAATAGCATAAAAAGGTAATAGGTACCATTCGGGTACGATATGTTTAGGTGTGACTAATGGATTGGCCTGGATGTAGTTATCGCTATGACCAAGAACATTGGGTGCAAAAAATATGAAACCTGAAAAAATTATTAGAAAAATTAATAAAGCAAATAAATCTTTGATTGTTATATATGGATGAAAAGGAACAGTGTCTTTTGATGGTTTTTTAACATCAATTCCTATCGGGTTATTATTCCCGGGCACATGTAAAGCCCAGATATGCAAAATAACTAAACCTAGAATTAAAAAAGGGAATAAATAATGTAAACTAAAAAATCTTGTTAAAGTTGGGTTATCAACTGAGTAACCCCCCCACAACCACGTAGTAATACTCTCTCCAACTAAAGGTATAGCGCTAAACAAATTTGTAATTACCGTTGCTCCCCAAAAACTCATTTGGCCCCATGGTAATACGTAGCCCATGAAAGCTGTAGCCATCATAAGTAGATATATTATCATTCCAAGTATCCAAATAACTTCTCTTGGTGATTTGTATGACCCGTAAAACAATGATCTGAATATATGGATATAAACTGCTAAAAAAAACATTGAAGCGCCATTACTGTGTATGTAACGGATTAACCATCCGTAGTTTACATCTCTCATGATATGCTCAACACTATTAAATGCTAAATCTGCGTGGGCCACATAATGCATTGCTAATACGAGTCCGGTTATAATTTGTGACAATAAACAAAAAGTTAATATACCGCCAAATGTCCACCAATAGTTCAAGTTCTTTGGTGTTGGGTAATCTGTTAGATGAGAAGCTAAAGACAAAAGTGGCAGTCTATCGTTAAACCACTTTCCGAATTTTGATTTAGGAGTATATGTGTGATCACTCATTTAAAATTATCCAATCCTAATTGTATTTTCATCAACAAAAGCATACTTTGGAATTTCCATATTTGTTGGGGCCGGACCTTTTCTAATCCTGCCTGATGTATCGTAATGAGATCCATGACAAGGACAAAACCATCCATTGTATTCCCCTTTATCAGAAAGAGGTACGCACCCAAGATGAGAACAAATTCCCATCATAACTAACCACTCTGCTTTTTTAACTCTATCTTCATCTTTTTCAGGATGTTTTAGATCATCTAAACTTACTGATTGTGCTTCGGAAATTTCTGAGTCTGTTCTCCTCTTTATAAAGACTGGCTTCCCTCTCCACAAAACCGTAATCGATTTTCCTGGTTCAATTTGGCTTATATCTACCTCTGTTGTCGCCAATGCTTTAACTGAACTATCTGGATTCATCTGATCGATAAAAGGCCAAATAGTTGCACCCAAACCAACTGCACCGACCGTGTAACTAGCGGTAAAAAGAAAATCTCTCCTGTTATTTTTTTTTTCTGAGTCGCTCATAAAGTTAAAATAATATTGCTTTTTATTATAAAATAGGGTTATTTTAAAGGGTTGCCAGAGGCCAGAATGACACACAAATTGAATTAAGTTGTCAAAATTGACTAGTTATAAACACCGAAAATAATTTTTTATGGAAATAAGTCAGGAAATGGAAAAAAAACTAGCAAGCCAATGGTTTGCCTTTTTACAACGTAAAATATTAGAAGAATTTCAAAATCTTGAACTAGAATTTTCTAAAAAAAAAGGATTAAAAGTAAAATATTTTAGAAAAAATATTTGGAGAAAAGATAACCCCCAAGATGGTGGAGGACAATATTATATTTTAAAAAATGGTCAAATTTTTGATCAGGTTGGAATTAATCATTCTACGGTCCAGGGTAAATTTCAAAAGAATTATAAATCTAATATTCCTGGAACTAAAAAAAATCAATCCTATTGGGCGTCAGGTATATCGGTTGTAGCACATATGAAAAATCCCAATATCCCAGCTATTCATTTTAACACAAGATTTGTTATTACATCTAAAAGATGGTTCGGCGGAGGTATGGATGTTACGCCAAGCAATAAAGATTTTAATGAGAAGAAATTTGTTCACAAAAATCTTAAATTCGTGTGTGATAACAATAAAAAAAATTACAAAAATTACAAAAAATGGTGTGATGATTATTTTTACATAAAACATCTGGGGGAAACTAGGGGAATTGGGGGAATTTTTTTTGATTACCTTTACAAAGATTGGGTAAAAAATTTTAAATTTATAAGAGATGTAGGAATTTCTTTTATTGACATAACTAAAACAATTGTAGAAAAGAAAAAATTCTTAAGATGGACTAAAAAACAAAAAGGTGATCAACTAATTAAAAGAGGTAAGTATGTGGAATTTAATTTACTTTATGACAGAGGAACTAAATTTGGATTAAATACCGGTGGTAATATTGATGCAATATTTATGTCATTGCCACCTAATGCGAGATGGAAATAATGGAAAAAGAACCAATTACAATTGAAGGATTAAAAAAACTTAAAAATGAATTGGAAGATTTAAAAAGTAATAAAAGACCTAAAATAGTTGCGGCTATTGCAGAAGCACGAGGTCATGGAGATTTAAAAGAAAATGCAGAATATCATGCAGCTAAAGAACAGCAGGGTCATGTTGAAACTAGAATTTTGCAAATAAATGATTTAATTGCCAGAGCCAATGTCATCGATGTTACAAAAGTTGAAAATGATGGAAAAGTTATTTTTGGATCTACGGTAAGTGTTAAAGATTTAGAAAATAATAAAAAAATTTCTTTTAAAATTGTTGGACGAGATGAAGCGGATGTTAAAAAAAATTTAGTTTATTTTAGATCCCCCGTGGGAAAATCTTTAATAGGAAAAAAGGTTAAGGAATCTTTAATCGTGAATACCCCGTCAGGTGAAAAAAATTACGAAATATTGGAAGTTAAATATATTTAGTTAATTATATTTTTTAATAAGATTATTTAAATCTTCCTTTTTTAAATTAAAATCGTTTTCTATCCAAACTTTTTCAGCTTTTTTAAGTATTTCTCCAATTTTTCTTCCACTTTTAAAACCTTTATTAATTAAATATTCTCCGTTTAATGGAAATTCCGGTACTCTTAGGTTTGTGATTTCTTTAATAAGATCATCAATTTTTTTTGGGTTATTTGGCTTTATTACAGCGTAATAAAATTTTATTAAAGATATCATTTTTTCTTTATTGTGAAAAAAAACATTTTTTTTTAGATCTTTTAAAAAAAAATTTCTATTTTTTTTGGCTTCATAAAAATACTTATGCAAAAAATTTAGATACTCTTTTAAAAAATTTGAAGTTTTATATTTATGTACAAAATAATTATGATTTTCAGTTTGGTCTATTAATAATAGAGCCAAAACTAAATTATGTTCTAACATTATATATTTTTTAATTTCTCTGTTTTCTAATGTATTTAATCTGTTCAAATATTTAAATTCAGGAAAAATTACATCAAAAATTTCTTTCAATTCATCATTTGATACCAGTTCACTTAAATTATAGAGCTTTGTAATTTTTATAATTTCAGAAAAAATTCTCTCTTTTGAAAGTTTGAGTATTCCCGGAATATTTTTCTTTATTATTTTAATAGTATCTTTGTCCTTTTCGAAATTTTTATATTGAATTGAAAATCTCAAAAATCTTATAATTCTTAAATAATCCTCTTCTATACGTTCTTGAGGATTTCCAATAAATTTGATTTTTTTATCTTTTAGATCCCTCCTACCATTATGTGGATCAAATATTTTTCCATTTTGATCCAAATAAATTGCATTAATTGTAAAATCTCTTCTATTTGAATCCTTTTCCCAGCTATTTGTAAATGAAACTTTTGCATGCCTACCATCTGTAGAAACGTCCTCTCTCAAAGTAGTTATTTCAAAAATTTCCTTATCCTGTTGTAAAGTTAGGGTGCCATGATCAATACCAGTTTTTAAAACTTTAAAATTAGTATTTGCAAGTTTTTTGATTACTTCGCCTGGGGTTAGTGTAGTTGCTAAATCTATATCTCCAATTTGTTCATTATTTAAATAATTTCTAACACAACCTCCAACCAGCATCACATTATTTTCATTTTTGCTATTAAGACGTAGAAATATCTCTTTAATCTTTTTATCTTTATAAAAGGGAAATAAAAAATTTTTTATATTGTCAACAAATGGCATATTATTGGCTGGGGCGCTAGGATTCGAACCTAGGATGGTGGTACCAAAAACCACTGCCTTACCGCTTGGCTACGCCCCAAAGTTTTTTTTGATATATCATAAAAAAACACATTTAAATAGTTCTAGAGAGCACACACCAAAATTTTGGAAATCTCTTTTTTATTAATTTTAAGCCAAGTAATGCATCCTTTTTATTTAAAAATAAGCCAAAACAAGCCGATCCTGAACCCGTAATTCTCGAAAACTCACATTTTTTTAATGAAGATAATTCTTTTAAAACCTTTTTAATTATGGGAAATCTAGAAATAATTACACTTTCGAGTGAGTTGGTTTCAGACTTCAATTTATCGACCATTTTCAATTTCGAAATCCTATTAAAAATATTTAATTTTTTAATTTTCTCGTATTTCCTAAATTTACTATAAATATCTTTAGTTGAACTTTTTTTAAATGGATAAACTATCAATAAATAAAAATTGTGTTTAAAATTAAAATTTTCGATTTTAAGGAAATTTTCTTGAATAATTTTGTTACTTTTGAAAAATATTTTGAAATCTGAACCTAGATATCTTGCAAAATAATTAATATCTTTATCTATTATTTTACGCTTTTTATAAAAATATTTAATTATTGTTGCGGCATTACTTGAACCTCCACCAAGTCCAGAAAAGACTGGTATATTTTTTTTTATTTTTATTTCGTACTTTGACCTATTATTTATAATGTTTTTTTTTCTCAAAAAATATACACTTTTCAATGCAGAGTTATTTTCAAGTTTAATATTTTTTTTAAATTTTCCTGTAAATTTGAATTTATCTTTTTGTCCGTTTATTTTTTTTATTACTATCTGGTCATGGAGACTGGTCAAAAAAATTATAGACTGAATATCATGATATTCATGATTAATTTTTTTGCCTATTTTTAGCGATAAATTAATTTTAGCTGGTGATTTTAAAAACGCTTTAACCATAATGCTATAATTATTAAATATTTTCTAAACCAAATAAAATTTTTCTTTTGATCTTTTTCTTTAGTTTATCTTCTGCTTTAAACTCTAAAGCATTATTCCAATAATACCTTGCTTGAATTTTATTATTATTCATCCATAGACAATCTGCGAAATGATCATTAATCACCGGGTCTCTTGGCATTAGCATTATTGCAATTTGAAGATATTTTTTTGCTTCTGAAAAATTCTTGGTTTTAAAAAGAGCCCAGCCAAGTGAGTCAGTGATGTACCCATTATTTTTTTTAAGGTTATTAGCCTCTCTTAACATTTTCAATGCCTTTTCAATGTTTTGATTTTTTTCAATCCAACTATAAGCTAGATAATTCATTACATACGGTTCTTTGGGTTTAATCCTCAATGACTCTATTAAATCTTTCTCACCAAGCTTCCACTTATCACTTCGTTCATAAGCCATTCCCCTTCTCTCTAAAACTTCAGGATACAAATTATTTGTTTGATCAATTTCCAACAAAATATTTGAATACAGATTTATTGCTTCAGCATAATTTTCGTTACTTTTTAAAAAGTTTGCCAAATCAAATGTTTCTGAAATACTTGCGTCTAAAGTTTTGTAGATCTGATTTAAAAATTTGCTTGAATTAGGTTCATTTTTTTTATTCATAATTAATGCTATTTGTTTAGCAGAGTACCACTTATATACTGATCCATTCTCGTACATTTGTTTATAAATCTTTTTAGCCTGATTGTGTTTATCTAAATTATTAAAATTTTCTGCCAATAAAGCATTGTATGATTTAAATTTAGGATTTAAAAATTTTGCAATATTTATATAAAAATTTGAAAGTTTATAATCTTCTTGAGAAGAAAGAACATTGGCCAGTATATAAAAAAGTTCAGCTATTATATGAGTACTATTATTACAATTAAAAATATTTTTATTTGCTTCTCCATTAATTAAAATTTTTTTAAACTGATTAATTAATAAATTAGAGGGAAATTTTTCTGATGCTGATCTAATTAGATTTATTGCGTCTTTTTCTTGATTATTATTATAAAAGTAATTTGATACAAAAAAATGGTATCTTGAGAAATTCAATTTATCATTATTTATAACTTTTATAAACTCATTTGCTGTATTGTCTAATTTAAGAAAACAATTACCAAAACTTTTTTGTATAATAGTTAAATTTTCGAATGCAGGATTTGAAAAATCAAGAAGACTCAGATCATCTTCATTTTGAGTATTTGAAATTTTTGACCATGCAGATAACGAATTTTGTAAAATTTCAGGTACTAAATTACGATTACTTGAAAGTTTAAGTTTTTCAAAATAATTTTTGGACTTTACGAAGTTATTAGATTTAAAATAATATATTCCTAAAAAAAGATCAGAGTTAAAATTTGATTGGTCGATTTTTTCTAATTTTTTAGAATATTTATATGCCTCTTGATATTTTTCAAGGTTAACTAATGATTGGATACGCATTGATGAATATTTTTCGTTTGTGGTTTTGCCTTTGTCCATTTTTTTGAAAAAAACTTGAGATTTCTCATAATCAAAATTGTCAAAAGAAATGATCCCGGAAAAATAATTAGAGATAATTTTATCGTTTTGATTGAATTCTAATATTTTTGCTAAGGCAGAATTGAATATACCTATAAAAATAAAAGTGTATAATAAAGTCTTCCAAAAAATTTTAAATTTGATCATAGTTTTAGAGCATGAAAAATAAATTAATTATTAAAAATACTAAAAGTAAGTTTTATCACAAACTGTTAAATAATGAAGTGGTTTACGACAAAAAACCATTAAAAAGATATAAACAAAATATCACATCAGTGTATTCAAAAGATAAATTTAAAAATCTAGATTTATTAAAAAATAAAATTAATTCTATTAAAAATTGTGAACTTAAGAATAGTGCACAACAAATTGTATTTTCAGATGGCAATCCAGATGCAAAAGTAATGATAATCGGAGAAGGTCCAGGTGCAAATGAAGACAAGGAAGGTAAGCCTTTTGTGGGAAGAGCTGGAAAACTTTTGGATAAAATGCTTCAAGCTATAAAACTTAGCAGAAATAATGTTTATATCTCTAATGTCGTAAATTTTAGACCTCCTTTGAATAGAAGGCCAACCGATGCAGAAATAAACAGATACCTACCTTTTCTAACCAATCATATAGAAATAATAAGTCCTAAAATTCTTTTGCTATTAGGTAGTACAGCTTTAAATGCATTGGTTGGAAATGAAATCGTAATTTCTAAAGCTAGAGGAAAATGGATAAAAAAGAAAATAGGCAAAATAAACACTGAAGTTATTGCATCATTCCATCCCGCATTTTTAATGAGACAGCCCGAGCAAAAAAAATATGCTTGGGAAGATTTAAAAATGGTAAGAAAAAAAATATCTGAATTAAAGATAAAATTAAATGGCTAGTAAAATTTTTGCAGGTGTTGACGAAGTTGGAAGAGGTTGTTTGGCTGGTCCAGTTATTTCTTGTGCTGTAATTTTAAAAAAAAATATTGACAAAAAAATTCTGAAGGATTCAAAAACTATTTCTTTTAAAGATAGATTAAAAATTGCTGAACATATAAAAAAAAACTCTTGGTACGCTATTGGTTCTGCCTCTGTTAAAGAAATAGATAAGTATAATATTTTTAATGCTTCTTTACTTTCGATGGAAAGAGCTGCAAAAAAACTTAAAAGAAAACCGCATATTTTTCTCATCGATGGAACACATGCGCCTAAAAAATTAAAGAATTCAAAAACAGTAGTTAAGGGTGACCAAAAAATTAAGTGTATTTCAGCAGCCTCTATTGTGGCAAAGGTTTACAGAGATCTTTATATGATAAAATTAGGAAATAAATTTCCTCAATATAAATGGCATAAAAATTTTGGTTACGGTACTGACCAACATTTGGGTGCACTGAAAAAATTTGGTATTACAAATTTTCACAGAAAAAGTTATAAGCCTGTACACAACATATTGTCTAGATAGATTTCTCTAACACACAATAGACTCCAAAAGATAAAAAAAAAAATTGACGCTGGATTCAATTTCGGGTTGAATTGAATAAATGACGAAAATTATTAACAAGATAGAAAATGGAGACTCAATTGAAATTTTAAAGAGAATTCCAGATAAAAGTTTCGATTTAGTTTTTGCAGACCCTCCCTACAATATGCAAATTGGTGAAAAGCTTACAAGACCTGATGACAGCAAGGTAGATGGAGTTAACGATAAGTGGGATCAGTTTTCAAGTTTCGAACATTATGATAAATTTTCTAAATATTGGCTGAAGGAATGTAAAAGGATTCTGAAAGATAATGGTTCTATGTGGGTGATAGGAACTTACCATAATATTTTCAGACTAGGTTACCATATTCAAAATTTGAATTACTGGATATTGAATGATGTAATTTGGAGAAAAAATAATCCGATGCCTAACTTTAAAGGCACTCGATTTACAAATGCACATGAAACTTTAATTTGGGCATCAAAAAATAAAAAATCAAGATATACATTTAATTACCAATCTTTAAAATGTTTGAATGATGATTTGCAAATGAGGTCGGACTGGATACTTCCAATTTGTAACGGTAAAGAAAGATTAAAAAAAGATGGTAAGAAGATTCACTCAACACAAAAACCTGAGGCGTTATTACATAGAATAATATTGGCTACAACAAATAAAGGCGATTCCATATTTGACCCCTTCCTAGGTACCGGAACTACAGCTGTTGTTGCAAAAAAATTAGGTCGGAAGTATTTTGGCGTAGAAAAAGATAAAAAATATTTTCAAGCAGCAAAACAAAGAATTAATGAAACATTGGAAATTAAAGATGATTATCTTGACATTCTTCCAAATAATAAGTCTAAACCAAGAGTTCCGTTTGGATCGTTAATTGAAATGGGATTAATAAAACCTGGAACTACTCTTTTTGACGTAAAAAAGAGGTATAATGCTAAAATAATGGTTGATGGAAGCTTAAAGTGTCAAAAAGCTGAGGGATCAATCCATAAAGTGGCTGCAAAAATTATTGGAGCTGAAAGCTGCAACGGTTGGACTTATTGGCATTATATTTCAGGAAATGACCTTAAGCCAATTGATAATTTAAGGGAAAAGTTAAGACCTTCTTCTTAAATAGTTTTGTAAATAATTCCTAAGTATTTGTTTAAAAATTTTTCTTTTTTTGTAATTTTTCTTAATAGATAATTTCTCGCTTTTACCATTAAGGGATTTGATAAATGAAAAGAAAAATAATTTAACTTTGACCTGCTATTGATAAGTTTAGTTTTCTCAAGCCGTTTTTTAAAGTAAAGATTTTGGACTGCTTTACTATTTTTAGAGAGTAAATTAAATAACTCATATGCGGCCTCAATAGATTGTGAAGCTCCTTGCGCCATAGTGGGATGAAAAGTATAAAATGCATCACCTAAATAAAATAAATTTTCATAAATTGATTTTGATGGTTTTTTGCTAGTATATATAGGCCAAGACTCTAAATTTCCTTTAAATAAATTTTCTAAATTTTTGTTCTGTGAAAGTATTTCTTTTTGGATTAGTGCTCTAGCATCTATATTTGTTTTTAATTTTTGCCTAATTATAGTAACTATATTTAATTTCCTATCTTTATTAACTGGATAAATAACAATATGAGCATTTTTTAGCATTATAAGAGATATACTTTTTTCCTCGTAAATAAAATCTTGTGTAGATTGAAGTAATGTTCTTATTGCAATTGAACCACTATAACTTGGATTTATATTTTTATTTTCGATAACTGATTTTGTATTTGAAAAAACACCATCTGAGACAACAATATAATCTACTAAATCATTGGTATTATCTTTAAAATTAATTAAAAGTTTTTCTTTAATTTTTGAAACTTTTTTTATTTCTTTTCCAAAGCGAATATTATTTGCGAATAAATTACTCTTTAAAAATTCTATTAATGTTGATCTTCTTAAAGTTGTATATTTTATTTTTTCAGAATTAAAATTAGACAAATCTAAATTACAAATTTTTTTATCATCCCCAGAATAAAAATTTAATACTAATGGATTAAATAAATTATTATTATTTATATTTAAAAAACCAATTTTATTTAAAATGGATATGCTATTTGGCGCTAGTTGAATTCCATAGCCTTCCTCCAAGCTTAGAATTTTTTCTTTTTCGTAAACCATTATTTCAAAGTTCGAATTTGCTTTAAAGAGATTCGCAATAGTGAGACCAGCGATGCCAGACCCTATTATAGCAATTTTTTTTTTCATTAATATAAGTTTTCTAATCGTCTAAATATTTTTTTAGTAAATGTGGGTATAAATTCTTTTTTATCATATAACGAATACCAACTTAAGTCTTTTGGAATCTTGCGTGAAAATTTATAATACAAATCTATATTTAGTGTTTTGTTTGAAATCGAATTTTTATAATTACATAAAAAATTCCAGTTTTTTACTTTTTGTTTATTTATTTTTTCTTTAATGATGGGAAGATTGCAGTTTTTTAGAAAACCTAAATCATTTTTATTTGTTAAACCAATTTGTTTGTTATTATTTATATAACAAAAAATACTATAACTTTTTTTACTAAAATTAATTGGTGAAGTTAATTTATTTTTTGTATTAGATTTTTTGAATTTACAAAATTTTTTAAAAATACAGATATTACAATGAGGATCTTTTGGTTTGCAGACAAGGGATCCAAACTCCATTATAGCTTCAACAAAATCTGAGTTTCTTTTTGAATTAAATAATTTATTTCTGTTTTTTGTTACAAATTTTTCAAAATTTATTTTATTTTCTCTTTTGTTAATAAGTCTTGAGAAGATTCTCTTAACATTGCTGTCTAGGGCAATTCTGGGCTGGTTATAAACGAGTCCCAATAATGCATTTCCAGTATAATCACCAATACCTGGAAGCTTTTTAAGCTCAGATAAAGTTTTTGGTAAAATTGAATTTTTTTCTTTAATTATAATTTTAGAAGTCGCTAATAAGTGCCTGGCTCTTCTGTAATATCCTAATCCTTCCCAGTATTTAAGAATTTGTTTCTCATTAGTTTTTGAGAGTTTTTTAAGTGTTGAGATTTTGTTTGTGAATCTTAAAAAATAAGGAATTACAGTTTTAACTTGTGTTTGTTGCAGCATAAACTCACTCAACAATCTATAGTATAGCTTTTTTGGTGAATGAAATGGTACACGCCAAGGTAATGCGCGCTTATTATTATCATACCAACTAATTATTTTTTTTGATAAATTAAACTTTAAATGCATAGTAAAAAAAATTATAATAATAAAAGTGCCTTCCCTATTCAAGGATTAAGGCCTATGTCTAAAACTCTTCCTAATGGTCTTAAAACAATTTTAAAAAAAGGTGGATACAACTACGCTTCGATAATCAATAACTGGTCAGATTTAGTTGGAAAACAAATATCTGATGTTTGTTATCCAAAATCAATTAAAACTGGAAAAGAATTAAAAGATGGAATTCTACATTTGAATGTTTTTCATGGTGATCAGCTTTTAATAGAATATAATAAATCAAAAATCATAGACAGAATAAATGTTTTTTTTGGATATAAATTTGTAAAAAATATTAAAATATTTTTAATTAAAGAAAAAATTGATCCTAAAAAAAATATAAATTTTACAAACAATAAAAATTCTAAGTATCAAAAAAAATTGGAAAAGATACAAAATCCTGAGTTAAAGAAAAAAATCAATAATTTGATAAATGCATTTAATAACAAAAAATAAAATGAAAATTAAATATATTGGGTATTTTACTATTTTTTTTTTAACAATATTATGCTTATCTAATTTCAATTCTAATGCTTTGGAGATAGATAAAAAAGTTTATGCTGGAAACAAAGATGCTAAAGTAACGGTAAAAGTATTTTCTTCCTTGACTTGTCCATATTGTGCCGATTTTCATAAAAATGTTTTTATTAAATTAAAAAAAGAATTCATAGATTCAAACTATGTTCGATTCGAGCACCATAGTTTCCCTTTAGATTTGGCCGCTTTGAATGCAGAAAAAATTTTAAGATGTGTGACTGATCACAAAAAAAGAATAGCTCTTTTAGATGAAATTTATGAAAAACAAGAAGAATGGGCCTCAGGAAATGATATTAACAACATTAACTCCAAATTGTCAAAAATCGCAAAGAAATATGATTTAAATGATGATAGAATAAAAAATTGCTTAGTAAATGAAAATTTAGAAAATGAAATATTAGAAATTAGAATAAATGGAAGCAAAAAATACTCTATTCAATCTACTCCCACAATTTTTATAAATGAAAAAAAATATGATGGTAAGCATGACTATAATTTATTTAAGAAAGAAATAGAAAAACTATTATAAATTATGAATTTTAAAAAATTGGAATTAATCGGCTTTAAATCTTTCTTTGATAAAACTACTTTTTTTATTCAAGACGGTTTAACGGGGATAGTTGGGCCTAATGGGTGTGGTAAATCAAATATTGTTGAGTCTTTACGATGGTGTATGGGGGAAACATCTGCAAAAAGTATGCGAGGATCTGGTATGGAAGATATAATATTTTCAGGAACATCAAATAAACCAGCAAAAAATATATCAGAAGTAATAATTACAATAGATAATTCACAAAAAGAGGGTCCTGGAAAATATTTGAATATGGAAGAAATAGTAATCAAGAGGAAAATTGAACGTGAAAAAGGTTCAAAATATTTTATTAATGAAAAAGAAGTAAGAGCAAAAGATGTACAGACTTTTTTTGCTGACCTATCCACTGGAGCTCACTCACCATCGATAATAAGTCAGGGGAAAATTGGAATGATTGTTACAGCAAAACCACAAGAGAGAAAATCAGTTTTAGAGGAGGCTGCGGGAATTTCTGGGATACACATTAGAAGGCATGAGGCTGAGACAAGATTAAATGCTGCAGAAAATAATCTTAAAAGAGCTGATGAATTAAAAAAACAACAAGAGAAACAACTTGAAAACTTAAAAAAGCAAGCCGAGGAAGCTACGAGATATAGGGAAATATCTGAAAAAATAAAAACTGTCGAAGCAGGACTTTTTTATTTGAAACTTCAGGAAATTGAAAATGAAACTTCTCAAGTAAAAGTTAAGCTTTCAGCGATTGATAATGAAGTTAATTCTGTAAAAAAAGATATTGAGCATAATAAAGAATTAGTGGAGGAAGAAAGTAAAAAACTTGAGCCATTGAAGGACAAAAAAATTGAAAATTCTTCCTCAATTCAAAAAATTAATTTAGAGATTTCAAATTTAAATGAGGAAGAAAAAAGAGTTAAAGATTTAAATATAAAATTATTAAATAATATTAAAACTATCCAATCAGATCTGGAGAGGGAGAAAAGTATATCACTAGATGCATCATTAAATGAAAAGAGAATCTTAGAAGAAAAAAATGAACTTTTAAAAACCGAAAGACAATTATTCGATATTGAAAAAAAATCAGAGATAGATCTAGATTTATCAAGAAGCGAACTTAAAGATCATCAGATTAAACTTGATGACTTTTTAGAAAAAAAACTGGAGTCTGTTGACCTAAAAGAACAGCTTAAAATTTTTATTAAAATTGATGAAATAAATAAATCTGTAATAAGAAGTTTAGAGGACTCAAGATTAGATGAGGCGAACTCAGGACTAAAAAAAATTAATGAAATTTTACAAAATCAGATCAAAAATATTGAAGTTATAGATAGGAATGATTTGAGTATAAATGTAAAAGGACTTATTGAGAATATAACACTGTCCCAAGAGAGATATGCATCCTCATTTGGTAAAAACCAAACAATTAGAAGTGACTCTATAAAAAGAAAGGAAAGAATAAAAAATATTGATCAAGAATTAGAAAATTGGAAAGATCTAAAAGTTAATTCTGAAAAAATGATGCTGGAGTTGAGTGATAGAGTTAAAAAAGTTGAATTAGAGTTAGATGAAAACCAAAAGAATCCTGAACAAATTGCAATAAATAAAGGTCAGAATATCCAAAAACTTGAAAATACTGAAAAACAAAATAATGATTTAGAAATAGAAATAGAAAAAGTCGAAGCAAATTATATCGAAGCCAATAATAAGCTGCGGGATATAGAGGAAAAATCTGTTGTTTTAAGAGAAAATAAAGCAAGACAAGAAGCTACGATAGAGGGAATTGATCAAAGAAAAATGGATCTTATATATTTAGTTAAGAATGAACTAAAATTAGAGAATATAAACAATTTATTATCTATTTCTGATTTAAACGACTTGCCCAAACCACCATCAGTAAAAGAACAAGAAGATAAATTGAACAAACTCAAAAAAGATAGAGAGTCTTTAGGTTCTGTTAACTTAAGAGCAGATGTAGAAACTGAAAAATATAGAGCAACTATAAAAAAAATGGAAGATGATAGAACTGATCTTGTATCTGCAATAGTTAAATTAAAATCTAGTATTAATGAGTTAAATCAAAGGGGCAGAGAAAGACTCTTAGATGCTTTTAATAAAGTAAATAGAAAGTTTAATGAGGTTTTTACAAAGCTCTTTAATGGAGGGAATGCTAAGCTCGAACTAGTAGACTCGGATGATCCTTTAGAAGCTGGATTAGAAATGTTAGTTTCGCCACCAGGAAAAAGGTTGCAATCAATAACTCTTTTGTCTGGTGGAGAACAGGCTTTAACAGCTATTTCACTTATATTTGCAATTTTTTTAACTAATCCTTCGCCTATATGTATCTTAGATGAAGTTGATGCACCGTTGGACGATGCAAATGTAACTAGGTTTTGTTCATTGCTAGATCAGCTTATTTCAATTACTAAAACCAAGTTTATAATAATAACTCACCATGCTTTAACTATGTCGAAAATGAATAGACTTTATGGTGTAACAATGCCTGAAAAAGGTATCAGCAAACTTGTGGCTGTCGATTTACAACGGGCAGAAGAATTGGTTGCTTAAAATTTTCTCATGAGCGACTTAGAGGATTTAAAAACTCGCCTAAAAATTGCAAAATCAAAATTGCAAAAAGATAAAACTCAAAATGCAGATAAAAAGGGTGTTTTTCTTGGGAATGCATTTAAATTGGGAACAGAGTTGGTCGCAGCCGTTATCGTTGGGACAATTATTGGGTTTATTTTAGATAATTGGTTTGGTACTAAACCAATATTAATTATAGTATTTTTCTTATTTGGGGCTGCTGCTGGTATTACAAACGTTATTAAAGCTGCAAGAAAAATGCAAAGGGATATAAAATAATGGCAACAAATCCAATGGAACAATTTCAAGTTCGTAAAATTGGTCCTGAAATAGAAATCTCAGGAATAAATTTATCCTTCACAAATTCAAGTCTTTTCATGGTTATAAGTGCTGTGTTAATTTTAATTTTACTACTATTTGGTACCAGAGAAAAAAAATTAATACCTGGAAAAATACAATTGATTTCAGAAATGCTGTATAATTTTATTTCAAAAATGATAAGTGACACAGCCGGTCAAAAAGCTAAGCCCTTTTTTCCATTTATTTTTAGTTTGTTCGTTTTTATACTCTTCTGCAATATGGTAGGCATGCTACCCTACTCTTTCACTGTCACTAGTCATATAATAGTAACTTTAACGTTTGCTTTGTTTATATTTATTGGTGTTACGATACTTGGGTTTGTAATGCATGGATTTAAATATTTAAAAATTTTTGTGCCAAGTGGTGTTCCAATAGTTTTATTACCAATAATTAGTATCATAGAAATAATTTCTTATCTTAGTAGACCTATAAGCCTATCGGTTAGACTTTTTGCTAATATGATGGCTGGACACACAATGTTAAAAGTTTTTGGTGGGTTTGTGATTAGTCTTGGTTTAATTGGAGGTTGGCTCCCTTTAAGTTTTTCAGTTGCTTTAACAGGTTTAGAAATTTTAGTTGCTTTTTTACAAGCTTATGTATTTGCAATTTTAACATGCATTTATTTAAATGATGCATTGAATTTACATCACTAACAATAAAAAAGGAGGAAACATGGAACTAGAAGCAGCAAAAATGATCGGCGCAGGTCTTGCCGCAATTGCTTTGGCTGGTGCTGGGGTTGGTATTGGAATAATTTTCGGAAATTATCTATCCGGTGCAATGAGAAATCCCTCTGCAGCTCAAAAACAATTTCCAAATTTGCTTTTGGGATTTGCATTAGCCGAGGCCACTGGTCTTTTTGGATTAGTAGTAGCTTTAATTATACTTTTTGCTTTTTAATTAAAAAAAGTATGAAAAAGTTATTTGCTATAATTACTTTTCTCTTATTTTTAGAGAAAAATCTTTATTCAGCTGAGGCAGGTATGCCTCAGCTTGACCCTGAGTATTGGCCGTCACAAGTATTCTGGCTTATAATTATTTTTTTAACAATTTACATCTTAATATCAAAAATTTTTATTCCTAAAATAAAAGGCAGTATTGATATGAGGGAAGATAAAATTAGAAAAGATTTAGAAGAAGCAAAAACTTTTAAGGAACAAGCAGAATTAAAATTAAATGAGTATAATAGTTTGATGGAAACTGCAAAAATCGATGTTAAGAAAATAATATCAAAAAGCAGACAAAAACTAAATGAAGATATGCAAATAAAAAGAGATGAGGCTCAAAAAAATATAGATAAAGAAATTTTAAACGCTGAAACTGAGATTAAAAAATTTAAAAAAGATTCTTTCAATAAGATAAAGTCAATTTCGGAAGATATCACATCAAATTTGGTAAAGGATATATTTGGTGAAGATCTTAATAAAAGTAGTGTTGAAGCTTCAGTTCAACAAACAATTAAGGAATATCAAAAGGGTAAATAAAATGATAGATGCAACATTTTGGGTAGCAATCTCTTTCTTGCTTTTTGTGGTTTTACTTTTTTACTTTAAAGTTCCACAAAAAATTGATCAATCATTAAGTGAGAGTATAAAAGGTATTAAAAGTGAAATTGAACATGCAGAGAAATTAAAAGATGAAGCCAAAAATATTTTAAGTAATTATGATACTAAAATTAGTAAATCTAAGACGGAAATTAAAAAAATGTTAGAAGATGCCGAAAAACAAACAGAGCAAAATATAATCAAAACAAACAAAGAATTTCATGAAGTTATTGAAAATAGAAAAAAAACGGCAGAAGATAAAATTAAACAAATGAAATTACAAGCTATCAAAGATATAAAAAATTTAGCAGTAGAAATAGCTATGAACTCTGTTGAGAAAATCATAAAAAATTCTATAGATAAGAAAAAGCTTGATAAAATTTATATTTCAAGCATCGATGAGGCAAAAAAAATTTTAAAAAACAAATCAATCTAGCGTAAGATCCCAAATAATGGCAAAAAAAGTTATTGTTGTAGGATCTGGATTCGGTGGTTTAGCTTCAGCTCTTAGATTAAGAGCAAAAGGTTATGATGTAACTCTAGTTGAAAAACATCCTGACTTGGGTGGAAGAGCTAGAGTTTTTAAAAAAGGTAGCTTTATTTACGACGGTGGACCAACAGTTATAACTGCCCCGTATCTTTTTGAGGAATTATTTTCATTATTTAATAAAAAAATTTCTGATTACGTAAAAATAGTACCACTCAATTTATGGTATCGTTTTGTTTTTAATGATGGACGAACTTTTGATTATTCAGGCCATGAAGATTCGATGGAAAAAGAAATAAGAAAATTTTCTGAAAAGGACCTAGGGGGATATAAGAATTTAGTTAAGTTTACTGAAAAAATTTTTGATAAAGGTTTTACTGAATTATCTGATAAACCTTTTAATAACTTATCTTTTATGATCAAGCAGATACCTGCTTTGTTGAATTTAAAAAGTTACAAATCTGTTTATGGATTAGTTTCAAATTATATTTCGAATGAAGAGTTAAGAAGAGTTTTTAGTATGCATCCTCTTCTGGTGGGAGGAAACCCGTTCACAACAACTTCAATATATACACTTATTTTATTTTTAGAAAAAAAATGGGGTATTCACTATTCAATGGGTGGTACGGGAAGTGTTGTAAAAGCACTTGAGAAATTAATGAATGAAGAAGGTATTAAGGTAATTAAAGATGCAGAAGTTACAGAAATAATTTCATCCAACAAAATAGTTAAATCTGTAAAAATCAATAGCTCTAAAATTATAAATTGTGATTATGTTGTTTGTAATTCTGATCCACCGAATGTGTACAAAAATTTAATTAAATCTGAAAATAATTATAATTTTATTTTTAAACAAAAAATAAAAAGAATGGATTATTCAATGGGACTTTTTGTTTATTATTTTGGATCAAAAAAGCAATATAAAGATGTTGCTCATCATACAATTTATTTTGGAAAATCCTATAAAAAACATTTAGAGAAAATCTTTGAAAAAAAAATTCTATCAGATGATATAAGTTATTATTTACATCGACCTTCTGCAACAGATCCTAATATGGCACCAAGTGGTCAGGATGCTTTTTACGTCCTGGTTCCAGTTCCTAATAATTTATCAAAGATTAATTGGTCAAATGAAGGTGAGAAATTTAAAAATTTAGTTTTAGATAAAATGGATAAATCAGTTTTACCTGATATAAAAAAAAATGTTGTTAGTGATTTTTATCTCACACCAGATTATTTTGAAAAAGATTTGTCTACACTACATGGCTCAGGATTTTCTATACAACCAAAGTTTTCACAATCAGCGTATTTTAGATTTCATAATCAATCTGAGATTTTTAATAATTTATATTTTGTTGGTGCCGGAACTCATCCTGGCGCAGGAATGCCAGGTGTAATTTCTTCAGCTAAGGTTTTAGATAAAATTTTATAATGACTACAAAAAACTATTTATCTATTTATGCAAAATCATTTAATTGGTCTGGATTTTTTTTACCAAAAAATATTTATGTAAATTGTTCAAAATTATATGATTTTTGTAGAACTGTAGACAATATCGCAGACCAGGAGGCGAGTTTAGATTATAAAAAAAATGAGCTCATAAAATTTAAAAATAATTTTGAAAACAAAAATTATGAGAATGTAGTAATAAAAAATATGTGGACGTTAATGAATGAGTTTAATATATCAAAAAAAATAGTTGATGACTTATTTGACGGTGTGGAGTCAGACATAAAAGAGGAGGTTAAGTTCAAAAATGAAAAAGAATTATTTATATACTCATATAGGGTTGCTGGGACAGTTGGCTTAATGATGGCTAAAATTTTTAATATTCAAAAAAGAGATACTCTCCGAAGAGCTATATATTTAGGAATTGCTATGCAACTTACAAATATAGCCCGAGATGTTGTCGAAGATGAAAAAAAAAATAGAGTTTATCTAATCAACTACTCAAAAGATACTCTCATAAATATTAAAAAAATTATCTATATTGCTGACACATTTTATAATAGTTCTTTTATTGGTATAAAAGATATTCCTTTAAACTGTAGATTTTCGATAGTTGTTGCGAGAAGAGTATATAGACAAATAGGTAAAAAAATTTTAAAAAAAAAAAATTTAGATAGCTACAAAAAAGCTGAAAAAATTTATGTATCTAATTTTGGTAAAATAGTACAAACATTATTTTCCATTAAAGATTTAGTTGTTCTTTTTTTTATTAAAAAAAGTAAGTATGAGAAAGAAAAAGAATACAATTTAATTAATGAGCATATAGAATTAAATGAGAGAATTTGACTATAAAATATTTGGGGGTGGTTGTGCAGGTTTGTCTTTAGCATACCATTTAGAGATAAACGGGAAATTAAGAGACAAAACTTTAGCAATTATAGAGCCAAGAACTGAGTACAAAAGAGATAAAACTTGGTCTTTTTGGAAGGTTTGTAATCATGAATTTGAAGATTGTGTTATTAAAAGCTGGAATAATTTTTCTATAAAAGCAAATAGCAATTTAAATAAAGTTAATACTAAAAATTATCCTTATCAAAGCATTGATAGTGGAAAATTTTATAAAAAAATAACTTCCAAATTAAAAAGAAATAACAACATAAAGTTTTTTAAAGAAGATGAGGTTGGACATTTTTCAATACTCTTTAATAGTGTCCTCTATCCCAGTTCTGATTTTTTTTTCAAAGAAAATAAAACTAAACTTTGGCAACATTTTCAAGGAGTTGAAATTGAAACAAGTGAAAAAATATTTGACGATGAGTCTCTGACTTTAATGGATTTTGATTGTGAACAAAGAAATAATGTTCATTTCTTTTACATTCTGCCTTTCACAAAAAATAAAGCTCTAGTCGAAACAACTTGGATATCAAGTTTAGAAAATGGAGATTTGACAGATTATGATAATCAATTAAAAATTTATATTGATAAAAATTTAGGTATAAAAAATTATAAAATAAATTTCAAAGAAAAAGGCTCCATACCATTATTTGAAGTTAACCAACCTGAAACCGGAACTTGTATAAATATTGGTGCCGCAGGAGGAATGACACGTTTAAGCACAGGATACACTTTTCTCAATATTCAAGAACATAGTAAGTTTATTGTTAAAAATCTTGAGAATATAACTAAAACTAAATCTTACCATATTGGCAAAAAATATAATTTTTTAGATAACATTTTTTTAAAAGTATTAAAATCAAATCCTGAAAGAATGCCAAATATATTTTATAAAATGTTTAATGGAAACACAGAAAGAACAATAAAATTTCTTTCAAATAAAAGTAGTTTTATCGATGATGTTTTTGTTATTTTAAAAATGCCAAAATGGATGTTTATAAAATCTCTTTTTAACTAGTATGATGAAAAATATTTACGGTAAACACACATTCTATTTCTCAGTTTTAACAATAATTTTTTCAGTCATTACTTTAATTTTTGCTAAAAATTTTGAATTTTCAAATCAAACAATAGTTCCTTTTGTATGCCTCTTTTTAATTTTGTCTGTTGGTATATCTCATGGAGCTTTAGACAACTATAAAGCAAATAAGATTTTAAAAATTTATAAAATTAATAATAAATTAGTGTTTTATTTCTCTTATATTTGTATTTCAATTTTAATCATTATATCTTGGATATTCTTTTCTTTGATAACTCTATTAGCTTTTTTATTAATTGCTTCTTACCATTTTGGTAGGGAGGACACGTCTTTTTTAATTAAAAAAAATTCAAGTTTTGATCAATTTTTATACTTGGTGAAAGGTTCTTTAATTATATTCTCGCCCCTCTTCTTTCATACCGATGAAACTTTAAAAATATTTGAATTATTATTTATAAATAATAGTTTTTTAATTTTTATTAAAAATGAACATTGGCTAATTAATGTTTGTCTAATATTTAATTTTTTAGGCTACTTATACTTTGTGTTTAGAAATAATTTTGATAATTTTGAAATATTATTTTTGGATTTACTTTTAATTCTTCTTATAAATTTTGTTTTTTCACCTTTATTAGCTTTTACAATTTACTTTTGTTTTTTACATTCCATAAGACATATAATTTCTATTGTTCTTGAATTGGATGAAGCTAATTTTTCAAACGGTATCAAATTGTTTATTAAAAAAGCTCTACCATTAACAATTATAACTGCAATATTATATTTATTGGCGGTATTTTTTATTGCAAACTTTTATGGTTTAAATACTGCAATTATGCAAGTTATATTTATTGGTTTGGCGTCACTAACGTTCCCGCATATATTGCTCGAGTATTTAATTGAAAAAAATGAAACAAAAAATTAAAATTTTTTTAGCTGCTCCCAGAGGTTTTTGTGCTGGTGTTGATAGAGCAATTGAAATAGTAAAAAAAGCTCTAAGTAAATATGGTAGCCCAGTTTATGTCAGACATGAAATTGTACATAATAAGAATGTTGTTGAGAACTTAAAAAATTTGGGAGCTATATTTGTTGAGGAAATTTCTGAGATTAAAGATAAATCTAGACCAGTTATATTTTCAGCTCATGGTGTACCCAAATCAGTTCCAAAAGAAGCAAACCTTGAAAAAGTTTTCTATATTGATGCTACATGTCCTCTTGTCTCAAAAGTACATAGAGAAACAGAGCAATTATATAAAAAAGGTTTTGATATTGTTTTAATTGGTCACAAAAATCATCCAGAGGTTATTGGAACAATGGGACAACTGCCAAAAGGCTCGATCAAATTAATCGAAAAAAAAGATGAGGTAGATAATTTAAATTTTTCTAAACCTGTGGCCTATGTTACTCAAACAACTTTATCAGTAGATGATACTAAAGAGATAATAGATGCTTTGAAAAATAAATTTCCAGATATTAAAGGGCCTATTAAAGAGGATATATGTTATGCGACTACAAACAGGCAAGTTGCAGTAAAAAAGATTGCTCCAAATTGTGAAATGTTTTTTGTAATTGGAAGTAGAAACTCATCAAATTCTGCAAGATTAGTAGAAGTTGCAAAAAAATCAGGTTGTAAAAATTCTGAACTAATCTTTTACGGAAAAAACGCACCATTAGACAAAATAAAAAATTGTAAAACTATCGGTCTATCTTCTGGTGCTTCTGCGCCTGAAGAATTAGTTCAAAATTTTATTTCAGAAATTAAAAATGATATGGATGTTTCTATTGAAGAAGTAGTTACAGCAAATGAAAATGTGGTATTTAAGCTGCCTAAAGAATTAAATTAAATGGCCATTTATACTAAGCTTGATAAGGAAAATATTATATCCATTATTTCAAATTATAATTTAGGTGGTATGAAAAATTATCAAGGTATTAAAGAGGGTATAGAAAATACCAACTATTTAGTGGAGACTGATAAAGGTAAATTTATTTTAACAATTTATGAAAAAAGAGTTAATAAAGATGATCTACCGTTTTTTTCGAAATTGATGGTAGAATTAAGTAATAAAAACTTTTTTTGTCCAAAGCCAATTTTAAACAAAAATAATAAATATATAAGCGATCTTGGTTCTAAAAAGTTTATGTTAGTTAGTTTTTTAGAAGGAAAATCAAAGACAAACTTGTCACCAGATGATTGCGGTTCAGTTGGAAAAGAAGCTGCGAGACTTCATGAAATTACCAAAAATTTTAATTTTAAAAGGAATAATGATCTTTCTGTAAAATCATGGAGAAAAATTTTTGATCAAGTAAAGGATAGATGTAATCAAATCCATCCAGATCTTCCAAAATTAATTGAGACAAATTTGAGGGATGTTGAAAAAGATTGGCCTGAAAATTTACCAAAAGGTATAATACACGCTGATCTTTTTCATGATAATATTTTTTTCAAAAATAACAATTTTTCAGGTTTTATAGATTTTTATTTTTCATGTAATGATTTTTATGCATTTGAAATAGCAATATGTTTTAATGCACTTTGTTTTGATGGTATAAGTGAAAATTTAAGCTTTAATGTAACCAAAGCAAAAAAGTTCTTTGAGGGTTACAATGATATACGTAAAATCTCCGATGAGGAAAAAAATTATATTAAAGTTTTATCGCAAGGTGCCGCTTTAAGATTTCTTTTAACAAGAGTTTTTGACTCCATAAATATTGTTGATGATGCAATCGTAAAAATTAAAGACCCAATTGAATATCTCAAACGTCTTGAATTTCATAAAAATGCTAAGGGTTTAGACGATTATATGGTTTAATATGAAATATAAAATTTATACCGATGGAGCTTGTTCGGGAAATCCTGGTAAAGGGGGCTGGGCAGCAATAATACTGAATGAAAAATCCAATCAATCTAATATTTCAGGAAACGAAGTGAGCACAACAAATAATAGGATGGAATTGATGGCTCCAATTATGGCTTTAAATAAAATTAAAAAAAAGTCAGAAATTACAATTTATACCGACTCCAAGTATGTCAAAGATGGAATTACTGATTGGATTAAAAAGTGGAAATTAAATAATTGGAAAAGCGCAAATAAGAAACCTGTAAAAAATAAAGATCTTTGGGTTAAGTTAGATAATTCGTGCCAAAAACATAAAGTAAGTTGGAAATGGGTTAAAGCTCATGCGGGAAATAAATATAACAATCTTGTTGATGAATTAGCAGTTATAGAGACTCAAAAGTGAAAATTATGGAAGATAAAGATTTAGAAAATCTAGAATTCAGTTACTTAGAGACTATAAGTGCTATACTTAAGGCAAATATTAGAAATAACATTTTACCAGCTTTGAAATCAATGAATAAAATTTCTAGTCACTGGGTAAATATTAAAAAAGATGAAGATAAAGGTTACGATGTTGGTTTTGAAAGAGTTATTTATTCATTACTACAACAAGGATCGTCTGATTTAAAAAATGCAAACTCTTCCCCAATTGGCTCTGATCTAATGTTCGAGTCTGATGATGCGGTAATTCATATAGATTTAAAAAGTAATCAACCATCAACTAATATAGGAGACCATTGGCAGCCAAAAATCGAAGCAAATCAAAGTTCTTATAAAATAAATTATAATAAAAAAGGACAAGGTGGAACTTTTGCATTTGAGGGAAATTTACCTAATTATTACAAAGTCAATGATGGTGGCACCATTAAAGAATTGCCGGCCTTAACCTATTTTATTTCGATTTTGTACAATGTTTCTGAAGGAAAATGTGAAATCATAAATATTAATGTTAGTTGTATGCCGAACGGTCAATTATCTGATGTTTATGGTACAGAACCAATAGGTGCCGGTGGAAATATTAGTAAAAAAAAATGTAGATTTAAAATGGGAAGATGTAAAAAATTTAAACTTATTAATGAAAAAAGATTAAATAAAATTTATATAAATAGAAACTATATTAGAAACAACTCTATTCCCTCTAAGATGCAGCTCTTAAAGTTTCTTTCTTAATTAATATATTTTTTATTTTTTTGGCGATATTTTCGGCAAGTAACACAGGCACAGCGTTACCTATTTGTTTGTGCATACTCCTAAAAGTGGCCCCCTCAAAGATAAAATCATCCGGAAACGACTGAAGAATAGCGCACTCTCTAACAGATAATCTTCTTTTTAAATTTACATGTATTTCAGGGCTTGTTGCAGTTATTGTATCACTTGGTCTATCCCAGTTAGTTACTCTTAAAGATTGTTCAAATCTTATTTTTTTCTTTACCAAAGTTGTAACTTGTTTGTCGTATTTATTATCAAATTTTAAAAGTTTTTTTAGTCCTCGCCAATCATCTGGGTTTGGAATACTTCCAGAGTTATTATCTTTTCTAAACCAATGACCCGCGGTGTGCGCATAACCAAAATGTGCATCAACTTTTTGAGTAGATATGCCAGCTTTTTTTCTCCATTTTTTTAAATAATCACAAATATCAAATTGGTTAACGTCATATTTTCTTCCCCAAAATTCATCGTGTACATTCGTATCACCAATGTGATTGTGTATAGTGCGGTTTTTTACGTACAGAGTTTTATTTGTTAATCTTATTTTCGATAGAAAGCCTATGGCATCTTTGGTGCTTATATGTTTATCAAGATGGTCTTTAAACAATGATACTTTATTTGTTGATGGTATTTGATGGGATATATTCGGGTAAGAATTTTCCAAACCTAGTCTATTACCAATGATAAAAACTCTCTTTCTTGATTGTGGTACTCCGTAATCAGCGGCGTTTAAAAGTTTAAAATCTACTTTATAACCAATGCTTTTAAAATCTTTGATAATTTTTTGAAGTACAGCACCTTTTCCTAAAGTAATGATCCCCTCAACATTTTCTGCAACAAAGTATTTTGGTTTTTTTACTCTGATTACTCTAAGCATTTGTTTATAGAGCTTGTTGCGACTATCATCTATGTGGCGACCTTTATTAGCTATTGAAAAACCTTGGCAAGGAAAACCGCCTATAACTAAATCGGCTCCATCTGGGATATTGTTGTTTCTAATTCTCTCGATATCACCAAGAACTATATGTTCTCCAATATTTTTTTTATAGGTTTTGACAGAGTCAGGGTCGATATCATTTGCCCAAATTATTTCAAAACCAGCGTTTTTAAACCCAAGATCCATTCCTCCAGCGCCAGCAAATAAAGAAATTATTTTAAATTTATTTTTCATATCTAATGATTCGGAACTTTAACACTTTTTTAATTATATGGCTTTTAAAAAATTTTCTGCTGCTGAAAGTTCACAAGTTGCTGTTTCTTTTTCTACCTCAAATTTTTTAATAATTTCGTTTTCTACTAACATTGTGTACCTGTTTGATCTTATACCTAAACCTTTCTCTGATTTATCTACTTCCGCACCAATGGCTTTAGTAAACTTTAGAAAGGGGTCCGCTATCATAAAAATTTTATCGCCTACTCCTTGATTTTCCCCCCATGCTTTCATTACGTTTGGATCATTCACGGCAACACAAACTATTTTAGATACTCCCTTTTTTTTTGCAGTATCATAATTTTTTACAAATCCTGGCAAATGAATTGCAGAACAAGTTTTGGTAAATGCTCCTGGCATACCGAGAAGTACAATTTTTTGATTTTTAAAAATATCGCTTGTATTAATTTTTTTTACTTCATTTTTTTGGTTTAAGTAAAAAAATTCCGAAACTGGTAGTTTATCTCCAACTTTAATTTTCATTTAACCTTTTCTAAAATATAGCTTTTCACATCAGAAATATTATTTTCTAAAATATCATATTTTTCTTTTTTATCTAATATATTACTTAATTGGTTTGGCATCTTAACTTCTTTACTTGTTGCTACTTTAATCGTTTCCAAAAATTTATAAGGATGCGCTGTACCCAGTATCAAAGTTTCGGACATTAAATTTAATTTTTTTGATGCGCCTACGGCAGTTGCGGTATGTGGATCAATTATAAAATCAAGTTTATCTGCTATATTTTTTATAATTTCTAAAGTTTCTTTATCGCTCACCTTACAAGCACAGAAATCTTTTTTTATAATTTTTTTTTGTTCCTCATCTAAACTGAAAGATCCATTTGAGGAAAGTTCAGACATTAAACTAGAAACTTTTTTATCATCATTTTTTACAATATCAAAAAGAAGCCGCTCAAAATTACTTGCAATTTGAACATCCATACTTGGTGACAACGACTGTCTTACCTTGCTGGGTTTATACTCTCCTGAATTAATTGCTCTTTCCAAAATATTATTTTCATTTGTAGCTACGATTAATTTTTCAATTGGAAGTCCCATTTTTTTTGCCATATAACCAGCAAAAACATCTCCGAAATTTCCAGTTGGAACTGAAAAATTAATTTTTTTGTTTTTAAATTTAAATGCTGAGTAAAAATAGTAAACAATTTGACAAACTATTCTTGCCCAATTAATAGAATTTACACCTGACATGTTAATTTTTTCTCTAAAACTATTTTCCGAAAACATATCTTTAACAATTTTTTGACAATCATCGAATGATCCTTTTATTGCTACATTGTAAATATTATCTGAGCCTATCGTTGTCATAATTTTTCTTTGAATTTTTGATATTTTGTTATCAGGATGTAAAACAAAAACATTAATATTTTTTCTATCATTTAATGCTGCGATTGCAGCTGATCCAGTATCTCCTGAAGTTGCGACTATTATATTAACAGTTTTATTAGCTGAAACTTTTAGTTCATCATACAAGTTGCCAAGAACCTGCATGGCAATATCTTTAAAAGCTAATGTTGGTCCGTGATAAAGTTCCACTAAATTAATATCACCGATTTTATTTGTTTTAATTACTTCTTCACTAGAAAAAATTTTATAGGATTTTTGAATGAGATTTTTTAGATTTGTTTTTGTTATATCAGATGAACAAAAATTAAAAATTATTTCAGTTGCTAATTCTATATAAGATAACTCGCTAAGTTTTTTTATTTCATCTTCATTATAAATTTTAATATTTTTGGGAACAAATAGACCTCCATCAGGTGCTAAACCCCTTAGAAATATATCTTTAAAACTATAACTTTGATTTTTATTTCTTGTACTAATGTATTCCACTAATTAGACGATTTCTGTCCTTCTTTAAAATATTTTTTCCAGGACGAATTTAATAATCCTAATAAGATAAATGAAAGCACTATGATTAATAAGGCATTTTGACCACCTGAAGTTTCAGATATACAAACAGCACACATAGTTAAGATTTCAGAATTTAAACTATTAATAATCATTTTTTAAAATAAACAAATTGAATTATAGCTTCTTTTATATTCTTTGTCACATTTGGGTCAACTAATAAAACCAACGCGTATTTTTCTTTTTCCCCTCCTTTTAAAGTTTGTTTCTCGTAACAAAAACAGTTCATTTTAGTCATGTAGTCTTTCAGTTCAGGAGGGTAAACCTGAAAAGTAGCCATTGCAGATATACTTTTTTTACTTAAATTTTCTACTGAATAATTAATTGTTTGCACTTCACCAGGTTTTAAAATTATATTTTTCTCTTCTGTCTCAAATTTAAAGGGTAAATCGCTATGAACACTTGTAATTAATTTTGTTTGGATTAACTGACTATTACTAATTTCTCCTCTAAAAAAAACAAAAGAAGTGATTATAAGTATAACTAATAAGCTTATTAAAACAGAAATTAACTTTTTATTTTTAGGCAAATTTATCAACTAGGATTGAAATGAAAATTGCAAATAAATAAAGAATTGAGAAAGCAAAAATTTGTTTTGAAATACTCTTTTCAGATTTTTTATCTTTTGTTTTCAATAGTTTGTAACAAATAAATATGTAGTATGTGCTTAAAGGAAAAGAAAATAACAAATATATTATACCTAAAAATTCTAAATAGTATGGAGCAACGGCTACTGGAAATAATAAAATTGAATAAGCAAATATATTTTTCTTTGTTGTTTCCACGCCTGATGTAACTGGTAACATTGGTATATTTGCTTTTTTGTAATCTTCTGACTTAAAAAGACTTAAGGCCCAAAAATGTGATGGAGTCCAAACAAAAATTATCAAAAAAAGAATAATTGGTTCAACAGAAATACTCCCTGTAGCTATTGCCCATCCAATCACGGGGGGTAAAGCTCCTGCCGCTCCGCCAATCACAATATTTTGTGGTGTCTTCCTTTTGAGCCAAATAGTGTAAACGAAAACATAGAACAAAATTGTTAGGGCAAGCAATGCAGCAGCCATTAAGTTTGAAAAAAAATATAAAGCTCCAACCGATACGAAAGAAGATACAATACCGAATACAAGCGCCTCATTTTTAGTTAACTTCCCGGTTGGGATTGGTCTTAAACAAGTTCTAGACATAACTTTATCGACATCAGCCTCATACCAACAATTTAGAGAACCAGCTGCACCTGATCCAAGTGCAACAGCTGTAATTGATAAGATTGCATATAAATAATCTACACTTTTATATGGGGCAATTAAGAAACCAACAACACAGGTAAAAATAGCAAGAGACATAACTCTCGGCTTCATTAATTCGAATAAAGCTTTTATGTAGTGAATAGTGTCGAATTTAAATTCTCTGGCTTTTGTATCTGTATTAAGCAATTGAGATCCTATTGTTAATTATTCACCTAAGACGAAATAAATAAGCCTTGTAAAGACAGTGTACTTACCTTCTGCAACCATCAGACCCACAAAACATGCTATTGCAGTCATTGGCCATAACAAAACATTTACAAGAGCATATCGTTCCCAAAAGAGGTGCATGAAAAAAGCCATTATCAAACCAGCTTTCAAAAACATAAAGAATAAAATAAGAGACCATCTTAAAAGACCTTGAAATTGGTACCAGTCAACCATGTAAGAAAAAAAACTTAGAACAAATAGGAGGCCCCATATCCATAGGTATATTCCAATCTTATGGGTTGTTGCTGGTTTCTCTTTATTTTTGTTTACTTCTGTATTTTCATTCATTGTACAACCTTACCAAAGATAGAAGAATGCGAAAATAAAAACCCAAACTAAATCCACAAAGTGCCAATAAAGACCTAGTATTTCAATTGAAACATAGTCTGATTTCATTGTTGTAAAAAATCCACGTCTTCCTGTATCAAAGTCTCCTCTGTAAACTTTTCTAGCAAAAATAAAAAGAAATATTACACCTATCGAGACATGAGTGCCGTGAAAACCGGTTATCATGAAAAAGTAAGATCCAAATTGACCAGCACCAAAAGGATTTGACCATGGTCTCACACCCTCGTGTATTAGTTTAGACCACTCAAAAGCTTGCATTCCGACAAAAATTAATCCGCCAATGGCTGTGGCAAGAATAAGCCGACCACACATTTTTCTATTTTTTTCATAACCATATTTTACTGCTAAAGCCATAGTTCCGCTGCTAGTGATAAGCACAAAAGTCATAATAGCGATTAGAAGCAGTGGTACCGGCACTCCCATAAAATCAAGTGAAAACACGTGACTAGTATTAGGCCAATCAACAACAGTTGAGGCTCTTCCCTTCATGTAAGAAATTAAAAAGCAGCTAAATATAAAAGTATCACTCAATAGGAATATCCACATCATAGCTTTGCCCCATTGAACACCTTTAAAGGCAGTTTGATCTGAACCTAAATCGTTAGGAACACTTTTCCAACCTTTAGGTAGATTATCTAATGATGAGTCTGACATAATGAGTTTTCCTTAACTTGATAACATCAATCCAAAAAGCACTAACCAAACAGCTAATAAAAAATGCCAGTAAACTGCACAAATATCAATTAAATTATTAATTTCTTCTTTCTTTAGACTTCTTTTTATAAATTTTGAAGTAGTTTTTCCCCAAAAATATATCCCACCAATAATGTGAAGACCATGAATTGTTGTGAATAAATAAAAAAATGCATTAGCAACATTGCTTGTAGCATAATACCCTGTATTCATTAATTGATACCACACTATTAGCTGACCAATCAAAAAAGAATATGCTAGGAAACCTATAAAATATAAACCGTTTTTGGTCTTATCAAAAAGCTCATTTTTTGCATATTTTGTTGTTTGATGAAAAACTAAACTACTTATTACTAAAATTCCTGTATTGAACCAAAGAAGCCAAGGCTCTGGCATATTTCTCCAGTCGTGCACAAGCATTCGATCTGAGTAGGCAACTACAAATAATGAAAAAAGAACTGTACTTGCCGCCATCAAAGTCCTTAGACCTAGTTTTTGTTTCGTTAAGTTAACAGTTTGACCTTGATGCTCGTTATCAGCTTCTATTTGATCTTGTTCCCAAGGCTTTTCGGTTAGTAATTGAAAAATAGATTTTTTCTTGCTCACGTCTTCTCAACTTTCGCTCCTATAATCTCGCTTGGAGGTTGGGTTTGTGGTATATAATCCTCTTTTGCACCGGGCACACTAAAGTCGTAAGGCCATCTGTAAACTTTTGGAAGTTCTTTGCCCCAATTACCGTGTTCTGGAGGCATTTGTGGAGTTTGCCACTCTAGAGAGTTAGCTTTCCACGGATTTTTTTCTGCTTTCTTCCCAAGCCTAGCGCTTGCAAATAAATTGTATAAGAACAACAATTGTGCAGCCCCAACTATTAAAACTGCAATAGTAATGAATTTATTTAAAAGCAATGTTGATACATCGACGTAAGGACTATCATAGATTTCATAGTATCTTCTCGGTACACCGACGAAACCTTGATAATGCATTGGAAAATAAATAGCGTATGAACCTATAAAGGTAATCCAAAAATGAACTTTTCCTAAAGTTTCATTCATCATTCTACCAGTAACTAATGGATACCAGTGGTAAATTGCGCCGAAGACGACAAGTATGGGAGCAATACCCATAACCATATGAAAATGAGCTACAACAAAATAAGTGTCAGATAAAGGAACGTCCACCGTTACATTTCCTAAAAATAAACCAGTTAATCCTCCGTTCAAAAAGGTCACAATAAAACCAAGAGAAAACAACATGGGAAGAGATAAAACTATGTTTCCTCTCCATAAAGTTAAAATCCAATTATAAACTTTAATAGCTGTTGGAACTGCAATAATTAATGTTGTTGTTGCAAAAAAGAATCCAAACCACGGGTTCATTCCACTAACATACATGTGGTGAGCCCATACAAAAAAGCTTAAAGCACCAATACCTACTATGGCCCAAACCATCATTCTATAACCGAAAATAGTTTTTCTTGAGTGGACTGATAACAAATCTGAAACAATACCAAAAGCTGGTAGAGCAACAATGTAAACTTCTGGGTGGCCAAAAAACCAAAATAAATGTTGGAACAATATTGGACTACCGCCTTCATGGGTTAATGTTTCCCCTAAAGAAACCATTGCTGGCATGAAAAAACTTGTTCCTAGTAAACTGTCGAGTGTCATCATTAAACAACCAACTAATAAAGCTGGAAATGCAAACATCGCAAGAACAGTTGCGGTAAAAATTCCCCAAATTGTTAAAGGCATTCTCATCAAAGTCATGCCTCTAGCTCTTAATTGTAAAACAGTTATGATATAATTTAATCCACCCATTGTGAAACCAGCCACAAATAATATTAGTGAAATTAACATTAAAATTATTCCACCATTATAACCCGGTGTTCCGGCTGTTATTGCTTGTGGTGGATAAAGCGTCCACCCTGCTCCGGTGGGTCCTCCAGGCACAAAAAAGCTTGCCAATAAAACTACGACTGCAACCACGAATGCCCAGTAGCTGAGCATGTTCACATATGGAAATGCCATGTCTCTAGCTCCACACATCAACGGTATTAATAAATTTCCAAATCCTCCAAGAAATAATGCGGTTAAAAGATATACCACCATTATCATCCCGTGCATCGTCACAAATTGATAATAAGAGGAAGGTTCAAGCCAACCAAGTCCAGGCCAAGCCAACTGAATTCTCATTAACCATGATAAAACTAATCCTAAAAGTCCAGTTCCTATTGCTGTTAAAGCATATTGAATTCCAATATATTTTGCGTCTTGTGAAAAAACGTATGTAGTCCACCAACTATGTGAATGATAAAGTTCCTGATCGGGTAATTCAGCATCTGGAACTGCATCAATGTCTGGTGTTGATACAGATGATGCATCTCCTGCATAGTCTGATTTGGCTTCTAGTTTATGTTCATATTCATCTGACATAATTTATTGTTTTATAGTTTATTTATCCTTTTTTACTAGCTGCAAATTGTCATTTTTTCGATTTTTTGCTAGCATTTTCTCAAATGTTATTTGTTTTGCTTCCCATTTTTTATATTCTTTTTCCTCATCTACTACAACTCTGCCTCTCATGGCATAATGTCCAGTTCCACAATATTCAGCACATAGGACTTCGAAATCCCCTACTCTAGTTGGGGTCAGCCAATAGTAAGTTACAATGCCGGGGACCATATCCATTTTACCTCTGAATTGAGGTACATAAAAATTGTGTAAAACATCTATGGTTCTTAATTCAAATTTTACTGGTCGATCTTTCAATACGTGGAGTTCTTGAGCATCAACTAATAGATCATCTTTACCGTTTGGATCTTCTAAAATTAATCCAAAAGGGTTTTCGTCATTAATATATTTAATATCAGTTTTTCCAAGTATATTGTCTTCACCTGGGAGTCTATATTTCCAACCCCACTGGTAAGCAAACACTTCTACTTTATAAGCATTTTCTGGAACTGTGACGTATTGGTTCCAAACAACTAGTCCAGGAGCTAATAATGCAGCAACCCCAATCGCGGTTGCCCAAGTTAATCTACTCTCCAATTTTTTATCTTCCGGTTTATATTCAGCTCTTCTATCTTTTCTGTAACTATATTTCCAAACACAGTAAGAAACAAAAAACAATATAGCTACAAATACTGCTCCGGTGATCCAAAATGTCAAAAGAATAGTATCATCCATGTTCCCCCAATTGGAAGCAACCTCTGTCCACCACCAAGGCGACCAGAAATGAAAAGCTATTGAGCCAACTGTTATTAAGAATATGCTTAAAGCAACTATCATTTTATGCGTTTGAAATAATAAAAATTCCTATAAGAACAATCCCTGCAATTAAAACATGATTACCCAAATCTATTAGTCCAAGCTTTTTATTTTTTGGGTCAATCAAATCTTTCCATTTAAAAGGAACTGATTTTCTTTTTACTGCTATCTCAGCCTCGTTTTCATTTTTTTCTAGTCTTAGAGAAACTGAAAAGAAAACGAAATAAATAAATAGTACTAAAAATACTACCAATCCAAGTAATAATGCATAAGCTGTGCTCATAATTTAATTAATTAATACTATATATATTGTCTATATGCATGTTTAATAAGGTTTTGCGACACTTTTGCAAGGTTTAAATCTCACCAAATTTAGAGGATATTCAGTTGTTTTCCAAGTTGAAATTTAAAATTGTTGTTGATGCAATTGCCGCTGTCTCGGCACGTAAAATATTCTTACCTAAAGTGATAGATATTACATTTTTATAATTGGTTATAAACTGCCTCTCTTCTTCTGAGAAATCACCTTCAGGCCCAATTAAAATACAAATTGGATTTTTTTTAGATAATTTATTATATAAATCTTTTGACTGAGAATTAATATCGCAAAAAACAATTTTGCCATCGTCGGGAAAATTTTTAATAAATTCATCTAGCATCTGTAATTCTTGAATTTTAGGCACTGTGATACGATTAGACTGCTCACAAGCTTCAGTTATAATCTTTTCTGTCCTTTTAATATTAATTTCTCTAACAACACTTCTTTCACATAATAACGGAATGAATTTTTGAATTCCCAATTCTGTAGTTTTTTGTATCATCAAGTCTTGAGGAACTTTTTTTATTGGTGAAAAAGCTAACCAAATATTTTTTTCATTAGACAAAGGTCTTGATAGTTTTTCAACTTTAAATTCTGTAAAAATTTTTCCTTGATTTAGAATTTTTACATCCCACTCACCATCTTGTGAATTAAAAAGTGAAATTTTATCTCCAGCTTTTAATCTGATTACATTCTTTGTATAATGAGATTGTTTTTCAGAAAGTCTTGAAATAGTACCTGTTTTTAATTTGTTTGAGTAAAAAAGTCTTGCTTTTGATACCATGAAGAATTTATATAAGTTAGGATGGCAAAATCAATTATAATTACTAAGCACGGTGGTCCAGAAGTTTTAGAATTAAAGGATATAAATGTTGGTTCACCTGGTCTTGATGAAATTAAAATCAAAAATTTAGCTATTGGTTTAAATTTTATTGATACTTATCATAGATCTGGACTATATAAATTAAAGTTACCATCAGGTATTGGAATGGAGGGAGCTGGTATTGTTCAAGAAGTTGGTTCCTCAGTTAAAAATTTAAATAAGGGTGATAGAGTAGCTTACTCTCAATTGCCATTAGGATCTTACTCTAACGAAAGGATTATTCCTGAAAAAATTGCAGTTAAAATACCAGAGGGGATAAGCGATAAAGTTGCTGCGAGTATAATGACAAAAGGTTTAACTTCACATTATCTTTTGTTTAAAACTTATAAAGCAAAAGCTGGAGAGTTAATTTTATTTCATGCTGCTGCAGGTGGAGTTGGTCAAGTTTTTTGTCAATGGGCAAAAAGCATAGGCTGTAGAGTTATTGGAACTGTTGGATCAGACAGTAAAATTGATATTGCAAAAGAAAATGGATGTGAATTTGTTATAAATTACAATAAAGAAGATTTTGATAAAAAAGTTCTTGAGATAACCGGCAATAAGGGTGTCGGAGTAGTTTACGATGGTGTTGGAAAAAAAACTTTTGAAAAATCTATTAATTGTCTAAAGCCAATGGGTATGATGATTTCTTTTGGAAACGCATCTGGTGCTCTTGATCCTATAGATGTAAAAAAATATATAGCTCATAAAAGTTTATTTTTTACAAGACCAGGATTAGCCCATTATGGAGCAGGAAGAGCGGCTCTTGAGGATGGTGCTAGTGCTCTTTTTGAACAAATTAAATTCGGTAAAATTAAAATTAATATTTTTAAAGAATACAAACTTTCTGAAGCAAAAAAAGCCCATGAAGATCTTGAGGGAAGAAAAATTTTAGGTCCAGCTGTATTAATACCTAATTAAATTATGAAATTTATAAGTCCTTGTATAAGTATATGTAAAAGTGATCCTAAAACTGATTTTTGTTACGGATGTGCAAGAACAGATGAGGAAAAAAAAGTTTGGAAAAATCCAGAAACAACTAATTCTTGGAAAGAAGAAAACTTGATTATTCTAAGAAAAAGAATGAGTGAAACTCAGCTAAAAACTTTTAATCAGTCTTATAATGAAAAAATTGAGTTTGGAAAAATGGTTTACACTAAAGAATTAAAGAAAGAACCATAAAACTATCCCCACAAAAGCTAAAATTAATATTAATATTCTCACTCCAAACAAATATCTTTTTAAATTTTTGGAGCCTTCTATTTCTTTGCTTTTTCCTGCACCAATTCTGATTACAAAATAAAAAACAAGTAATAGAATTAATACAATTATAAGTATAACTGGTTTAGAAAACATTTTTTTTATTATGGTATTCTAAAACTAGGTTATTTTCAAAACTTTTAATCGAGGAAGATTTTGACGTCATTATTATCGGCAAAAAAAGTCCAAGTGCATACAAAAGAATTATTACTATTGCGGCGATTATAAAAGCTCTAATTGCGTTAATTTTCATAAATATTATTCTTCGTCTATTTTCATGTCAGATAAGTGAAGTTTTAATGCACGCGTTGAAACAAAAATTTCACCAAGATATAAAACTATGGAAAAAAGAAGTGAAAGACAACAAAGACCAAAAATCAATCTGGCATAAAAAATTGAATTTAAATAAAGTGCAAAGACCGTTAGCATATCGAATAGAAAAGCTATTCCTGCACAACCAATTGAATACTTTAAATTGACACTTCTTGCTCTTAAGTTTTTAAGTTGTTTCTTCCACTCAGGTGGGATGTGTTTCTCAAATACATATTCATCATGAAGTTTTCTAATCAAGGCACTTAAAGTATGAAATCTGCTATTATAAACACCCATTAAAAGTGCCATAGCTGGAAATAATAACGCTGCAACTGTGTAGTCAATGCTCATATCGAATCGAATTGATTATGTATTTACTGTTTGGTATTTACAAGAAGAATAATGTCTTTTCATATTAAAAACTTCATAAACATTACAAGATTAAACAAGCCAATTGGCTACTTATTATTATTTTGGCCATGTGCATGTGGCTTATCTTTAGCAAATTATTTTGCGCAAGATTTAATTACCTTTTTTTATTACCTTTTTTTATTTTTCAGTGGTTCAGTTCTTATGAGAAGTGCTGGGTGCATTGTAAACGATATTATCGATGAAAAAATAGACAAAAAGATTTCAAGAACAAGTTTAAGACCAATTGCATCTGGATCTTTGAACAAAAAACTAGCATGGTTTTATGTTTTGGTTCTCTGTTCTTTAGCATTTATTGTATTAATTCAATTTAATTTCTTAACCATTTTATTAGGTATTTTTTCAATGATATTTGCTTTTACCTATCCTTTTATGAAGCGCATAACTTACTGGCCACAATTATTTTTGGGTTTTACTTTTAACTGGGGGATCATAATGGCTTGGACATCCATGAATAATAGTGTCAGTTTTTTGCCTTTTATACTTTATTTTGGAGCCATATTTTGGACATTAGGATATGACACCATTTACGGATTACAGGATGCATCAGAAGACGAAATAATAGGGGTTAAATCTACTGCAATTAAATTTAAAAAAAATCTTAACCTTTTTATACTGAGTTCTTATTTAATTAGTTCGGTTCTGATTGCTTACGTATTTTTAAATATAGAGAAAAGTTTTTTTATAATATTTTTATTTTTATTTATGCTTAGTCTATTTTATCAAATTAAAATATATAGTCCTAAAAAACCTGAAAGATGTCTGAGGGCTTTTAAATTTAATAATATTTCTGGATTTTTACTTTTTATATCTTTTTTTCTAATCTCAATAAAAAATTTATGGAATTAAAAGAAATAATATTTTACTTAAAAAGACTTTATCGAAATTATGTAAAAGAACATATGTGGAGGGTATTTTTGGCTGCTATACTTTCTCTGATAGTCGCTGGAACAACATCGGCTATAGCTTGGCTTCTTGATCCTGCAGTTAAGAAAATTTTTATCGAAAATGATAGAACATTTGCAATCTTAATTCCCATTTCAATAATTATAGTTTTTACAGCGAAAGGGTTGTCTTTATATTTTGCAAGATTTTTAATTATTGTACTGGGATTCCGAGTAATAGAAAAAATCCAAGGACAGATGGCTGGACATATTTTATTATCTGATACGCAAAGTTTAGAGTCAAAACATTCGGGTAAATATATATCAAGTTTTTTATATGATGTGGGTCTAATTCAAGGACTAATAAGTACCGGGGTTCTTAATCTTATGAAAGATACTTTGACTCTAATAACTTTGTTGTGTTTGATGTTTTATCAAAATTGGAAGTTGGCACTTTTCTCAATTATTATGATGCCATTAGCTGCGTTCTTTGCAAAATCCTTAGGTAAAAGAATGGGTAAGGCAACTACACAAAGTGCTATATCTGCAGGTAATTTCACTATGCTTCTTACTGAAATTTTAAAAGGTTCAAAAATAATAAAAATATATCAAAGAGAAGATGTTGAAGAAAAAAAGTCTAAAGATGCAATTAAAGACTTAACAGAAAAACAGATAAAGATTGGTACTGTTTTAATTAGAGCAACACCAATAATGGAAACACTTACTGGCATAATGATTGCGGGATTTATATTTTTTGCAGGTATTTTAATATCAACTGGGGAAATAGGCATAAACAATTTTTTTTCTTTTTTAGCAGCTATGATGTTGTCCTATCAACCAATTAGATCTCTCGCCACTTTAAATATGTCTGTATACCAGGGCACTGCTGCAGCCAAAAGGATTTTCAAAATAATTGATGAAACGATTCAAATTAAAAATAATGAAGAACTTCCAGAAATTGAAATTGAAAAAGCTAACATAAAATTTAAAGATGTAAGTTTCCAATACAAAACCGGAAAAGATAGTGCTGTTAAAAATATTAATTTGGATGTTGAGGGTGAAAAAGTTACAGCTTTGGTTGGTCATAGTGGTGCGGGGAAAAGTACAGTGATGAACTTAATACCAAGATTTTATCAACAACAAACGGGAGAAATTTTTATTGATGATCAAGATATAAGGAAAGTTTCATTAAAATCATTAAGAAATAAAATTTCTTTGGTTAGTCAGGATATTATTTTATTTGATGATACAGTCGAGAATAATATAAAGTATGCAAAATTTGATGCAAACGAAAATGAAATAAGAAATGCATGTAAATTAGCGGCAGCTGACGATTTTATAATGGACTTGCCAGAAAAATATAAAACTATTATTGGAGAAAATGGAGTAAGACTTTCTGGCGGGCAAAAACAAAGATTATCCATTGCGAGAGCAATATTAAAAAATTCTCCAATAATTTTATTAGATGAAGCAACATCATCTTTGGACACTGATTCTGAAGAAAAAGTGCAAAATGCAATATTTAATTTAACAAAAAATAAGACCACGCTAGTTATTGCTCATAGACTATCTACAATTAAGAAAGCGGATAGTATTATTGTAATGAAAGATGGAAATATTGTAGGAACTGGAAAACATAATGAGCTTTTATCAAAATCAAAAGATTATGAAAGTCTTTACAGCAAGCAAGTAATATAAAATAAAATGCTAAAAGTTCTTTACAGTTTTTTAATAATTATTTTTTATTTACCTTATTTTGTTTTTATATTTTATAGAAAAATTATTAATAAAGAACATGCTACTAAATTTAAAGAAAAAATTTTACCTAAAAAAATAGTTCGACCAGAGGGTTATTTGTTTTGGTTTCATGCTGCAAGTATAGGCGAATTAAATACTGTTTTTCCAATAATTGATTTTTTTTTAAACAAAGATAAAAAATTAAACTTTTTGATTACTACTGTAACATTAAGCTCTTATGATCTATTTAAGAAAAAATATAAAAAGAATAATAAAGTTTTTCATCAATTCCTTCCATATGACTCTAATATTTTAGTTAATAATTTTTTTAGAGATTGGAAACCAGATATTATTACGTTTGTAGATTCTGAGATTTGGCCAAATTTTTTTTTAAAAATAAAAAAAAATAATTTACCTTTGATATTGCTTAATGCAAGATTAACAAAAAAAACTTTTAAAAGATGGAAAATTTTCAAAACTTTTGCCTCTGAAATATTTAGTTCTATTAAAGTTTCTATTTGCTCAAATAAAGAGACTGTAGATCATTTATCATATTTTAATTTAAAAAATGTTAAATACTTTGGAAATATTAAATATTGCTCAAATCTACAAAATATAAATTCAGGAAAAAATTTTAAAATTAATATTGAAGAAAATAACAAAATTTGGTGTGCAATTAGTACTCATCCAGATGAGGAAATCTTCTGTGCAGAGGTGCATCAAATTTTAAAAAAAAATTATAAAAAAGTAAAAACAATTATTATTCCAAGGCATATTAACCGTATCAAAGATATATTGTTTGTTATGAATAAGATGGGGCTTAAAACTCAAATTAAAAATGAAAACGATAGTATCGATGAAAATTCTGAAATTATACTCATAAATTATTATGGTTCTGTTTTTAAATATTATGAAAATTTTAAGCAAATATTTATTGGAAAATCTATATTGAAAAAATTTAAAAATGATGGAGGCCAAAACCCAATTGATGCAGCAAGGATGGGATGCTTGATTTACCATGGGCCTTATGTGTCAAATTTTAGAGATATTTATCAATACTTAGATAATGAAAATATTTCAAACTATATAGATAATAAAAATGTTTTAGCAGAAAAATTAATTAAGAATTTTAATTCTAATCTAACGAAAGATAAGAAGAAAATAGACAAACTAAATAATTATAGTAATGAAATATTTCACAAAGTAATAAAAGAATATGAAAATATTATTGCATGAAATTAATTAAACCAAAATTTTGGGATCAAAAAAATTTGGGGTTTTTCTCATTTATATTGCTTCCATTTTCTTTGATTTATATTGTCATAGCAAACATTTACAAATTTTTTCAGAAGGAAAAAAAATATTCTGTTCCCATCATATGTGTTGGCAATATTTATATTGGAGGAACTGGGAAAACGCCAATATGTATTAAATTAAAAAATTTGTTGGATGAAAAAAGGGTGCCAATAATTATAAAGAAAGAATATAAAAACCAAAAAGATGAAATTGAACTTTTGAAAAAATATTCAAAATTATTAGTTTGTGAAAAAAGAGGCAAAGGGATTGAGACAGCAATTGAAAAAAAATTTGATACAATTATTTTAGATGATGGCTTTCAAGACAAGAGTATAAAAAAAGATTTAAATATTTTGTGTTTTAATACTAACCAACAAATTGGTAATGGCCAAGTTTTGCCTGCAGGACCTCTGCGTGAAACATTATCAGCTCTTAAAAATGCAAATATAATTATGGTGAATGGGGAAAAAAACATTGAATTTGAATTAAAATTAAAAAAATATAACAATGAATTAAAGTTTTTTTACTTTAATTATAATTTAAAGAAATTTGAAGAATTTAAAAATAGAAAGTTAATTGCTTTTGCAGGAATAGGCAATTCTATTAATTTTTTTAATACACTAAAGGATAATCGATTAAATGTGATAAAGGAAATTACATTTCCAGATCATTATGACTATTCTGATAATGATTTGGAAAATTTGTTGAAAACAGAGTCTCAAAATAAAGCCAAACTGATTACTACAGAAAAAGATTTTTTGCGGATGAACCCTTTAAAAAGAAGGCGTTTTGGGTTTGTACCAATCTATGTAAATATAATAAATGAAAATAATTTAATGACTGAGGTTAATAAAATCTTTAAATGAAAATTTTAAAATATTTAATAGAAGCTATCTTCATATATGTATTATTTTTTTTATTTAGAATTTTAGGTATAAGTTTAAGCAGAAAGTTTTCATCTTTTTTATTGGTTAAATTTGGTTTTCTTTTTAGAAAAAAAAAAATTATTAAAAATAATATTTTAAAAGTCTTTAAACAATATTCGGATACAGAAAGTGATATATTAATAAAAAAAATGTGGTCTAACTATGGTTTAACTTTTGCTGAGTATGTATTTCTAGATAAATTCAGATTCAACAAACTCCCTAAAAGTCATATTGAAATTTCTGGTGAAGAAATTTTAGTTAAAGTTAAAAAAGTGGGTAAACCAGTAATTTTTATTTCTGCACATTTAGCAAACTTTGAGATAATGGCAATGGAATTGGAAAAAAAAAATATAAATCTTGCTGCCATTTATAGACCACTTAACAATTTTTTTTTAAATCCTTTCATGGTCTATTTAAGAAAAAAATATCTTTGCAAAAATCAAGTTAAAAAAGGTTTAATTGGAATGAGAGAAACTATAAATTATATTAAAAATAATAACAGTATTGCTTTAATGGTTGATCAAAGAGTTGGGGAGTCAGAAAGATATCCGTTTTTTGGTGTACCCGCTCATACAACAACTATACCAGCACAATTAGCTTTAAAATATGATTTAGAGATAATTCCTATTTTTTTAGAAAGAAAGGAAGAAAATTTTTTTAAAATGGAAATACAGCAACCAATAAAATATGAAAAAACCCAAAATTCTGATAAGGACAAAAAAAATATCACAATTGAAATTAACAGAATTATCGAACAGATGATTTTAAAAAATCCTAGTCAATGGATTTGGACCCATTCTAGATGGAAGTAAGATTATTTTTTTTGGATTTGATCAATTTTTTTTTTAACTTCTATGGGAGAATAGTATGCCTCTTGAAGTTCAACATTCCAATAAGTTAATTCATTAAGCGGAATTTTTTTTCCAGAAATTGCACAAGTAACATAATCCCCTTTTTCAACAATTTCAAAATTGTTGGGATGAAATTTAAGTTTTGCTTTATTTCCGTTCATGTTAATTTGAAATAAGATTTACATTATATGAATTTATTAGTTATAGGAAGTGGTGGAAGAGAGCATGCAATTTGCTATAAATTGAGACAATCTAGCAGAGTAAATGAATTATTTTGCTTACCTGGAAATGCAGGTACAAAAAAAATTGCAAAAAATATAAATCAAGATATTTCAAATTTTGAGGAAATTTATAAAATCGTAAAGCAAAATAAAGTTGATATCGTTATTATTGGTCCAGAGGAACCGCTGGTGAATGGCATAACTGATTTCCTAAAAGAAAAATCAGTAAGGGTTTTGGGTCCAAGTAAATTTGCAGCTCAATTAGAAGGGTCTAAAGCTTTTATGAAAAATTTATGTAAAAAAAATAATATTCCAACTGCTGATTTTGGTGTTTTTGATGAATTTGACGTGGCTTCAAACTTTATTCAAAAATCTAAAATTCCTATTGTTGTTAAGGCTGACGGTCTTGCCGCAGGAAAAGGTGTTTTAATTTGTAATTCAAAAGAAGAAGCAATAATTGAAACTAAAAAAATTCTTAATGGAAAATTTAAATCTTCAAAAAAAGTTGTACTAGAGGAATTTTTAGAAGGTGAAGAATTAAGCTATTTTGTTTTGGTTGACAAAAATTCTTATAGTTTTTTTGGATCTGCACAGGATCATAAAAAAGTTGGTGAGGGAGATACTGGGTTAAATACTGGGGGTATGGGTGCCTACTCTCCAGCAAAAAATTTGACAGAAGATTTGGATTCTAAAATAAAAAATAAAATAATAGAACCAACACTTAAGGCGATGAAAAATCTCGGATATCCTTATACTGGTTTTCTATATGCAGGTTTGATGATTAAGAACGGTGAACCCTATTTAATTGAGTACAATATTAGAATGGGAGATCCTGAATGCCAAGTGCTAATGATGAAATTAAAAACAGACTTATTGAGTATTATTGAAGCAACTACAAATAATAATTTGAGTAAATTAAAAATTGAGTGGGATAATAAAAAATGCATTACAATTGTTTTATGCGCTAGAGGATATCCTGGAGAATATGTAAAAGATAAAGAGATAAAAAATTTATCAAAAATTCATTTAGATAAAAATAATCAAATATTTCATGCTGGAACTTACGAGATAGATGGTAAAATATTTTCGAAAGGTGGCAGAGTTTTAAATATAACCTCCTCAAGTAATGACCTTAGAGAGGCTAGAAATAGTTCTTTATCAAACCTAAAAAAAATCGACTGGGATAGTGGTTTTTTTAGAAAAGATATTGGTTGGAAAGCTATCAAAAAAAAATGAGGATCATTGGTGGCAAATTAAAGAATAAAAAAATTAATTTCCCAAAAAATATTAAAACAAGACCACTAAAAGACAATGTAAGAGAGAATATTTTTAATATACTTTTGCACTCTAAAATTATTGATATAAATTTTGAAAGTGTAAATGTGCTTGATCTTTATGCTGGATCAGGATCTTTTGGAATAGAATGTCTATCAAGAGGTGCGTCAAATGTAATTTTTGTCGAGAAAGACCTAGATGCTCTATTTAATTTAAAAAAAAATATTAATGATATTAATTTATCAAAAAATTCCAAAATTATATCAAAGGATATTAATTTATTCTTTAATGCCATAACTTTGAAAGATAATAAAAAATTTAACATAATTTTCTTTGATCCGCCTTACACAGATAAGAGTTTTATAAATTATTTAAAAGTAATAAAAGAAAAAGGTCTTTTAGATAAAAAACATATTTTAATAATACATAGGGAGGTAAAGTCTAATGATAATTTAGAAAGATATTTAAATATTATTGAAAATAGAATTTATGGTCGATCACAAATTTTTTTTGGAAGAATTTTTTAAATCAAAAACTTTTTTGTTAAAATTTTAACTTTTTCGACCGCAGGTTGGTCAAACGCATTTACTTTCATTAATTTTGCCATGTATATGGTTTCAAATATAAACAAAAGAAATAGGTCTGCTATAGTTTTTTCATCAAATGCGTTTATTTTAAATTCTCTATAGGGAATTTTACTTGTTTTTAAAACTTCTATGAATGCTTTTTTTTGTGAATTTTTAATGTGATCATAGCTTTTTTTATTTAAAAACTTAACTTTTTCCCCAAAGATTTTGGAATTAAATTTAAAATAATTTTTTTGTTTAGAACTAAAAACATAAAAAAATTTATCTTTTGGCCCATCTAAATATAATTGCATCAAACTGTGATGATCTTTTGGTGCATTTGAAATAATTGGGATAAATCCCTTTTTGTTTTTTCCTAAACTTTCCGCTAAAAGTTGTTGGGACCAAAATAAAAAGTCGTCCAATTGAGGAACATAATTAAAAAATACTAATGTTTTAATTTTTTTTTGATATAATTTTTTTGTATTTTTTTTAGAAATAACAAAATTTTTTTTATTTTTATAAAACTGTAAAAGTTTTTTTTTAATTTTATATGGGTTAAGACCCATTAGATAAGCTGGAACCATACCTACTTCAGAAAAAATTGAGTAACGTCCACCAATATTATGGTTATGTTTTATAAAAAAATAATCTTTTTTTTTTGCCAGATTAAATAAAGTATTATTTTTTTTTTCTGATATTATGATCACATTATTTTTTTTTAAATAATTTTTATAATATCCAGTATTAAGTATAGTTTCGGTAGTATTTCCAGATTTCGAAATAATTATAAATAAAAACTTTGATGGATTTTTTTTTATATCTATACTTTTTAATAATTTAAAATCTAAGTTGTCTATAAATATAAAATTTTTTTTTATTTTGTGCTTAAGAAAGGAGTACAAAGCTTTTGATCCAAGAATGGAACCGCCCATCCCTATTATTATAACCGTTTTGAATTTTTTAAACTTTTTGATCTTATTAAAATTAAAATTATTACTTTTTTTGGCACTTAAAGATCTCAACAAACTCGGATTTTTGTTCAAAATCTTATCCTTAAAATTATCTGCTTTGATCATTTTAAGGTTTTTTTCTTAATTCTCTTAAAATCATATTTTCTAAATTTGACGATGCCTCTGAACTTGAATTTGAATTGTTCGCACTACTTATTGCAGCTTCTAAAGAGGAGTTAACATCTTTTGTTTTTTTTGATTTTGGAATTGGTAAATTATCATAGTCTGGTGGTAATATAAGTGGATCCTTCTTCTTTATTAAAAATTCGTCAGTTGTCTTTTTTTTTTGACCAGTTACTGCATCCCTAAAATTGGTACATCCATTTAATCCTATGAAAATTATAATAATAAAAATTATTTTTAAATATCTCATGTGTTTTTTTTTAATACAAATTCTTTTATTACCATAGCAAAAATACCAAGAGAAATAAAAATATCTGCAAAATTAAAGGTAAACCAATGCATGTTTCCTACATGAAAATCTATAAAATCAGGAACAGCGAAATATGTAAGCCTGTCATAAACATTTCCTACGGCTCCTCCTAAAATAAAGGACACAATTATTTTTCCCGTGTTATCTGATATGACCATCAAATATACAAGATAAACTATAATTATTAAAATTATTGCTGATATTAAATGGTATAAAAAACTTGTATCTAGACTTAAAAGACCAAAAGCAATTCCCTGGTTCCAATTTAAAGTAATGTTAATAAAATCATTTAAAAAAATATCCCCTTGTTCTGATTGAATTTTTTTAATGACACTAATTTTTGAAATCCTATCAATTCCAAAAAATATTAGAATTAAAAACAGACTAATTATATCAAATTTTTTTACTTTTATTTTATTTTCCAGCATTTTGTAATGGACAAATTTTAGTTCTTGAACATTTATTTTTATTTGCACTTGATACTATTTTCCAACATCTTGCACACTTTGTGCCGTCAGCTTTTTCAACAGATACTAATAATTGATCTTTAACATCATCCTTTATAGTTTTTGTAACATTAGATGTAATAAAAAGTTCTTCTGCGTCTACGCTATTAAGAATTTCATGGTTTTCTTTTGATAAAGAAATTTTTACATCAGCTTCCAAACTAGAACCAATTATTTTTTTTGACCTTTTTTCTTCTATGGCGATATTAACTTCTTGTCTAAAAGAAAGTAATTTTTCCCATTTTTTGTAAAGAGTTTCATTTTGCCAATTTTCTGGTAATTCAGGAAAAGTTTCCTCATGAATACTTATTTTTTTATCTTTATTTGATAAGTCAGTTATTTCCTCAGTTGTGAATGATAAAACTGGTGCATACCATTTTAACAGACACTCAAGAATTATATTTAGTAAAGTTACACAGGATCTTCTCTTTTGTGAACTTACTTCATCGCAATACAATGTGTCTTTTCTTATATCAAAATAAAACGAAGATAGATCAAGTGTACAAAAATTTAGCAACTCTTTTTGAAGCTTGTGAAAATTATAGTCTTTTAGGCTCTTCTTAATTTCTAAACTTAAAAAATAAAGTTTATGCAATATTACCTGCTCTAACTCTGGTAATTCTTTCACTTTAATTGAGTTAAAATTTTGCGGACTGTAATTGTCTCTTAAATTTCCTAAAATATATCTGAAAGTATTTCTTATTTTCCTATAAGATTCAGCATGTTGTTCTAATATCGTGTGATCTATTCTTAAATCCTCTGCATAATCTGAAGAAGCAACCCAAAGTCTAAGTATGTCAGCACCATATTTTTTTAAAATATCGTCAGGTGAAATAATATTGCCCGCAGATTTTGACATTTTCATCCCTTTACCATCCACTACAAACCCGTGTGATAGTATACTATCAAAAGGAGCTCTACCCCTAGTTCCGCAAGACTCTAAAAGAGAGGAGTGAAACCAACCTCTGTGTTGGTCAGAGCCCTCTAAATACATTGATGCTGGCCATTTTAAATCTTTTCTTTTTTCCAAGACAAATGAATGTGTTGATCCACTATCAAACCAAACCTCTACTATGTCATTTGATTTTATATAATTTTCTTTATTATATTTTTCTCCAAGAAACCTCTGTGGATCATCATGAAACCAACAGTCTGATCCCTCTTTCTCGTAAATCTTTGCAATATTTTCTATTACCTCAGGATCTCTTAAAGGTTCATTAGTTTTTTTATCAATAAAAATTGGCAAAGGAACTCCCCAAGAACGCTGCCTTGAAATACACCAGTCAGGCCTTGTTTCGATCATTGATCTGATTCTTGCTTTCCCTTTTTCAGGGAAAAATATTGTTTTATCAATTGATTCAATTGCTTTTTTTCTAAGTTTATGACTTTCCATTGATATAAACCACTGTGGTGTAGCTCTATGAACTAATGGTGCTTTTGACCTCCATGAATGAGGATAGCTATGTAACAAACTACCGTTTCCCAAAAGATTATTTTGTTCTTTTAAATTTTTAATAATAATTTCATCTGCTTTAAATACATGGGTTCCCTCGAAGATTGGTATATTTTTTGTATAAAGACCATCATTATTCACTGTTTCGATTGCTTTCATTCCATGTTTTAAACACAAATTAAAATCGTCAGGTCCATGGCTAGGGGCACAATGAACTATTCCTGTACCCTGGTCTAGAGTAACAAAATTGGCGTCTAACATTGGTACATCATGCTCATAACCTAAATTTTTAAATGGATGAGAACATAAAGTATTTTTGAACTCCCTTCCTTTAAAAGTTTTCAAAACTTTATGTTTTCCTAAGTCACAACTTTCGATAACTGAATTAATCAATTTTTCAGCAACAACAATTTTATTTTTACCAATATCTAAAACTACATAATCAATATCTTTATTATAAGCTAATGCTTTATTTGCTGGTATTGTCCATGGCGTTGTAGTCCAAATAATAATAGATGTATTCTTTAAATAATCTTTATCAGATTTTTTCACATTAAAACTTGCGTAAATAGTATTTGATTTATGATCTCTATATTCTACTTCTGCATCTGCTAAAGCTGTCTTTTCAACTGTTGACCATAATACTGGCTTAAAGCCTCTATAAAGACTTCCTTCTTTAAGAAATTTCCCTAGTTCTCTTACAATTTGTGCCTCTGCATCATAACTCATTGTGGAATAATAATTTTCCCAATCACCTATTACACCTAATCTTTTAAATTCTTTTTTATGTATTACAATCCACTTCTCTGCAAATTCTCTACACTCTTTTCTAAAATCTTTTATAGGTATTTCATCTTTATTCTTTTTTCTTTTTTTATATTGTTCCTCAATTTTCCATTCTATCGGTAAACCATGACAATCCCATCCTGGAACATATATTGAGTCCTTATCATCCATTTGATGAAATTTTATAATAATGTCTTTCAAAATTTTATTAAGTGCTGTTCCCATATGTATGTGCCCGTTAGCATAAGGGGGGCCATCATGAAGAACGAATTTGGTTTTGCCTTCTGACTTTTTTCTTAATCTCTCGTAAAGTTTAATTTTGTCCCAAGTTTCTAATATTTTTGGTTCCTTGGAAGGTAGATTTGCCTTCATAGAAAAGGATGTTTTGGGAAGATTTAAATTATTTTCAGCCATATTATTTACTTTGCATCTTTTATATCTTTTTTGATCTGTTTTTTTAATTCTAAAATATTTTTAAATCTTTTTTCACCTCGTATAAATTTAATTAGCATTATTTTAATTCTTTTATCATATAAATTTTTATTAAAGCTAAAAATATGAGCCTCAAGAATTAATTTCTTCTTTCCAAATGTTGGTCTATATCCAACATTTACAATACCTTTTTTTTTGGTTTTATTACCTATAAGAATTTTTGCTGAATATACTCCAAGTTTAGGAACTATATAATTCTTTATATCAATATTACATGTTGGAAAACCAATAGTTCTTCCTCTTCTATCACCTCTTTGAACCTTGCCTTCTATTGTCCAAGATCTTCCTAGTAGCTTATTGGCATATTCTATTTTACCATTTTTAATTTTATTTCGAATTAGCGTCGATGAAACTGTTAAATTTTTTTTATTTAAAGGTGTTATTGTTTTAGTTTTATAATTAAAAAAAACCTCTTTTTTTTTTAATAATTTAATATCACCAGCTCTATTTTTTCCAAATCTAAAATTTTTACTTATAAAAATTAATTTTACCTTGAGTTTTTTATAAACAATTTCTCTAATAAAATTTTCAGAGGAAATATTTGAAAATTTTTCGTTGAACTTTTTAATAATCAAAAAATCTAATCCATATTTTTTTGATGATAAAATCTTTTGATTTAAAGAGTCGATTCTATAATTTTTCAATTTTTTATTAAAAAACATTATTGGTAATGGGTGAAATACTAAAAGGCCAAATTTTAAATTATATTTTTTTGCAATAAGTTTACCTTGATTGATTACCTTCTGGTGACCCAAATGAAAACCATCAAAATTTCCAATAGCGATTGCAGAATTTTGAAATTTTTTTTCTATTTTAAAATTTTTATAGATTTTCATTTACCAGGTTAACTCTTTTTGGAAAAAATTAGATTCTACTTCATTTTGTTCTAATAAATCATTAATAAATTTTTCATTTACAGCTTTATCTTTATGAACGCCACCAGTAATAAATATAGAGTCTAATTTCATGTTGTTTGCACCTTTAATATCTGTTTTAAGGTTGTCACCAATTACTAATGTTTTTTGACTCATATCCAAACAAGAAAGGTAAACTTCTTTATACGGTTTTCCGAAGTATATTACACTGCCCCCAATACTTTCAAAAACTTGTGCAATTTTTCCTGCACAATATTCCTCCTCCGATCCCCTATGAACAGTTAGATCGGGATTAGTACAGATAAATTTTTTATTTTTAAAATTTTTAAGTAAATTTTCATAAAATTTTAAATTTTCCTCCTCTTCATCAAGCAAACCAGTACATAAAATAAAATCGCAATTTTCAAGAGTAGTTTTATTTTCTTTAAACTCAAAAAATAAAGATTGATCTCTTGGTGGTCCTAAATGAAAAAACTTTTTACCAAATTTTTCTTCTTTTAAAGAATTTCTAGCTGCTTCTCCCGATGTGAATATATTTTTTAGGAATTTCTCTTCCATATTTAATTTCTTCAGAAATTCTTTAACTTTATTGTTGGGTCTGGGCGCATTTGAGAGAAAAATAATTTTTTTTTTATTCTCATCTAATTTTTGAATGACCTCTAAAGCTGAAGAATAAAGTTTAATTCCATTATGCATTACACCCCATAAATCGATTAAAAATGCATCATATTCATTATATATTCTTGACAAATGATCTAATTTTTTAATTTTCATAGGAAATTCAACGTTTTTTTGACCGTTTTTTTTTTTATCATAGACTTGAAATATTTTAAATACATACCATATTCCTCATTATTATAAATTAAAGGAGTTTTCATGAAATTTAGACCACTGCACGACAGAGTACTGATAAAAGTGCTAGATAGTGAGGAAAAAACCAAGGGTGGTATTATAATCCCAGATACTGCAAAAGAAAAACCACAAGAAGGTGAAGTTGTTGCTGTCGGACCTGGTGCAAAAACAGAAGATGGAAAAACGGTTAAAATGGATGTTAAAATTGGAGACAAAGTTATTTTTGGAAAGTGGTCTGGAACAGAAATCAAAATTGATAACATCGAATATAGCATAATGAAAGAATCAGACATTATGGGAATTTCAAAAAGTAAATAAATAATAAAAAGGAGATTTTAATGCCAAAGATTATAAAATTTAATAACGAAGCTAGGGCTAGGATGTTGAAAGGCGTTGACACTCTTGCAAACACTGTAAAAACAACCCTTGGTCCTAAAGGAAGAAATGTTGTTATTGACAAGTCGTATGGAGCACCAAGAACTACAAAAGATGGCGTAACAGTAGCTAAAGAAATTGAACTCGAAGATAAATTTGAAAATATGGGCGCTCAAATGGTTAAAGAAGTTGCAAGCAAAACTAATGATAATGCTGGTGATGGGACAACCACTGCAAGTATACTAGCCCAAGCTATTGTTGGTGAAGGTATTAAATATGTTACTGCGGGAATGAACCCAATGGATATTAAAAGAGGGATAGACAAAGCTGTAGAAAATGTAATTGAAAATCTAAAGAAAACATCAAAAAAAGTAAAAGCTAATGAAGAAGTTGCGCAAGTAGGAACTATATCTGCTAACGGAGAAAAAGAGATAGGGGATATGATTTCTAAAGCTATGCAAAAAGTAGGTAATGAGGGTGTCATTACAGTAGAAGAAGCTAAAGGAATTGAAACTGAACTTGATGTTGTTGAGGGAATGCAATTTGACCGAGGATATTTGTCACCATACTTTGTTACAAATACAGATAAAATGACAACAGAATTGGAAAATCCACTTGTTTTACTTCACGAGAAAAAATTAACAAACCTTCAACCGATGGTTCCTCTTTTAGAGTCTGTGGTTCAAGCAAACAGGCCTTTAATGATAATTTCTGAAGACGTAGAAGGTGAAGCACTAGCAACACTTGTGGTTAATAAGTTGAGAGGTGGCCTAAAGGTTGTTGCGGTAAAAGCTCCAGGTTTTGGTGACAGAAGAAAAGAGATGCTTGAAGATATAGCAATTCTCACAGGTGGTTCTGTAATATCAGAGGATCTAGGTACAAAACTTGAAAATGTTAAGATAAATAATTTAGGTTCATGCAAGAAAGTAAAAATTGACAAAGAAAACAGTACGCTTGTTGCAGGGACTGGTAAGAAAGCTGACATTGAAGCAAGATGTAATCAAATAAGAAAACAAATTGAAGAAACTACATCAGATTATGATAAGGAAAAACTTCAAGAAAGATTAGCTAAATTAGCTGGTGGTGTTGCTGTGATAAAAGTTGGCGGTGCAACAGAAGTTGAGGTTAAAGAAAGAAAAGATAGAGTAGAAGATGCATTAAATGCTACAAGAGCAGCAGTAGAAGAAGGAGTTGTTGTTGGTGGTGGTTGTGCTCTTCTTTATGCTTCACAAGAATTAGATAAAGTAAAAGTTAAAGGTGATGACCAAAAAGCAGGTGTTGATATTATTAAAAAAGCACTTCAAGCACCTGTTAGACAAATTACAGCTAATGCTGGGGTTGATGGTTCTGTAGTAGTTGGAAAACTGTTGGAAGGAAAAAAAGTAACACAGGGATTTGACGCTCAAGATGAACAATATGTAGATATGTTTTCTAAAGGTATTATAGATCCAATGAAAGTTGTCAGATCTGCTTTGCAAGACGCTGCTTCAATCGCTGGTCTTTTAATTACAACTGAAGCTATGATAGCTGATAAGCCAGAAGAAAAAGATTCTGGTCCTGCTATGCCTCCTGGTGGAATGGGTGGTATGGGAGGAATGGGTGGCATGGGAATGTAGGACCCAAATATCTCAAAAAAAATTTAAAAGGCGGGTTTTTACTCGCCTTTTTTTTTGCCTATAGAAAATTAATTTAAACAAAATTATTTTTTTGACAATATACGAAAAATTCAAACACCCCATGTTTTTTTGATTTTTCACAATAAATTTTAGAATTACTATAATTTAAATTATAAGCCTTAAGTCTTTTTTCAAAATTCCAATAGTTGTGACCCGTGTATTGCGAAGAAAAATCATCTAAATCTGTTCCTTCGTGAATAAAAATGAAATTTTTAATTTTATTTGTTATTTTGAAAAATTTATCAATATCTTGATGATTTAAATATATTAAACATCCAGATGATATAAATAACGTGTCTATATCATTTTGATATTTTTCTATAGCATCCCACTTGCCATTTATAACCCAGCTATTAGGAAAATTTTTTTTTAGAACATCGCAGCAATATTTGTTTCCTTCAATAAACATTAGATCGAACTTTTTGTCTTTGAAGTATGGTCCCATACCAGACATAAAATCACAGACTTTTTTATTTTCAAAAAGATAATTAAAGTCAGTGAATACTTTATCAACGATTTTTGAGAAACGGTTATGATGTAAATGAGCGTAATGCCAATAAAGCGATCTTTTACTAAGCCAGTAAGTTTGATTAAACTCCGGTGTATTTGGCTTATTATAGTTAGCATCAGTATCAAAACACAGCAGATAATACTTATAAAATAATTTATAAAATAATTTTATTTTGAAAAGGTGTTTATAAATAAATAAAGGTAATGGAAAATGAGTATGTTGAAATCTTAATATTTTTTTTAAGAAATTTATCATAGAATTTTAAAAAATTTAAAAAAAGTTTTTAGTTTTGCAGCTTTTTTTTTTGAATAAAATATACAAGCTTGTGACCTTAAAATTAAACCGTCTTTTAGAATTCTAAGGTTGTTATCTCTTAAAGTTTTTCCAGTCGAAGTGATATCAGTAATAATTTCTGCAGAACCAATAAAAGGATAAGTTTCTGTTGCTCCAAGACTTGGAACCAATTTGTATTGGGTAACACCTTTTGAAACTAAAAAATTATTAGTTAAATTTGGGTACTTTGTTGCAACTCTCAATCTAGTGTTTTTTTTATCCCTAAAATCGAAAGATACTTCTTCTAAATCCGCAACTGTTTGTACATCAATCCAATCATCAGGGACGGCAATAACAACACTGGCTGAACCAAAATCTAATTTTTTCTTAACTTCAATTTTTTGTTTCAAGTTAAGAGCGGACTCATTTAAAAGATCCAAACCTGAAATCCCCATATCGAGGGTGCCATCACCAATTCTTTGGATAATTTCTTTTGCGTGCAAATAAATAACTTTAATATTGGGAAAATTTTTCACTTCAGCAAAATAGTTTCTATCTCCTCCATTTATAGTTAGTTTTAAATTATTTCTATCAAGAAAGTTTACTGAGCCCTCTTTTAGTCTGCCCTTACTTGGCAACCCTATAGTTATTAAATTTTTCATATCTTTAAATTATTTAAATTAATTGCAGCACCTACTGCTGAAATATTTTTTTTAGATCCAAGACTCTTTAACAAACCATCGTATCTACCACCTCTTGCTATCTCTTTTTTTGAAGAATTATATATCTCAAATACTACTCCAGAATAGTACTCGATATCTCTACCGAAATTTGTAGAAAAAATCATTTTAGAATTTAACTTTGACAAGTTTTTCAAACTCGAAAGGTCTTTAAAAACATTATTGTTTAATTGATTTTTGTTAATAAAATTATTTAATGTTTTTTCTAATTTATTTAATGGACAATTAATTTTTAAAAAATCTTTAATAATTTTTGCTGTTTTTTTATTTTCTTTAAATAACCTTGGATCTTTTATCTTCCTATCAAATCTTGATATAATTTCTGAAACTTTTCGGTTTGCAACTTCTTTGTTCTGATCAATATTCTTCATTTCAAAAAACTTTTTCTTATCTAATTCGACTGTAGAAGGATCGACGTCAGAATTTGTTTCCAGCCTATTAAGTAAATCTTCAAAATATTTCGGTCGCCAAAAGTGTCTTTTTAATCTCATTCTCCATCTTTCAGGTATTTTTAAAGAGTCGATTAATTGTTTGAATAAACTTACATCACCAACTTTAATCGATATATTTTTAATTTTTATTTTATTAATCGAATTAGTTATTGTTTTTAGAACCTTTAAATCATCGACAGATTTATTTTTTGAACCAAAGATCTCTAAACCCAATTGATAGTTGATGACCTTGTTTAAACTTTGCGACCTTCTATAAGCTTGACCTGAATAATATATTTTTGAATTTGCTTTAGAATTATCTTTTAAATATTTAATACATGCAGCAACGGTTAAATCTGGTCTTAAACACATGCTTTTTCCAGCATCGTCTTCAAAAGTAAGCATTATCTTCCTAAAATTCTCCCCGGATCTTTCAATAATATAATTTGAATCTAGAAGTACGTCTGGTTCTGATAAAACAAAACCATCTTTTTTAAATACTTTTATTATATTTTCAGAGTAATTTTTTGATTTCATTTGCTAGTTCCTCAATTTTAATTGAACTCTCGTTTCCACTTTCTAAATTTTTTAAAGTTACTTTTCCTGATTTTATCTCATTATCACCATACAAAATAACAGCTGGGGATCCTAGCTTATTAGCGTATTCCATTTGTTTTTTTAACTTGCCCTCCCCTGGATAAATCTCTGAACTGATATTCAATTCTCTAAGTTTATTTAGTATGCCTACGTATTCCTTAATTTTATATTTATCAAAAACGCATATAATAACTGGTCGTGTAGACTTTATTTTAAAATCTTTTTTCTGCATCAAAGCAAATACAAGTCTATCTAGACCAATTGATATTCCTGTTGCGGGACAATCTAAATTTCCAAAATTACTTACGAGATTATCATATCTCCCCCCTCCACCTATTGATCCAAATTGAATGGACTGTCCTTTAGAATTTTTAACTTGAAAATTTAAATTAACTTCAAAAATGGGTCCAGTGTAATACTCCAGCCCTCTTATAACTGATGGATCAAATTTGTAATTCTTAAAATTGTAAGCTTCGAATACTTTTAGAATTTCTAAAATATCTTCGCTATCAGGAATTTTGTCCTTCAAAGTAGATTCGATTGTTTTGATCTGGTCGTTATTAAGTTTTGCTCCCTTTGTATAATCTCCTGACTTATCTTTTCGACCCTCTCCAAGAAGTTTTTTTGCCTCTTCCCAACCAAGTCTATCAATTTTATCTAGAGCCCTCAGTGTAGTAGAAACTTGATCTTTTGATGTAATTTTTAATTTTTCAAATAATTTATCTGTTAATTTTCTAGAAGAAATTTTTACTGTATAATCTTTTTTGTTTAAACCACACTTTTCTAATATCTCAGAAATTAATACGCAAAGCTCTGCGTCTGCTTGTAAATTTTTTGTTCCGACATAATCCGCATCAAATTGTAAAAATTCTCTAAATCTTCCAGGTCCAGGTTTTTCATTTCTCCAAACTGAACCTAATTGATAACGTTTAAATGGTTTTGGTATTTCAAGGTAATTTTTTGCAACATATCTTGCTAAAGGAGCGGTAAGATCATAACGAAGTGACATCCATTTATTTTCGTCTTTAAAAGAAAACACTCCAGCATCTGGTCTTTCTTTGTCAGGTAAAAATTTGCCAATACTATCCGTATACTCAAAACTAGGTGTTTCGAGATATTGAAAACCGTATTTAATCATAACTTCTTTAATATTAGAAATTACATAATCACGGATTAATAATTCTTTTTCTTTTCTATCAACAAAACCCAATGGTAATTCCTTAGAAGGTTTTGTTATTTTATCTTTTACCATTTTTTGGTACAGCAGGGTGGATTCGAACCACCGACCCCTAGTTCCACAAACTAGTGCTCTAACCAACTGAGCTACTGCTGCATAACTCCTTTTTATATTAATTGTTTATAAATTTGTATTTTAAATATGTAGTGATTTAGCTAAGCAATAGCCTAGCGTGCACTCTGTGAGAGTGTTTGAGTGAAATAACGATGTATTCTCTTTTCAACATTTGTAGCTCTTTTAACAAATTAAAAATTAATTTCAACCCCTGATTATTGGGACAACAACCTAAATCTAGGTAACCATTGCCCCAATTTTCGAATTTGCTGGTAATAAGATTTAAGATGTTTTCTGTAGATTTACCGCGGCAGGTCCTTTTTCTCCGTTCTCTACATCAAAAGTAAGCTCATCACCTTCGTTTAAATATTTTAAACCAGCTGCTCTTACTGCTGAAGAATGAACGAAAACGTCCTTTTCCTTATCTTCTCTTTCAATAAAACCATAACCTTTAGTTCCATTGAACCACTTTACTTTGCCTTTTAGACTCATTTTTCTTTCCTTATACTTAGTTAACTTAACATTAGTAAAATTTACTAATATTGCCCTTAAACAGATTAATAGATTAAATGTCAAGCAAATGATTGGGTTTTAATAAAAAAAACCCTTGTATTACCAATTTGCTACAGCAAATTACTTAGTATTACTAATAAGGTAAGGATAAATGCCGATCCTATTACCAAGCTTTTTCTTTTTTGTAATAATCTAATTATTTTTGACGTTGTAGGTTCAACAAATGCCAAATTGTTATCAATCGTATCTTTAGCTTTTTTAAATCCCTGATCTCTACCTACTTTAAGAAATTTTGTCTTTCTATGATTTAAAATTTGATCTCCGGATAAACTTTCAAAATTTTCAAGATATTTTAAAATTATATTTTTAATTTTTTCCGCTGTTTCTTTATGATCTCTATGGGCACCACCAAGTGGTTCTTCTACAACCTCGTCAACTATACCTAATTTTAAAAGTTGTTGTGCAGTTAATTTCATAGCTTCTGCAGCTTCCAGAGATTTGCTTGGGTCTCTCCACAATATAGATGCACAGCCTTCAGGTGATATAACAGAATAGATTGAGTGCTCTAACATTATTACTTTATTCGATGAAGCTAGTGCAATTGCGCCTCCAGACCCGCCCTCACCTATTATTATAGAAATATTTGGTACCTTAAGGGACATACAACACTCAATAGAGTTTGCAATGGCTATTGCTTGCCCCCTTTGCTCAGCACCTATTCCTGGGTATGCACCAGGTGTATCAATTAAAGAAATAACTGGAATTCTGAATCGATCAGCAAGTTTCATAAGTCTGATACATTTTCTATAGCCCTCGGGTCTCATCATACCAAAATTGCTTTCCATTCTACTATTAAGATCCAAACCTTTTTCCTGTCCTAAAACCAAAACAGATTTATTGTTTATGAGTCCAAAACCAGCAATTATTGATTTATCATCTGAAAATAACCTATCTCCTGAGATTAAAGTAAAATCTGAAAATATTTCATTGATATAAAATTTAGCTCTTGGTCTATCTTCGTGCCTTGCAACCAAAGTTTTTTGCCAACTGTTGAGTTTTGAGTAAGTTGTTTTTAATTTTGAATTAATTTCTTCCTGAATTTTCTCAATTTTAGCAGTATCAACCTGGGATATGCCGTCTTTATCAAAAGGATTCTTAGATTTTTCTAAATTTTCCTCAAGAGATTTTATTTCTTTCTCAAATTCAAGATAATTTCTCATAAAGTTTAATTGATCAAATAATATTATTAATCCTATTAAATTTCAAATGTGTCAATAAATTCTTGATAAAATGGCCAATTTCTAGTGTATTGTAAATATAATGAAAAAAGTAACCATAAATGATTTGAAGATTGATGAAAATCTTATCAAATTTATCAATGATGAAGCCATTCCTGGAACCGGCTTGGATTCAGATCATTTCTGGAAAGAATTTAGTAATGTAGTTCATGAATTAACACCTCAAAATAAAAATTTAATCAAAAAAAGAGAAGAAATACAAAAAAAAATTGACGACTGGCATTTGTCTAACAAGGGTAGCGCATTAGATAAAAATAAATATACCGAATTCTTAAAATCTATTAATTACATTGTAGAAGAAAAAGATAATTTCAAGATCAATACGTCAAACGTTGATGAAGAGATTTCTTCTATAGCGGGACCTCAATTAGTTGTTCCAGTTGATAATGCTAGATATGCTTTGAACGCAGCGAATGCAAGATGGGGAAGTTTGTACGATGCAATTTATGGGACAGATGTTATATCTGAAAATAAAGCTGAAACTTGGGATAAACAAAGAGCAATCGAAGTTATAAATTATGTTAGAGAATTTTTCGATAAAATAATTTCAATTGAAAACACTAGTTGGAAAAATATAGCTAAAATTAAAATTGAAAATAATAATTTGATTTTTTTAGTAGAGGACAAAAAGTGCAATCTTAAAAATAAAAATCAATTTGTAGGCTTTAGTGGTGAAAAAAATAACCCAAAATCTATTTTATTTAAAAATAACAACTTACATATTGATGTAATAATTGATGAAAACAGTAAGATTGGAAAAACTGATAAAGCAGGAATTTCAGATATAATTGTGGAGTCGGCCATATCAACTATTGTTGATAACGAGGACTCAGTAGCCGCCGTAGACTCTGCTGATAAAGTAAAATGCTATAGAAACTGGCTTGGTTTGATGAAAGGAGATTTAAAAACTGAGGTGAATAAAAATGGAAAAACATTTGTAAGAAAATTAAATTCTGACAGAATTTACACAGGTCCAGAAGGGTCAAAAATTACTTTGCATGGTAGAGCTTTATTACTTAATAGAAATGTAGGTCATTTAATGACAAATCCAGCAATATTATTAAAAGATGGATCTGAAATACCTGAAGGTATTATGGATGCTTTCATATCTACTTTATGTGCTATGCATGACTTTAAATTAAAGAATAACTCTAGAAAAGAATCGGTTTACATTGTTAAACCGAAAATGCATGGCCCTGAAGAAGTTGAATTTACTAACAATTTATTTTCAAAAGTAGAAGATGCTTTAAAAATAAAAAAATATTCAATTAAAGTCGGAATAATGGATGAGGAAAGAAGGACAACTGTAAATTTAAAAGAATGTATAAGAAAAGTTAAGGAAAGAGTTGTTTTTATAAATACTGGATTTTTAGATAGAACTGGGGATGAAATGCATACATCCTTTGAAGCTGGTCCAATGATTTTTAAAGGCGATATGAAAAAATCTAAATGGTTAAATACTTATGAAGATTGGAATGTGGATATTGGTTTAGCATGTGGTTTTTCTGGTAAGGCCCAAATAGGAAAAGGTATGTGGGCTATGCCAGATAAAATGTCAGATATGATGAAGCAAAAAATTAATCATCCAAAATCTGGTGCGAACTGTGCTTGGGTACCGTCTCCAACAGCAGCCACCCTTCATGCAACACATTATCATTACTTTGATGTTTTTAAAAAACAGGATGAATTAAAAAATAAGAAGAGAGCAAAGTTAGAAAACTTACTCGAAATACCAAAGGCTGATAGACCTAATTGGTCTTTGGATGATATAAATAAAGAGCTTGAAAACAATGTACAAGGGATTTTGGGCTATGTGGTAAGATGGATTGACCAGGGCGTAGGTTGTTCAAAAGTACCTGATATAAATAATATTGGTTTGATGGAGGATAGAGCTACTCTAAGAATTTCATCCCAACATATAGCAAATTGGTTGCATCATAATATATGTTCTAAAGACCAAGTCATGAAAGTATTAAAAAAAATGGCTAAAATAGTCGATGAACAAAACAGTTCAGATAAAAAATATGAGCCAATGTCTATAAATTTTGAAAAATCTAAAGCTTTTATAACAGCTTGTGATTTAATTTTTAAGGGAAGAATCCAACCATCTGGATACACAGAGCCTTTACTCCACAAAAGAAGATTAGAAAAAAAATCTATTCACTAGATACTGGTACTCTGTTTTTAAATGCAGAGACCAATGTGCCATCATCTAATTGTTCTATTTCCCCTCCAACAGGTAATCCTTGACCTAATTTAGAAATTTTAATTTCACTATTTTTAATTTCATCCTCAATATAATGTGCTGTTGTTTGACCTTCGACAGTTGCACTGGTTGCAATTATTACCTCTTTTAATTTATTTTTTTCTATTCTTTTAAGTAAAGAATCTATTAAAAGATTTTTTTGACCATTATTATCATTATTATTTAATGTTCCACCTAATATATGGAAATATCCTTTGAAAATATTTGATGACTCTATTGCCCACATATCAGCTAAATTTTCTACAACACAAATTTTATCATAACCATTAATATTTTTTTCACATGTGCACTGTGTATCTTTCATTTTTAAATTTCCACATTCGTTACAACGGACTACATTTTTATAAACGCTAGCTAAAGATTTTGCTAATGGTTTGATCATATTTTCTTTATTAGTTATTAGTTTTAGAATTATTCGCTTAGCTGACTTCGGACCCAAACCAGGAAGTTTTGAGAACTGTTTAATTAATTCGTCTATTTCTTGATTATTATTTTCCATTTAAAAAGGCATTTTAAAATCTGGAGGTAGATTTGGTATTCCAGTCACTTTACTTATTTCTGATGAGGTTTTTTTTTTGAGTTTATCTTTTGCATCATTATAAGCCGCAACAATTAAATCATAAATAATTTCTTTTTTTTCGTTTTTGGCATTTTCGTGGACAAAAATAGACTTCATTTCATAGTCCCCTTTTAGAACTACCTTCACTAGTTCACCACCGGACACTCCCTCTACCTCTATTTTTTTTAAATTTTCTTGTACTTCTTTCATTTTTTCTTGAATATTTTTTGCCTGAGATAACATATCTGAAAAACTATTCATTTGTTTCACTCACATCAATTAATTCGGAATCTGGGAAAAATTTTAAAACTTCTTTATAAACTTCACTATTCTTTTCTTCCTCTAGTTTATTTTGTTGTTTTTCAATTTTTTGTTCATGAAAAGTCTTTAGATTATTATCTTTGCTCAAAGTTATAATCCATCTTTGTCCAGTCCATTCATTTAAGCAATAGGATAGTTTTTTGATAAAATTTTTATTTAAATTTTCATTAAAACTTATTTCAATTTTGCCTTGTTCAAATTTAGACAATTTAACGTTTCTTTCTAAATCAAATTTAAGTTCCATTTCTTTTTTCTTTTCAGCAAGATCTATTAAGCTGGAAAAAGATCTTATCTCTATATTTTGATCTTTTAATTCATTTTTATCTTGCTTTTTTATTTGATCTGTACTTTTCATTTGCTCTTTAACAAAATTCACTGGTTTGGCTTCTTCAGTTTTTTCTTCGTTTACTTTGCCTTTTAAATTTGAAAGTTCATTTTGTTTATCTACAGGAATTTGTTCATCGGTATATTCCTCAAAATTTTTGATATGAATAAGTTGCATCACAAACATTTTAAGAGCTATGTCTTCATTTGAAACAAGTTTTAAATCTTCAATAGTTTTTAAAGACAGTTGCCAAAAAAGACCTAGATCTTGCATATTTAAATCTTTGGAGATTTTGTCAATTAATTTTATTTCCCCCTCTGAAAGAAATAAATCTTTTTCAATAGGTCCAAGATTTGCTCTTCTGCCAAACAAATAAAGTAATTCTAGAAAATCATTTAAAAAGTTTTTTGCATCTAATCCTCCATCGCTCAATTCTTTAAGTTGTTCTAGTGCTCCTCTTTCATTTCCTTCAAAAATACAGCTGATCAAATTGATAATTTTGGATTTATCAGCTATTCCAAGCATTTTTCTTACATCAGTTTCTTGAATGATATTATTCTGATCGAGTGTTTGAAAAATCAGTGCCCTATCTAATAGTGATACGGCATCCCTAACTGAACCTTCTGACGCTCGAGCTAATAATTTTAATGCATCCTCAGATATTTTTCCTTTTTCGATATCTGATATTTTTTTTAAATGCTTAAAAATTTGCTCTAAATTTACTCTTCTAAGATCAAATCTCTGACATCTTGATAAAATTGTTACGGGTATTTTTCGAGCTTCTGTAGTTGCTAGGATAAATTTTAATTTTTCCGGCGGTTCCTCTAAAGTCTTTAAAAGACCATTAAAGGCTTGTTTAGACAACATATGAACCTCGTCTATAATAAATATTTTAAATTTTGCACTCGTAGGATTATATTTAGCATTTTCAATTAGCTCTCTTACATCATCTATTCCAGTTTTAGATGCTGCATCCATCTCAAGAACATCAATATGATTTGAATTTTCAATTTCTCGACAGTGGCAAGTTTCTTTTTCACCACACATTTCCCCTGTTTCAAAGTTTTTAGTACAATTCAATGCTTTTGCAATTAATCTGGCAGTTGTTGTTTTTCCAACACCTCTAATACCAGTTAAAAGATAAGCATTAGGTGTTTTGTTAATTTTTATTGCGTTAGAAATTGTCTGTGCAATTATTTCTTGGCCAATTAAATCTTTAAAAATCCTTGGCCTATATTTTAACGCTAAAATTTTTGAATTATTTTTTTCCATATAAGGAGACCAAACAACCCGCTTTCAAAAGTTCGTGCTGCTGTTGTTACACCCTGACACGTTAAACGTATCAAAACCGCCTGAATGGCCCCCAAATTATTATACCAATATAGAATTGAATTCTACAAGTGTGGAATCTCTAATTTGTGGACTATTTTTTTTGTCTAAATTTAGAGGCTTCATAAACTCCAAGAATATCCAAGCTTTCAGTGTGAAAACCTAGTTCCTCAAGAGCTTTTTGTACTTTTGTATCTTCGATATGACCTTCTAAATCTAAGTAAAAATTTGTTTGGTCGAATGTGTTTTTAACTGAGAAGCTTTCAAGTTTTGTCATATTTACTTGATTAGTAGCGAATCCACCAAGACATTTGTAAAGTGCTGCTGGAATACTTTTTAACCTAAAAATACAGCTAGTAATGTATTTTTTATTTTTTTCAAAAGATGGTTGCTGAACGCTTTTCCCCATTATAATAAATCTTGTAACATTATTAGTTTCATCCTCAATATTTTTTAGAAGTACTTTAAGATTATAAATTTTTGCTGAAAGCACTGAAGCAATTGCAGCAATTGAATTATCTTTTCCACTAGATAATTCTTTTGCTGATCCAGCAGTATCTGCTGAAATAATAGTCTTAAACTTATGCTTTTGAATTATTTTTTGACACTGATCTATAGCTTGTGCATGACTTCTGACATATTTTATATCTTTAATCTCAGTATTTTCTTTTACTAAGAGATTATGTTCGACCTTCTGATAATGTTCTGCATAAATTTGTAATTTATATTTGGGTAATAAATAATGAATATCAGCTACTCTACCTGCTAGAGAATTTTCTATAGGGATAACTATTCTATAACTATCATCTTGATGAGCAGTTTTAAATGTTTCTTCAAAAGTTGGACAAGTTTTTATATCAGCTCCTGGGAAAAGCACCTCACATGCTATGTGTGAGTAAGCACCCAGTTCTCCCTGAAAAGCTACTTTAAGTTTAGACATTTTATTTCTCCATTAAATTTTTAATCTCCTCTAAGTCAGCTTCTGTGTCAACACTTAGCGGGTCTGAATCTGTATAAAGTACGTCAATCTTCATATTGTTTTCAAGTGCTCTCATTTGCTCAAGATTTCTACTTAATTCTAAATTACTTCTTTTTAAATTAATATATTTGTTTAATGCATTTTTGGTAAACCCATAAATACCAATATGATGATAAACAAATAATTTTTTATCTGATACGGGATCTCTTACAAAATCAATTGCCTTAGACAGTTCAGAATTTTTAATATCATCTTTTGTAATTACTTTTACGATATTTTTATTTTCGTTCTCGCTGTCATCTTTAATACTAGAGGCTAGGGTTGCCATGTCACAAGAACCTTTTGCTAGATGTTCATTTAATTTGAAAATTGTGGAAGGTTTTAAGCTTGGCATATCTCCTTGTAAATTTATAATTATGCTGGGTTTTTCAGAGAAAAAATTTTTATATGCTTCGAAAACTCTATCAGTTCCTGTCTCATGATTTTGTAACGACAAATAAGCATCATAATTATTTTTTTTTATTAGCTGAAAAATATCTTTGTCAGGAGTAGCCACTAATACTTTTCCAACACCTGAGTTCTTGGCTAAATCACATACATGAAGAATCATTTCTTTTTTGTTAATCAATTTTAAGGGTTTATTAGGAAGTCTTTTTGCTTTTAAACGTGAAGGTATTATTACAACTGTATTACTCATAAATATTTATGCGGCTCAAAGACGCAATATCAACTAAATTACTTTAAGTTTTTTTTGTTAACTCGTGATATATCTACCATATTAATTATCAAATTTATGAATGGTTTTGAAATAAATAAAATTATTGCAGCACTTATTTTCACTGTATTAGTTGTTTTTGGAATAGGAAAAATTTCTGACATAATATTTAACGTTGAAAAACCATCTCAAGCCGCTTATGTGGTTGAAGCCCCAACAATCCAAACTACAACTTCTGCTTCTTCTGATTCTGGAAGTGTTGACATAAAAGCTTTGTTAGCAATGGGAACATTAGAACATGGCAAAAAAGTATTTAAAAAATGTACTGCATGTCACGTTGTTGCAAAAGGTGGAAAGAATAAAATTGGACCAGTTCTTTACGGAGTTCTGGGCAGACAATCAGCGGCGATATCAGATTACAAATATTCAAAAGCACTCGTAGCTCACGGAAAAAAATGGTCATACGGTGAAATGAATGCTTATCTATTAAAACCTCAGGCTCATATAAAAGGAACTAAGATGGCTTTCGCTGGTTTAAAAAGTGAAAAAGATAGAGCCTCAGTAATTCTTTATATGAATACTTTTAGCGATAACCCGCTTCCAAAGCCTTAATCTATTTTATACACCACTCTATAATACTCTTCTGGGCATGAATTCTATTAAATGCTTGCAACCAAACAACAGATTGTTTTCCATCCATTACTTCACTTGTTACTTCTTCTTCTCTACTAGCAGGAAGACAGTGCATAAAAATAGCATCAGATTTTGCAGCTTTCATCAATTTTTTATTCACTTGATATTTTTTTAAAATTTTCTTTTTTTTCTTTTTATCGCCCTTATCTCCCATTGAAATCCATTTATCCGTCATTACACAATCTGCGTTAGATGCTGCCTCTAAAATATCTTCTGTAATTAAAAGTTTAGTTTTATTTTTTTTTGCTAGTTTAATCGCATTGCTACTTGGTTGATATTTTTTTGGGCAAGCAATATTTAAATTAAAGTCAAATTTTGAGGCCGCCTCCATAAAAGAAACAGAGACGTTATTTCCATCACCAATCCAGGCTATAGTTTTATTTTTAATATTACCTTTTAATTCTTCAAATGTGAGTATATCTGACATAACTTGGCAAGGATGGCCCTCATTAGTTAATCCATTTATAATTGGGATATCCAAATATTTTTTAAACTCATTCACATTTTTGTGTGAGTCTGTTCTGATCATTAAAATATCAGCATATTGAGATAAAACTTTTGCTGTGTCTTTAATTGTTTCATCTCCCTTCCCATAATGAATCTCATCTTGATTAAGAATAATTGAAGAACCTCCTAATTGTTTTACAGCAAGATCAAAAGATATTCTTGTTCTAGTAGAAGTTTTTTCAAAAATCATAATCATGTTCTTTCCCTGAAGTGGTTGATAATTATCAGGTTGAGATGCAGATTTTTTTCCTCTTTCAGATTTTTTTTTCTTTGCACTATCGATGATCGATCTTAATTCATCTTTATTAAGGTCTGAAATATTTATAAAATGATTCATATACTATCCATTTCATTACAAACTTTTCTTATTATTTTAATTGCAATATCTATTTCGTTTTTTTTAACATTTAAAGGCGGCAGGATTCTGACTACGTTTTCACCTGCTCTCATTGTAAGTAATTTGTTGTCTTCTAATTTTTTAATAAATTTATTTTGATCCTCATGGAGCTGCAGACCAATTAATAATCCTATCCCTCTAACTTCTTTGATAATATTTGGGTATTCGTTTTTAATGTCATTTAGTTCTTCCATAAAATATTTTGAAGATTTTTGTACATTTGTTAAAAAACCTTTTTTAAAAATTTGATCTAAAACTGCATTACCAACGCTCATTGCTAAGGGATTTCCTCCAAAAGTACTTCCGTGTGATCCAGGTGTCATACCTTTTGCAACTTTTTTATTCATCAAAACAGCCCCGATTGGAAAACCACCGCCAATGCCTTTTGCGATTGGTACTATATCTGGTTTGATTTTTGCATATTCAAAGGCAAAAAATTTACCGGATCTGCCGATACCACATTGAACTTCGTCTAAAATTAATAAAATTTTCTTTTTATTACAGAGTTTTCTAAGTTCTCTTAAACACCAGTCTGGAATAACTTTTATTCCTGACTCCCCCATTGCAGTTTCTACCATTATTGCTGCAGTCTTCTTGGTAATAGATTTTTTAAGAGCTTTGTGGTCACCAAAATTAAAATGATCAAAACCAGGAACTTTTGGCTCAAATCCCTCGGTCATTTTTTTTGATCCACTTGCAAATATAGTTGCTAGCGTTCTGCCGTGGAAAGAATTTTTAATACAAAGTATTCTATTTTTTTGAGGTTTGCCGATTTTATAAAAATATCTTCTAGCTGCCTTTATTGCTAATTCGGTTGCTTCAGCACCACTATTTTGAAAAATAACATAATCAGCAAAGGTTTTTTGTCTTAATCTTTTAGCTAATTTTTCACCTTCTGGAATTATGAAAGCATTCGAAACATGCCAAACTTTTTTTGATTGTTTATTTATAGCTTTTGTTAAGTAGCTGTTTGCATGACCAAGAGAATTTACAGCTATTCCTTGAACAAAATCTAAATATTTTTGACCTTTGCTCGAGTATAAAAAGCTTCCTTTTCCTCTACTGAAAGCAATTTTTCTTCTATTATAATTTTTTGCTAGTGCGCTCATTTTAAGATCTTATTTTATACCCCTTTTTATAAAGCAAATAAGACACATACCAAAGAACAATTGCTAAGATCGTTAAATATAATGATCCAACAAATATTGATCCGTCTGATTTCTCAAGGAAGCCATATCTAAATCCATCAATCATGTAAAAAAATGGATTACATTTACTTATTGTTTGAAGAAAAACTGGCAGGTTATCAATGGTATAAAAAGTTCCTGATAAAAATGACAATGGTATGATTAAGAAATTTGTTACTGTCGCCATATGATCAAATTTTTCTGCCCAAAGTCCTGCTATGACACCTACCGACCCGAGTATAAAAGATGAAATGAAAGTGTAGAAAATCACCGCAGAAAAACTTTTAATTTCTATATCAACTAAAAAATAGAATACAATTAGAGACACTAGTCCTATCATGAAACTTCTCGTTGTAGCCGCAAGAGCTACCGCAATAGTTACTTCAGATGGTGAGAGAGGTGCATATAAAATATCCACAATATTTCCTTGAATTTTTCCAATCATGAAGCTTGAAGAAGAATGCGAGAAAGCTTGTTGTATTATTTGCATTGCAATCAATCCAGGCGCGAGGAAAGTTATAAATGGATAACCAAGCATATCTGATCTGCCATCTCCGATTGCAACTGCTAAAACTCCAAGGAATAACAAAGAAGATATTATTGGGGATAAAAGTGTTTGAATCCAAACTATAAGAAATCTTAAAACTTCTTTTTTATAAAGTGTCCAAAAACCTATCCAATTTATTAGGCCAAATCTTCTAGCGCCAAATTTATATTTTGTTCTCATTTCAACCATACGTAGTCTTATAACTCCAAAAAAAAATTTCTGTGAAAAACTTTTTTTATAAACAGATTTTGAGACTTATTTGTTTCAACACTACTAGATTTTGTAATAGCTTAAAACTATAAAACAAGATGTAGTTTTCTAAATATGAGTTATTGGGACGAAACACGCGAAGCAAAATTAAAAGAGTTATGGGAAAAAGGCCATACAGCTAGTCAGATAGCTGAAGCTTTAGGCGGAACCACTAGAAACGCAGTTATTGGTAAAGCCCATAGGTTAAAGCTTGCTGGCCGTGTTCAATCTACAAAAACGCAAAAGCAAAATAAACCTGCTACGAGTGTTCAAAGTAAAGAGGAGAGAAATATAAGTAGAAGAAGTAGGTTCAAATCCTTACTTCTTGATAAAAACTTTGAGCCAGAAAATCCAAAAAAATTGGAAGAATTAGATGATAAAAATTGTAGATGGCCCATAGGTCACCCGGATGAAGAAAATTTCTATTTTTGTGGAAGATCACCAATTGAGGGTTTTTCATATTGCAAACTCCATGTTTTATACGCATTTCAGACCAGAGATCAAAAGGACGAATTGATAGATAAAGAGGATGATATTCCTGACTTCATAGAGAAGAAAGTTAAAGCTTCTAAGTAATCCTTTAATAAAACCTTAACAATACTTTAATATAATAATTAGGAGAAAAAATATGAATGAAATTACTATAAAATATCTTAAATGGACAAGTACGTTTTTAACCTTGTTTGGAATATTAGCATTCTATTTAGATTACTATCCTTACAGCATGATACCTCACGGACTTGGTATTATTGGATGGACAGTTGTAGGAACCATAACAAAGGATAAACCGCTACTTACAAACTTTGCATTGCAAATACCTATAATGTTTGCGGGTATAATAAAATATTCGATATAGATTTATGAGGAATATTTTGTTTGTTTGCACAGGCAATTCAGCAAGAAGTATTCTTGCAGAAGCTTTGGTCAATAAAAATTATAGTTTAAAATTTAAAGCTTTTAGCGCAGGTAGCAATCCTACAGGGAAAATAAACCCTAATATAAAAAAATATTTAGAAAAAAAAAATTTCGATATATCAAATTATTCTTCAAAGAATTTTGACCAGTTTTTAAAAAATAAAATAAAAATTCATCAAGTTATAACAGTTTGTAACAATGCCCATAATGAGGTCTGTCCGGTCTGGCCTGAAAAAAAAGATATAATTCATTGGGATATTGAAGACCCAGTTGAAAAAATTAAATCTGCTACTTCTGATACAGAGATTGAAAAAGTAATTGATGAAACTTATGAAATATTATCTAATAAGATTAAAGAATGGGTCGCAAATGAAGAATAAAATATTTGTTGGTGAATTTATAGGAAGTGCCTTGTTGGTGATGGCAATAGTAGGCTCGGGTATTATGGCAGAGAGTCTTACAAATGATACTGCTGTGATGTTGTTAGCTAATGCAGTTGCAACCGGTGCGGCTTTATATTTTTTGATTGTATCAATATCTGATATTTCAGGAGCACACTTTAATCCTTTTGTAACTCTTGCAATGTACCTCTCAAAAAGAATTAAATCCCAACTGCTACCAGTTTATTTTACTGCACAAATTTTAGGTTGTTTAACTGGTGTAATGTTAGCAAATTTTTTCTTTGATTATTCCTTAATCGAATTATCTTCTAAAAGTAGATCTGGAATAAATGTTTTTGTATCAGAAATAATAGCAACTTTTGGATTAATTTTTATAATATTTCGAACAATAAAAGGAGGTAAAGTCCTTGTAGCTACATCAGTAGCAACTTTTATTACCGCAGGTTATTGGTTTACATCATCTACTTCATTTGCAAATCCTGCGGTTGCGATAGCGCGAACTTTTACCAATACTTTTACTGGAATAAATTATCTTAATACACCGTTTTTTATAATTGCTGAGTTAATCGGTACTATACTTGCAATATATATTTTGAGGAAATTAAAGAACTAATTGTCTAAAGAATAACCGGCTGCCCTTACAGTTCTTATTAAATCTTTTGTACCTTCAAGATTAATCGCTTGTCTAAGTCTTCTTATGTGAACATCAACTGTTCTGCTTGTAACGTTAATATTATCCCCCCAAACATTGGTTAACAATTGTTCTCTGGAATAAACTCTTTTTGGGTTCTTAATAAAAAAGTCTATAAGTTTGTACTCTATTGGTCCTAAATCTATTTGTTTATTTCCTCTATAAACTTTTCTTGTAATTCTATCTATTTTTAAATTGTCGAATGTAATTACATCCTGCGCGACTGATGGTTTTGATCTTCTCAGCAAAGCTTTTATTCTTGCTAATAGTTCAGGGAAACTAAAAGGTTTAGTAATATAATCGTCAGCACCAATATTCAGTGCTTTGACTTTATCTTCTTCTTCACCTTTTGCTGTAAGCATTATAATAGGAATATTTTTATATTTTTCATTTTTCTTAAGTAGCTTACAAATTTCGACTCCGGATAAATCAGGCAACATCCAGTCCATCAAAACTAAATCTGGATTTGTATCTTTAATTGCTTTGAAACCATCTTCTCCATTAGTTGAAGAGTTTACTTTAAAACCTTCTTTGCTTAAGTTGTATTCTACAAGTGTTACTATTGATTGTTCGTCTTCAACTATATGAATATTTGCATTCATTTATCTTTTACAAATTCTTTTCCTTTTGGCCTTGCGCCTTCTAAATATTCACCCTCAATCAAATAATAAAGTGACTCAGCTATATTTGTAACGTGATCACCAGCCCTCTCAATATTTTTAGTAACAAAGAGTAAATGTGTAGCTAATTCTAAATTTTTTTTATTTTTTCCTAAAAAGTTTGCTACCTCATTCATGGCAATATGAGTTAAATCATCTACTTGTTCATCATTTCTCCATACGTCAACGGCCTTATCTTTAGATTTTGTTATATAAGCATCTAAAACATTATTGAGCTGTTTTTGTACAAGTTCACCTAATCTTTTTAAACTGCCAGTTAATTCTTGCGGTAGATCTATAGGAAGTGGCTCAATTTTTTTGGCAACGCTTTTAGCTAAATCTCCGATCCTTTCTAAATCATGAGATATTTTAAGTGAGGATATAGTTGTTCTCAAATCAATAGCCATGGGTGCTCTTTTAACTAAAACAGTTGAAATTTGGTCATCTATTTTTGCTCGAAGCTCATTTATTTGAACATCATTTTTTATGATATTTTCCGCCGCCTCTTTATCAATTTTTACAATTGCTTGAATAGTATCTGACAATTGACTTTCGGTTAGACTTCCCATTTTCACAAGATCATCGTTTAAACTTTGCATCTCTTCTTCGTAAGATTTTACTATTCTTTTTTCTTCAGACATCTAACCAAACCTTCCTGTAATATAATCTTGTGTCATCTTGTTATTAGGATTTTTGAACATCTTATCAGTAGTATCGACTTCAATCAAATTGCCTAAATGAAAAAAGCCAGTTCTTTGTGAGACCCTTACTGCTTGAGCCATAGAGTGAGTTACGATTACTATGGTAAAAGTTTTTTTAAGCTCCTCCATAAGTTCTTCTATTTTTGCTGTAGCAATTGGATCTAATGCAGAACATGGTTCATCCATTAGAATTACTTCTGGATTAACAGATATAGCACGGGCGATGCAAAGTCTCTGTTGTTGTCCTCCTGATAAAGAAGTGCCTGGTTCATCTAAACGATCTTTAACCTCTTCCCAAAGTGCAGATTTTTTTAAACTTGTTTGAACAATCTGATCCAATTTATCTTTATGATCAGCTAAACCATGAATTTGTGGACCATAAGCTACATTATCATAAATACTTTTTGGAAAAGGATTTGGCTTTTGGAAAACCATACCTATTCTTTCCCTTAGTCTTACTACATCAATTTGTTTATTATTTATTTCTTGTCCATCAATTTTTATTGAACCAGAAATTTTGCATGTTTCAATTACGTCGTTCATTCTATTAATACATCTTATATATGTTGATTTACCACAACCCGAAGGTCCTATTAAGGCAGTAACTTCTCTATTATAAATTTCTAAATTAACATTTTTTAGCGCTTGTTTTTGCCCATAAAAAACATTTAATTTTTCAGTTTTTATTTTAACTTTATTATTTGTCATGACCATCTTCTTTCAAATTTTTGTCTTAAATATACTGCAAAAGCATTCATTGTAATTAAAAATGTAAGCAAAATCATTATTGTTGCCGAAGTTTTTTCAACAAAACCTCTTTCTGCTTGTTCTGACCAAAGATAGACCTGAACGGGTAATGATGCTGAGGGATCAACGGGACTAGAAGGTAAGTCCACAACAAATGCGACCATTCCAATTAAAATTAAAGGAGCAGTTTCACCTAAAGCTTGAGCTAAACCTATTATTGTTCCTGAAAGTGTTCCTGGAATAGCAAGCGGAACAACATGGTGTGTAACTGATTGAACTTTAGATGCACCAACAGCTAAAGCACCTTCTCTAATAGATGGTGGCACTGCTTTTAAAGATGCTCTGCAAGGAATAATTATTCTAGGCAAAGTCATTAAAGCTAGAGTAATACCTGCAACTAACGGTGTTGAACGAGGGAAATCAAAAGTACCTAGTAAAATACCCAATCCAAGTAATCCAAAGACAATAGATGGGACTGCTGCAAGATTATTTATATTGATTTCAATAAAATCTGTTATTCGATTTTTAGGTGCAAATTCTTCTAAGTAAATAGATGCAAGTATCGCAATAGGAAATGATAAAAGCAAAGTTACTATGATTGTAAAAAACGAACCTAACAATGAACCTCCGACACCTGCTAATTCTGGATCTCTAGAGTCGCCGTTTGTAAATAAAAATGTATTAAAAGTTTTTTGAATTTTATTATCCTCAACAAGTTTGTCATAAATCAAAAGCTGAAAGTCAGAGATTCTTCTCCTCTCTTCGGGTAAGTGCCTTGGATAATTTCCCTTGTTTAATTGATCTATATCATCTGAAGCTGTGAGTTCGATTATAGCTGTTTTATTTAAAAATCCTTTATTTTCGATAATGAAATTCTTTATTTCAATTTCATAATCAGGGCTAAATATTCTTATCAAGTCCTTTTCTTCTTTAAGCCCATTTGTTTTGTAAACATTTAACAAGCTTTCAATGGATAAATCATAAAAGTCTGTGTCTTGAATCTCTTTATTTGTTGGGTTGTTTTTAAGTTCAAGTTTTTCTGTATTGAAATCTACCTCTACAGATATTGTTGTTCTAGAAAATGCACCTTTTCCTTTTGAGAAAATAACATTTACTAAAAAGAGAACAAATAAGATTGCTAAAATTACAGAGGTAAGACCATAAAATTTAAATCTTTTTTCAGCTCTGTATCTTTTTTTTAATAATTCTTCTTTACTCATATTTTTCCCTATATTTTTTAACAAACCTTAGAGCAATGTAGTTTAGAATTAATGTTGCAAAAAATAGTGTTAAACCTAAAGCAAAAGCAGATTGTGTTTTTGGACTATCAAACTCTTGGTCTCCAATTAAAATCATAACTATTTGTGTGGTAATCGTTGTGGTCGACTCTAAAGGATTGATTGTAAGTCTTGCTGCTAGTCCAGCTGCCATAACTACGATCATTGTCTCGCCAATTGCTCTTGATACAGCGAGTAAAACCGAACCTACAATTCCTGGTAACGCGGCAGGTATAACTACTTTTTTTATTGTCTCTGACTTAGTTGCACCAACTGCGTAAGAGCCATCTCTCAAAGATTGAGGTACTGCATTTATTACATCATCTGATAAAGAGGAAACGTACGGAATTATCATTACACCCATTACTAAACCAGCCGCTAAAGCACTTTCAGAAGATACTTCGAGACCAAACCTTTCGCCGAATTCCCTGAAGAAAGGACCAACGGTTAATGCAGCAAAGAATCCGTAAACTACGGTAGGTATTCCAGCTAATATTTCTATGATTGGTTTAGAATATTTTCTAACTTTTTTACTTGCATATTCTGCTAAATATATTCCTGAAAAAAGACCTATCGGAACAGCAACTATCATTGCAATAAAAGCTATAAATGCTGTACCAGCAAATAAGGGTACTGATCCAAAGGCATCTTTAAGTTCATTATATTCTTCTGGAGTAATAGTAGAGGCATCCCTAACAAACGCTCTTTGTGGGCTCCATGAAGTTCCAAACAAAAAGTCGAATATATTAATTGTGGTAAAAAATTTAATACTCTCAAATAAAAGTGAAAAAATAATACCAATTGTCGTAAGTATTGCGACTAAAGAACATGTAAAAAGGACTGCTTTAAAAATTTTTTCAACATCTTCTCTAGCTTTATTATTATTTATTAATTTCTTATAAGAATAAAGGGTAGTAACTATCACAATACTAATGAGGATCACTATTTTCGAGCCCTCAGCGATAGATAAAAAAGATTTATAATTTTCGGCTCCTCGTCTAATTTCCTCTGAAAGAGTTCCAGTAAAATTACCTAAGTAAAGCGCCTTTATTTGCTGATAAATTAGATTTAATTCGTCAGAATTAAATTCTTTTAAATTACTTGAGGTAATATTGTTAATTATAAAAGCCTTAATTATTGTGGGTTCAAATACTGTCCAAAATGCTAAAATTAATACAGCTGGAATTGCACACCATAGGGCTAAATAATAGCCATAGTAATCAGGCAAAGCATTCATTCTAATTTTGTTTGCTGCTGTAATATTTATGATCTTTTTTCTACCGAAAAAAAAACAGGAAGTACTAAATAAAACTATAAGTAAAAGAATTGCTAAATTCATCGCAGAAAGACGGTATTACAAAACTGTTACAATTTTATTACAAAACAAAACTTTGAATTGAATTTATGAGTAAATAAAAAAGGCCAGGGAAAACCTGGCCTTTTTTGAGGGAACAATTACTTAATTTTAATTGTTGTAAGATCCGTTGCAGCGGTTCTTACTGTTTTGTATTTGTCTGAAGCCAAAGGTACTAGGCCAATATCTGTTAAATATCCTCTAGATCCCATTGATTTTTTAGAAGTAAATTCCTTCATAAATTCTTGTATGCCCGGAACAACTCCAATATGTGCTTTTTTCACATAGAAAAACAATGGTCTAGCTATTGGGTAAGAGTAATCCTGTATACCTTCTAAGCTTGGTTGAACTCCATTGATACCTGCAGCTTTAATTTTGTCTTTGTTAGCTACTAAATAGCTGTAACCAAAAAAACCAAAAGCTGACGGGTTTGCAGCAAGTTTTTGTACAATAAGTGTATCGTTTTCACCTGCTTCAACTGCGTAACCATCTTCTCTCATTTTAGCGCATTCTTTTTTAGCTTTTTTTCCATCAGCTTCGTAAAGAGATTTTGCTGTTTTTGTGCATCCTTTACCCATGACTAATGAATTCCAAGCATCTCTAGTTCCAGATGTTGGCGGTGCTATTAAGATTTCAATTTTTTCAGATGGTAGACCTTTGTCAATATCGCTCCATTTTTTATATGGATTTTCAACTAATTTACCGTCTATATCTACTTTAGCAGCTAAAGCTCTCCAAAGTTGCTCTTTTGTAAAATTAGCGTCTTTTGCTTTGACTGAATGAGAGAAAGTTATCCCGTCATTTCCTACAACTATTTCGACGATATCTTTAACTCCATTTTTTTCACACAATGCTTTTTCTTTTGATTTAATAGCTCTTGAAGCATTTGTGATATCTGGATGTCCAGTTCCTACACCAGCGCAGAATAATTTCATTCCACCACCAGTTCCAGTACTTTCAATAACTGGAGTTTTAAATTTACCACCCTTTCCGAATTTCTCAGCAACAACTGTTGCGTACGGATAAACTGTAGATGAACCTACAATTTTGATTTGATCTCTTGCTTGAGCTGTTGATGTAAAAATCATAGCAGCAAAAGCTAAAAGAATTATTTTTATTTTTTTCATATTTTTTCCTTTTTTATTGTTCACATGGTCAATCTATTAAAAAAGGATTTAAAAATTGTTTCAGGAATATGAAAGTTTTGTTACAAGACTAACTTTTTAGTTGTGTGAGTATTTAAATTGCGGGAAATTTAAGGATAAATTCGGTACCAACACCCTCTTCGCTTTTAATATCCATATCAGCTCTGTGTTGATTTATAATGTGTTTTACAATTGCTAGGCCGAGTCCAGTACCACCTACATCTTTACTTTTAGAGGGATTTACCCTGAAAAATCTTTCAGTGACTCTGTGTATATATTCTTTTGGAATACCAATTCCCTGATCTTTGATTGAAACGATTACGAACTCTTCATTGTTTTCAACTTTAACAAATATTTTTTTACCTTTTTTGCTATATTTTGCAGCATTATCGATCAAATTAGAAAACACTTCTGTTAATCTATCTTGTTCTCCTAAAATCTCATATTCATTATCTGGGGCTTTTAATTCAGCCTGTATTTCATTTTTTTTGAGTATCTCGTTATTCATTTCAATAACTGAAGATATAATTTTTTTAATATCTACCTTTTTTTCAGGTCTAATATGCTCTTGTAATTCTATTTTAGATAAAGAGAGTAGATCTCTAACGATATTCTCCATTCTAACCGTCTGTTGAAAAAGTATAGGTAAAAATTTCTTTTGGCTTTCAAAATCATTTGATGCGTGTCCTTTATTTATCGTTTCTAGGCCTAATTTTATGCTTTGAAGAGGTGTTCTTAATTCATGAGATACGTTTGCAACAAAGTCAGATCTTAGCCTTTGCGTCTTAATAATTTCTGTTAAATCTTTTAGAAAAATTACTACTGAATTTTGATTATTTAAAATTATGTAGGAAGAAAAGAACTGAAAAGTTGGATTGTTAAGTTCAATATCAATTTTTTTATTTTTTTTTGTTGATAAGACAACATCAATATTTTGCAAAATTTCAGGAACCCTTAAAACTGTAGCTATATGTTTACCTTGAAGTTTTTTTCCAAATTTTTTTGTAGCTGCTGTGTTTAAAAATTTTATATTTTTAAATTTATCAATCTCAAATAAAACATCATCTATTTGATTAAAAGTATTACTCGATAATCCTTTTTCATTACCATTTAATTCTTCTTCTTCCAAAATTTCTTCTTCTTTTTCAATTTCTTCTGATTTTAGTTTGTCTTTTTGTCTATTTATTTCTGATTTTGCGGCTATACCTGCTCCGATACTTTTAAAAGATACGAATATAACAAATATAGCAAGACCTGCGCCTATTAATATAAAGAGTAAATCCATTAATTAATTATAGTTGAAGTAAGGTTAATTTAAAGGGGAGATATGTCCTAGTTTACTGTAGTGTTATTGATAAATATCTCTGCACATCTCTTCCAAGTAAATTGTTTAGCAAATTCTTTACAGTTGTCTCTATCTGCTTTTAAAGCTGTCAAAGCCGCTTTTTTTAAATCTTTATCAAGACAACCAATTGATTTTCCATTAGCTAATTTAAAAATATCCATTGTACCTGGGCAATCAGCGTAACCTGCTACGGGTGTTCCTGCCATCAAAGACTCTATACATACAATTCCAAATGTTTCCGTTTTTGATGGAAAAACAAAAACGTCAGCTGATGCAAAATAAGAAGCTAATTCACCGTTCGTTTTTTGACCAACAAACTTAGCATCGGGATACTCTTTTGTGAGTTTTTTTAAATGGGGGCCTGTACCAACTAATATTTTTTTACCTGGTAAATCAAGGTCTAAAAAATCTTTAATATTTTTTTCCAATGCGATCCTTCCTACATAAACAAAAATTGGTTTGTTGTAATTTAATGTCATTTTCTTTGGTTCTCCTAAATGATCTGCCCCTCTTGTCCAAACAACCATTTTGTCATTAATTACCCCTATATCGCTTAATTCTTTTTTCATCGACTCTGTAGTGACTAATACCCTTTCAGCTTTATTGTGAAAGTTACTTAAAAATTTTTGGGATATTTTTTCGGGTATTATAGGGAGATATAATTTTAGATATTTATCAAATCTAGTGTGAAAACTTGTAGTAAATTTTATCTTATTTCTACCTAAATATCTTCTAGCTGATAGTCCTAAAGGTCCCTCTGTAGCAATATGTATTCTAAACTGTTCATTATTATTTTGTGCTTCGATCATTTCTTTTTTAATTAATTTACCAACCTTCCATACATTTATGGCTAATTTGATTTCATTATATTTGGGCATTGGAACTGTGAAAAATTGAGTAGGTTTAATGTAGCTAACTTTGTGACCCATTTTTTTTAATTCAATTTCTAATCTTGAATAAGATCTGGTCACACCATTTAAAACATGTTCCGGACAAGCATCCGTAACAATTAATATTCTCATAAATGTTAAACTACCTCTTTAAGCTGAGTTCTGTAATTTACTACTTCTTGTCTAATTTCATCCCACTTAATAATTTCCATTTTTCCATCTAGATGCTCTACAAGAGCAGTGCAGTTCTCTACCCAATCACCACAATTTAAATAGTTCACTCCATCAAAATTTTGATTTGAAGCTTTATGAATATGTCCACAAATAATTCCGTCGACATTTTTCTTTTTACCGTAGCTTGATACAGTTTTTTCATAATCACCTATATATTTAACTGCATTCTTTACTTTATTTTTTAAAAATTTTGCAAGCGACCACTTCTCCTTGCCAAAAATGTTTCTAATAAAATTTACTAAATTATTTAATCTTAATAAGAAATTATAAGCGATGGCACCCACTTTAGATAACCAGGGTGCATATTTCATAACACCATCCCACTGGTCTCCATGAATTACCACATATTTTTTTTTATCAACTGTTTCATGTATACATTTGTTTATTAACTCAACATCACCAAAATTTATTGGAACAAACTTTCTAAAAATCTCATCGTGGTTTCCTGTAATATATTTTACTTTTGTACCGTGTCTTGCCTTTCTAAGAGTTTTTTGAATGACATCATTGTGTTCTTGTGGCCAAAAAAAACTTTTTTTGAGAGCCCAAATATCGAAGATGTCTCCCACCAAATAAAGATTTTCTGATCTTGTGTGTTTATAAAATTCTAAGAGTTTATTTGCTTGGCAACCAACTGTTCCTAGATGAACATCTGAGATGAATATACTTTTAAATGTAAGTATTTTTCCTTCGGCGCTAGATTTTATTTGTTTCATTTTATAAAACGAATCTCTTCTTTTAGTTGAATCATAAATATGTTACAGAAATGTTAAAAAATGATTAAAAAATTAAAATTTTCCATCATTTTTAATGCTAACGCAGCAGGTGGAAGAAAATTAAAGCTTATCAACAAAGTAATAGAGCTTCTTAAAATAGATCATTCGGTAGAGTTATTTAAAACCAGCTCTGAAAAAGATGCTGAAAAAGTTTTTAGTGAATTATCAAAAAATAACACAGATAGAGTCGTAATTGCAGGTGGTGATGGTTCAGTATGTTTTGGAATAAATCAGATCATAAATAAGTACAAAGACATTGATAAGCCTATTATCGGTTACATACCTGCAGGAACAGCAAATATACTTCAGATTGAAACACAAATAGAAAAAAAAGCTAAAGAAATTTATAAAGTACTTGTTTCAGAAAACACCAAAAAAATTAATCTTGCAAAAATTAATGATAAATATTTCTTTCTTATGGCTGGGATTGGTTTTGACTCAGAGATTGTGCATTCAATAGACTCTCAAATTAAAAAATATTTAGGTAAGATAATTTTTGCGCTTAAAGGTCTGCAACATTTTATATTTCTAAAAAATAAAAAGATGAAAGTTAATGTCGATGGAAAAATAATTAAAGCCGATTGGGTACTTGTAACAAATTCAAAATATTATGCAGGACCACACTCTATTACGAAAAAAACAAATATTTTTGATAATAAAGTTATTGCTTATATATTTGAAGATCTTTCAAGAATTAAAATTTTATATTACCTTTGGCTAATATTATCAAAAGGAGATTTAAGTAGAGCAAAAAGTATTATTACTAAAGAGCTTGATAAGTTAGAAATTGATAAACTTGAAAATAAAGTTCTCTCACAAATAGATGGTGAGGACTTTGGTTTTGAAGACAAATTAATAATTAGAAAAAGTGATAAATCTTTTAACTTGTTAGTACCCTAGACTTTTGCGAATTCTCCACCTGATCGGTAACGCCACAACCATTTTTCCATTTCTTTTTCAATTTCAGATGGCTTAATGTTTAAATCTTCAAGGGTTAAGTGATCACCTGATACTACATTATCTTTTTCAGAAAGAATTATGCATTGATCTTTTGTTATTACTGGATCAATTGGCAGTAAGCTTAATAAGGATCCTTGTATTTTTGCAAGCGTCATTGGTACATCAGCAACTATTCTTTTTTTTCCAATTACTTTTAAAATTAATTTAATCATATCACCAAAACTGATAACTCTACCGCCACCCAATTCATAAATTTTGCCTTCATTATTTTTCGTCTCTATTGCCTTTAAAATTGCTTTTGCCACATCGTTCACAAAAATTGGTTCAAATTTATAACTGGTGTTAACAACTGGTATAATCGGAGACAAACTTAGTTTAGCAAATAAATTTGTAAAATTATCTTCATTTCCTATTACAACACTCGGTCTAATTATTACTGTTTTATCAAAATTATTTAATGCTTTTTCTTCTCCTAGAAATTTAGATTGTTGGTATTTAGACTTAGAGTCTTTGTTCGCGCCTATTGCTGAAACATGTACAAATTTTTTTACATCTGATTTTTTACATAACTTTGCAATACTTTCGGGAATTTCAGCATGGACTGTATTAAATTTTTGTTTTCTGTTTTCAAATAATATGCCGCAAAGATTTATGACTACGTCTGAGTTTTCAATTGCATTTTTAATCTCATCGAAATTATTTTGACCAAATTTGATTATCTCTATGGCTCCTGGAGGCGCTTGAGTCTTTAAATACGTTTTTGTAAAGGGATTACGTGTTGGAATAATGCATCTGAAGTTCTTTCTGGTCAAATTTCTGACAAGATAACGTCCTATAAAACCACCACCGCCTAGAATTGTTGCTATTGGGTAATTGTTCATGGTAATTAGAATAAGTATATGAAGATTAATAAATTTTCAAACGATTTGCCTAAAGAAATTGTCTCACAGATAAAAGATAGTATTGCTATAGATACTGAAGCTACCGGATTAAAAATACCTGAAAGAGACAAATTAAGTTTAATACAAATTTGTGATGCAAAAGGAGAAGTCTACGTAATTCAGCCTGATAGAAAAACATATAAAGCACCAAATTTAGTCTCGATTTTAGAAAACGATAAAATTTTAAAAATTGGTCACTTTTTAAGATTTGATAAAAGCGCATTAGAATTTTTCCTTAAGTGCAAAATTAAAAATATATTTGATACTAAAATTGCTAGTAAAGTTGTTCGAACTTACACAGATCAACATGGTCTTAAAAACTTAGTTTTTGAATTTTGTAATAAAAATTTAGATAAAAGAGCTAGTAGCAGCGATTGGAATAAAGATATAAACGAATTTAGTACCAAACAATTAGAGTACGCAGCAAACGATGTAATATTTCTTCATAAAATAAAAGCAGAATTAGAAAAAATGCTGATCAGAGAAAAGAGAATGGATTTATATGAGAGCTGTATTAAATTTTTAGATACGAGAATTAAATTAGACCAATCTGGATTTAAATTTGATATTTTTGAACATTAATGAGTAAAAAAAATTACATAAAAATTGGAAAAAAATCAGCAGCAGTTCAAATTTCTGAATTGAAAAAAATCAATAAAGTTTTCAACTCATCATTTGCTAAGGCAGTTGATGTACTTGCAACTTGTAAAGGTAAAGTAATTTGTGCAGGTGTTGGTAAATCTGGTTTAATAGCAAGAAAAGTATCTGCAACATTATCAAGTATTGGTGTTTCAAGTTTTTTTTGTGATCCAGGTACAGCAAGACATGGTGACATGGGTCAGATTGAAAAAAAAGATGTCCTTTTAATTTTTTCTTATTCAGGAAATTCAGAAGAACTAGCTGACATGCTCAACTATGCAAATAGATTCTCAATTAAAGTAATAGGTATTGCAAGTTTGAAAGACAGTATTTTATTAAAAGCAAGTGATATAAAATTATTATTACCAAAAGTAAAAGAGGCAGATATTTCATCAATTGTTCCAACATCAAGTACAACTATGACTTTAGTATTAGGCGATTCATTGTGTGCTGCAATTCAATACAAGAAAAAATTTTCTAAAGAGATTTTTAAAAGGTACCATAAAGGAGGCAGTCTTGGAAAAAACCTTCTTTTAGTTAAAGATATTATGATAAGCGGAAAAAAAATTCCAACTATAGATAAAAATAAAACTATTGGTGATGCAGCAAAAGTTATAAGCGCTAAAAAACTAGGATTAGTTTTAGTTATGAGAAAAAATAAATTAATATCAATTGCTACTGATGGGGATTGTAGACGCGGTTTAGCAAAATTTTCAAAAAACGATAAAATTGAAAAAATTGCAAATAGAAATCCATTTAAAATAAATGAGGATACAACTGCATACAAAGCGCTCTCTATAATGAACCAAAAAAAAATTACATCACTTATTGTTTCTTCCAGGTCAGGGAAAATAAAAGGTATTTGTCATATTCATCATCTACTTTCACATGGTATTAAATAAATCAAAAATAAAGAGAAAAAACCTAATACAGATTTCTTTAGTATTTTTTGGTTTATTGATAATTTTTTTTACATATTTTTACAGCGGAGATAAAGAATCCTCATTAGATAAAGTTGAAGAAAAAGAAACTCAAAAAAATGTTATTGAAAAAGAAGGTTTTAACACATTCGAAAATATTACATATGAAGGTAAAGACTCGAATAATAATAATTTTATATTAAATTCAGAGTATGCAGAATTTGCTACCAATAAATCAAATATTATTTATATGAAAAAAATAATTTGTAGATTTTTTTTTAAAGATGGAACAGTTTTAAAAATTATAAGCGACAAAGGTATATACGATAATATCTCAAATGATATGGAATTTGAGGAAAATGTTGAAATGTACTATTTGGAAAATAAATTATTCTCTGATAAAGCAAATTTTGTAAATTCTGAAAATTATTTTATTGTTCAAGGTAACGTAATTGGAGAGGGTCCGTTAGGAAATGTTGCTGCTGATAAGCTAAATGTTGATTTAATTCAAAAAAAAATGAAGATTAGTATGTACAATGAAAGTAAAGTTAATATAAAAGTAAATTATTAAATGAAAAAAAGTTTTAGAATAATTAAATTTAAAAAAAATAAACCAGTTTTACAGGTCAAAAATTTAAGTAAATCTTTTGATGGTAGACCAATTTTAAAAAAAATAAATTTAGAGTTATACCCAGGTGAGATAGTTGGTTTAATTGGTCCAAATGGATCTGGAAAATCTACACTTTATGGTTCGATAATTGGTCAACATAAAGTTGAAAGTGGTTCAATCTTTTTAAGTCAAAAAGATATTACATCAAAACCAATTCATGAAAGAGCAAAATTAGGAATTGCTTATTTAAGTCAGTATAGAAGTGTATTTAATATGACAGTGCTAGATAATCTTTTAGGAATTTGCCAAATATCAATAAAAGAAACTGATAAGCAAAAGTTGATGGTAGAAAAATTGCTTACAGAGTTTAACTTGCAACATCTTAGAAATATAAACGCAAATTCTCTTTCTGGGGGAGAGGTGAGGCGATTACAAATTGCTAGAACATTAATTAATGAGCCTAAAGTAATATTGTTAGACGAACCAATGGCAGCTTTAGATCCAATTATTGTTCAAGATATTCAAAAATTTATATTGAAATTACAATCTTATGGATGTGGGGTAATTGTGACTGATCACCAAGTACAGAATCTTTTTGAAATAGTAGACAGGGCCATGGTCATTGGTGAACAGACTATAATCGCCTCTGGAAAGCCAAAAGATATATTGAAATCTGAAAAAGCTAGAGAAATATATTTTGGTTCTTATGAAAATTAAAAAGCATGGCGGTTAAAAAGTACTCTGTAATATTAAATAAAAAAATTAAAGAATTTAATAAAGTTATTGAACCTGATTCTGACAAATCAATTTCTATTAGAGCTTTTTTAATTGGCTCAATAAGCCAAGGTATTTCTAAAATATCAAATGTTCTTTTAAGTGAAGATGTTTTCTCAACAATAGAATGTCTAAAAAAATTAAATTGCAAAATAATAAAGGAAGGAAAAAGTAGATATAAAATCTTTGGTAAGGGGCTCGGATCATATTATGCAAAAAAAAATATCCTTTTAGATTTGGGTAATAGTGGTACAGGTCTTCGGCTAATAAGTTCAATAATATCTACAACGCCAAATATTGAAGTAAATCTTACCGGAGACAGTTCATTAAAAAAAAGAAATATGTCCAAACTCATCGCCCTTTTAAGTGAATTTGGGGCAGAAGTTTTTCCAAAAAATACAGTTCGTCTTCCATTCAAATTGAGATCCTCAAATTTCCCGGTTGGAATAAAATATATTGCAGGAAGTTCAGCGCAGCTTAAAAGTGCTGCAATACTAGCTGCATTAAATTCGTTCGGAACTACGACGGTCTTACAAAAGTATAAGACACGAGACCATACAGAAAATTTACTTACTAAAAATTCAAAAAGTATATTATTCAAAAATAAAAAAGATGTAATAAAAATTTCTGGTAAAAAAACACTAGATCCATTTAATATTAAAGTACCTTCTGACCCTTCCTCTGCAGCTTTTTTTACTGCAATATGTTTATTGAATCAAAATTCGAGCCTTAAAATTAAAAATGTTTGTGTAAATCCAAAAAGACTAGGATTCTACAATATTTTAAAAAAAAACGGAGCTCAAATAAAAATTAGTAATAGAAAAAAAATTAACAACGAGTATGTAGGCGATATCTTGATAAAAAGTAGTAAAATTAATTTTTTAAGAACTAATTTCTCACATTACCTGACTGCAACGGATGAATATCCCATAATGTTTGTAATAGCTGCTTTTCTAAAAGGCACTTCAAAGTTTACTGGCATTGGCGAGCTTGCTAATAAGGAGTCAAATAGAATTATCGAGATGAAAAAAATTTTAGTGAAACTTGGAGTCAAATGTAAGTCCTCAAGTAACTCAATCACAATTAACGGGGGAAAAAGTTTTATAAAAAGAAATAATTTTTTAAAGATTAATTCGTTGAATGATCACAGAATAGCAATGTCTTGTGTAGTGCTAGCACTATGTGCTGGTTTAAAAATAATCATAAGCGGGTTTGAGACTGTGAATACTTCTTCTCCATCTTTTCTAAAAATAGTGAAAAAACTCGGCGGAAAATATGAAATTAAAAAAAAATAATAAATTTTTAGTAGCTGCAGACGGTGCTGCAGCAAGCGGTAAAACAACAGGTTCTAGAATTATATCTAGAAAATATGGATTAAAATTTTTATCATCAGGTCTACTTTATAGGTATGCAGCTCAACAACTTTTAAAATATAATCCAAAAAACAAAATTAAATTTTTAAAATTGAAGTTTAAAAAATTAAACTATAATAAAATAAATAAAATTAATCTTCATTCATCGAAGATTTCTGAATATACCTCCATTATCGCAAAACAAAAAAAAATAAGAAGTATACTAAAAAAGTTTCAACAAGATTTTGCATCAAAACATAAAAAAGTTTGTATTGAAGGGAGGGATATTGGAACAGTAATTTTGCCCAAAGCAGACTTAAAATTTTTTTTTATTTGTAACTTAAAAATTGCTGCAAAAAGAAGATTTAAAGAATTAAAGAAAAAAAATAAATTTTTAAAATTTAAAAATGTTAAAAAAGAGCTTCAAAATCGTAATTTAAGAGATGTTTCAAGAAAAAACAGCCCTTTACTAAAAAGCCCTGATGCGGTAATTGTGGACACCGGAAAAACAAGAAATATTACTATGATGATTAACAAAATGAGTAAACATATGGATAGAAAGATTTTAGAGAAGTATGGAAATTAAAACTGAAGCGTCTAAAAACCCTGGTGTTAAAGAATTTGAAGCACTATTAAAAGAAGATTTAAAAAAAAGAGATTTAAAAGAAGGCAATATCATCAAAGCTACTATTAGCGAAATTGGAAAAAAATTCGTATTTGTAGATTTAAAAGCAAAATCTGAAGGCATAATTCCAATTGAAGAATTTAAAATTTCTAAAGAATTCCAAGATTTAAAAGTTGGTTCTAAAGTAGATGTATATTTAGAAAGAATTGAGTCATTCAAATCTGGAGAAATTGTTGTTAGTCGTGAAAAAGCTAGACGAATGAGCACATGGAAAAAAATGGAAAAAGCTTTTGAGACACAGGAAGAAGTTGAGGGAATAATTACAAGTAAAGTAAAAGGCGGCATGGTAGTTAATATTAATTCTTGTTTGTGTTTTTTACCAGGATCACAAATTTCAACAACTCCTTTAAAAAATTTTGAAATAGATAAGTTAATGAATAAACCGCTTAAGTTTATTGTGGTTAAGTGTGATAAAGCTAGAGGAAACCTGGTAGTTTCCAGAAGAGCAATTCTAGAAAAGAGTCGAAATGAAGGTCTAGAAAAAATTCTATCTAAAATTAAAGTTGGCGATATTGTTGAAGGTAAGTGTAAAGCAATTCTGGATTGGGGGGCTTTCATAGATTTAGATGGTGCGGATGGACTTTGTCACGTAACAGATCTTGCATACTCGAGGGTAAAGAAAACCTCAGACCTTTTGTCTGTAGGTCAAACCATGAAATTTAAGGTAATTAAGATTGATCCTGAAACAAAAAGGATCAGTTTAGGAATTAAGCAAATGTTTGCTGATCCTTATGAAGATTTAGATAAAAAATATAAAGTTGGTGATATATGTAAAGCTGTAGTGACGAAGTGTGTAGAATACGGAGTTTTTGCAAAAATATCCGAAAATTTAGAAGGATTAATCCACTCATCTGAGTTGAGTTATACAAAAAAAAATGTTCAACCAAGTAAAATTTTGTCTCCCTCGCAAGAGATCAAGGTTCGTATAATTGAAATAGATACCTCTAAAAGAAGAATATCATTAAGTTACAGACAGACTTTAGAAAACCCTTGGGATATTGTTACAAAAAAATCTCCAGTTGGATCGACAGTAAATTGCAAGGTGAACAATATTACAGATTTTGGCTTATTTGTTACAATTGAAAGTTCAGACCTAATAGGTATGATTCACTTTAAGGACCTTGCTTGGAGTGAAAACGAGCAAAACTTAAAAAAATTCAAAAAAAACGATTCTCTTAAAGCTAAAGTATTAGAAATAGATAAAGAGAAAGAAAAAATTAGATTGGGACTTAAACAATTAGAAAAATCCCCTTTTGACTATTTCAAAGACGAAAATTTAAAAATAGGAAGTATAATAACGGTTTCTGTAAAAGAAATTTTGCCGAAAAAAGGTATTCGAGTTGTGATTGGAAATAATGAAAATTTAATTACTACGATTAAAAAAAGTGATTTAGCTTTAAACGTGCAAGATCAGCGAGAAACGATTTTTCAGCCAGGGAATAGATTAGATTGCGCAATAATTGATTTAAAGCCTGAACAAAGCAAAGTGGTCCTTTCTGTAAAAGAAAAAGAGCGAATTGAAAATGAGGAAGCGATTAAAAAATTTGGTAAAGAAGGAAAATCAAGTGGCCAGTCTTTAAAATCAATTTTTGGTAAAGTTCTTGGTTCAAAGAAAAAAGACAAAAAGAAGGACAAAGAAGATAAATAATGGTGAGATCGGAGATAATTTCAAAATTATCTAAAAGAATTCATCATAAGCTTAAAAGAAAAGATCTCGAAAATATTTTTCAAATTATACTAGACACCATTATTCAAGGAATTGAGAATAATAAAAGTACAGAACTAAGAGATTTTGGTAGGTTCTCTGTAAAAGAATTAAAAGATAAAATTGCAATAAATCCGCGCACAGGTGATAAATTTAGATCTTCTAAAAAAAAATCTGTATCTTTCAAGATGTCTGCGGAGTTAAGAAAAAGAGTAAACGAAGATAGGGTAAAAAATTGAAAAAGAATATTTTTGTAGCTTTAGATTTCTCAAATTTCGAGAAAGCTTTAGATGTTGCAAATCAAGTAAAAAATGATGCTGCTGGGCTAAAAATCACCAATGAATTATTTGCCATTTGTGGAAAAGAAGGACTAAAAAAACTTGCAGGATTTGGTCTTGAAATATTTTTAGATTTAAAGATTCATGACGTTCCGAATACAGTTAAGAAAACTGTTGCGAGTATCGCTTCATTAAAAACCACGAAATATTTAACGGTTCACACCAGTGGAGGTTTGAATATGCTTATGGCAGCAAAGGAGGCTTCGGGAAATTTAGAATTGTTAGGTGTAACAGTACTGACCTCTCAATCTGCATCTCAAGAACAGGTTAAACATTTAGCAGACCTGGGTATAAAATCTGGGCTTAGTGGTATAGTTGCCTCAGCACAGGAATATTCATCTCTAAGGTCTTTGTCAAAAAACTTAAAGATTTTTTGTCCTGGAATTCGAGGTCTTGAAGATAAAAAAGATGACCAAAAAAGAGTTATGAGTTACTCAGAGTTTTATAAAATTTCAAAAAATGATGATAAAGCATTTACAGTAATAGGAAGACCAATCTATGAAAGTGGAGATGCTAGTCAAAACATTAAAAAAATTATACAGTCAGCTAAATAATAATATAAACACATTTTAATAATGAAAGTTAAAAAAGGGATACCCTTAATTGATCAACACGATAAAAATGGTTTCTACGGTGGAAAATTTGGTGGTAACTACGTAGCTGAGACATTGAAAAAACCTATAGATGATTTATCAGAATTATTCGAGAAATGCAGAAAAGATAAAAAGTTTCTAAAAGAAAGAGATGATTTATATGAAAATTATGTTGGATCACCTACAAGGTTTTTCAAATTACAAAATCTTACAGATCATTTAGGTGGTGCGCAGATTTATGCAAAAATGGTTTCAGATGCCAATGGAGGGGCCCATAAAATCTATAACGCTATTACGCACGCGATGTTGTGCAAAAAAGCAAAAAAAAAGTATATTTGCACAGACACTGGGGCTGGTTATAACGGAAAAATGTTTTCTATGGTCGCAAAGAAATTTGGTCTTGGATGTAAGGTCTTCATGGGAACTAGAGATATCGAAAGACAAAAACCAAACTGCGATGCAATAAGAAAAAATGGTGCAGAGATCGTTCCGGTTACTTCGGGTAGTAAAACTTTAGTAGATGCTGTTAGTGAATGTATAAGATATTGGGTATCAAATTGCGACAAAGTTCATATGGGTATTGGTAGTTTAGTGGGCCCAAATATATTTGTTAAAATTTGTGGGTGGAGTACAGCGCAAATTTCCAGAGAATTAAAAGTCCAATTAGAAGATGAGTTTGGGGAAATTCCAAACAAATTAAAATTAATTAATTGTGTTGGCGGGGGATCAAGCGCATATGGTTTTTGGAGCGAGTTTTTTGATTATAATAAAAAACACATAGAACTTATTGGTGTCGAGGCCGGTGGACCAAAAAATAGTAAACTTCATGCTGCACCTTTGAGCAAAAATTCAAAAATTGGAATTCTTCATGGAGCAGCAGCTTATTGTGTGCAAGACAATGATGGACAAATAAGTGAGACAGAAAGTTGTTCGAGCGGACTAGATTATCCGTCATGTTCACCGATACATTGTTTTTTAAAAGACGTTGGAAGAGCAAGGTATACTGTTGCAACCGATGAAGAGGCTTTTTCTGCATATAAACTTGTTACTGAACTTGAGGAAATTTCCCCAAGCTTAGAACCTGCACATTCTTTTGCTGAGGCAATTAAAATTGCTCCAAAACTCGATGAGTCAAATATTATAATAGTTAATAGTTGTGGAGATAGTCTTAAAGACAAGGATATTATAAAAAAACGTCTAGGTAACTATATAAGATGAAGTCTCAAATTAGTTTAGCTTTTGAAAAATGTAAAAGAGAAAATAGGCCTGCTCTATTAACCTATACCGTTGCGGGTGATAATTCCAAAAAAAAGTCATTAGAAATTTTAAAATCTATATCCCAACATGCAGATATTTTAGAGATCGGTTTTCCTTTTAATGCACCAACTGCAGATGGTCCACAAATTCAAAACAGTACTTACAGAGCCTTAAAGAATGGATTTAAGCTTAAAGATGCTTTTCAAATTGTCAAAAATTACAAAAAAATGAGAAATGCAAAACCCTGTATTCTTATGGGATATTATCAAATGGTTTATCATTATGGAGAAAAAAAGTTTATAAAAAAATGTAAACAAGTAGGTGTCAATGGTTTGATAATTGTAGATCTTCCTTGGCCAGATAATAAAAAATTTTCAAAATTATGCAAAAAAAATTCAATTACTTTTGTTCAACTTATATCGCCTACAACATCAAAAGAAAGAATGAAAAAAATTATTAGAGATTCTCACGATCTAAATTATTTGATAAGTATGTTATCAACCACGGGAGGAAAATTAAAAGTTTCTCCAAAGAGAATTTTAAAAAATTATTTCAAAATTAAAAGAATCAATAAATCAAAAAATATGGTAATTGGATTTGGTATCACTAATAAAACCATTGGTACTTTAAAAAAAGCTGATGGTTTAGTAGTCGGAAGCGCATTGTGCAAAGGAATTAGCGATTCTATTAAAAATCGTCAAAATCCTGTCATAAAATTAAATAAAATGGTAGAAGTTTTGAAAAATAAAATTATATGAATTGGATAAAAGATAAAATTAAAAAGTTTGGTGACTCATTAAAAAAATACACCAGAAGAAGACCTTCTAAAAATGAGCAAGAAAATGCGGATTGGATAAACTGTCCATCATGCAAAAAATTGCAATATAAAAAAGATTTAGAGGGCTTACATTTTATATGCTCTTGTAACTATCACTTTGATTATCCAGCTAAACTAAGGCTAAAAAATTTATTTGATAATTCTTTTTATGAAGAAATTCCGTGTCCACCAGCAGACTCTGATCCATTAAATTTTAAAATAAATAATAAACCATACATCTCAAAAAGAAAAAAATATGAAGAAGCTACAGGACTTGACTCCGCGTTTGCATGCGCTTCAGGTAAAATAAATGGTTTAACAGCTGTAGTAGTCTGTTCTGAGTGGAAATTTGGTGGTAGCGCAATGACACCAAAAGAGAGTGAACATTTTATTTCAGCAGCTGTAAAAGCAATTGAAATTAAAGCTGATATTTTTATTTCTATTTTGCAAAGTGGAGGTATGGCTGTAACTGGTGGTACAGTTGCGCTGGCTGCAGGTATGACGAAGACGACCATAGCTTACGCTGAATTAAAGAAAGCAGGAATTTTAACAATTGGTGTAGCTTGTTCTAAATTAAGTGGAGGAACTTATGTTATGTGGAATAATCATGATATTTTATGTGTTGAGTCACCCGGTTCACATGACATTTTATTTAGTGGAAAAAGAGTTACTGCAAATCTTAAATCTGGCGAACAATTGCCTGAAGATTTTGGACAAGGATCGTCACTTGAAGCTTTGGTTGATATAATTTTTTCAAGTAGATTAGAAATTAAAGATGGTATTATAAAAATTGCAAGAGTCTTGTTGAAAAAACCAAAAATTAAATCTATAGCTGATAGTCCAAGTGAAACTATAGATGAGAGCATCGAAAAAACTTTATCAGAAACTTCAAAAGCAGTATAGCAAAAGAATTAATTTAGATCTTAAAAGGATCAAGAAAGTTTTGTCTATACTTCATGATCCTCAAGATAAACTTAACAATGTAATCAATGTTATAGGTAGCGATGGTAAAAATAGTTTCTTAACATCATTAAAATACTTTCTTGAGGCAGATGATAAAAAAGTAAATACTTTTACCAGTCCTCATTTGTACGATGTAAGATCAAGAATTTGGTTGGGGAATCGGTTTATTTCACTCGCTGAAATAAAAAAATATAAGAAAATTATTGAAAAAACAAAACAAAGGCTCACTTTATTTGAATTACTTACTTGTATATATGTTTTGGCTGCAACTAAAACAGATTCCAACTCCTTTAATCTAGTTGAGGCTGGATTATTTTTTAGAAAGGACAGTACAAATCTATGGCAATCCCCTTTAGCTCAAATCTGTACACAAATAAATAAGCAACATACTGAATGGATTAAGCCGAAAAGTATAAAAGAAATATGTAAACAAAAAGTAGGTTATTTAAGTGAAAATACTACTATTTATACTGGTAAGCAAAAACCAAAAACTTCAAGAATAATAAAAAAAATTTTACAAAAGAACTCAAGTAATAAAAAATATTATGGTTCGTGGAGTATTATAACTAAAAATAATAAAAAATTTTATAAGGATCAAAAAAATTTAATCCCACTGAATTCCAAAAATATTCATTCTGATGGTTTATGGGAAAATGTTGGTTTGGCCATTAAAGTAGCTATTGATCTAGGAATAAATGTAAAAAAAATAAAGCAAACAATTAAAAAAATTAGATTTGAAGGTCGTTGTCAATTTGTAAGAGGTAAATTGACAAAAAAACTCTATAAAACTGAAAAGTTATTAATTGATACTTGTCATAGTGACGAGTCTACCAAAAATTTAGCAAGGTATTTGAGAAAATTTAAATTACCTGTTTATGGTATATGTGGAATTTTAAAAAATAAAAATCCCGACAAATTAATAAAAAATTTTAAAGGAATTTTCACAAAGATAGTCACTTTTAAAATTCCAGAAGAATCAAGTGCTTTAAGCTCATTTGATTTAAAAAAAATTTCCGTAAAGCAAGGTTTTAAAACGGTTGAAGCTAAAAATATTAAAGATGCAATAAAGATACTCTCGTCCAAAGAAAAAAAAATTATTGTACTTTGGGGTAGTACATACGGTGCGGGAAACGCTTTGAGTTTAAATTAAAGATGTTTGTTTATAAATGCTTCAATATTTGACTGATCAGTTCCGCCAACAAGTGTGTCAACGTGCGAACCATCTTTATATAAAAAGAGAGTTGGAATAGAACGAATAGCATTAGCAGTTGCAAAATTTGGCTGTGAATCTACATCGTGATTTGCTATCACAATTTTATCTGCCATTTTCTCTGAGATTGTTTCTAAAATTGGATTTATAGCTTTACAGGGCCCACACCAGTCAGCGGTAAATTTAATTAATGTCAACTTACCCTTTGATGCTATTAATTCTTTATAATTTTCATCTGTGCTTTTAACTAATGCCATATATGTTAGATAATGTTTTTTTTTTTAATGTCAACTACGCACTAGAGTAAAATTTTTCTAACTCTTCAACGTAGACGTTAATCTCCTCCAACATTTTAAGCTTTTCTGTATCTTTATTTTTTTCAAACTTTGCCCTTAAATCATCAATCTCCTTATAAGTTCTTGGAATTGTGTTCCATTTTTTTTCATCTTCTGTAGAAAGAACTCTTTTTACAATTGTGCTGTGAATTTCATCATAATCCTCTTTTGGTAAAAGGTCTGGTTTTTCTTGATAAAGCAATTTTTTTCCAAAATAGTGAAAGCGTTTATCTTTAAATTTATTTAAGTACGACAATTTTTTATTCCAGTCTGCTTCGTGAAAACCGCTTAATATACGGTTATCCTCTGGTGGTGGAAAATTATATAAGCTCTCCTCTTCACAAATATCCTCTTGCGATTTAGTTTCTGTTTTTTCTTGAGCTTCATCTCGTAATATTAATTCTACCTTGTCAGCAAACTTTTTGTTCTTTTTAATAATTTCTGCTCTTTCCTTTAATTTGTTTATCCCTATCATTTTATATTCTTCAAAATGATCTATATATGATGGATTCATTACAATTGGATGTTTGTTGTGACGGCATGTTCTTAAAATCTTTGGTGGTTTTTTCAACTCCTCTTTTAAAACCTGTATTGGCATATCTATATAAATATTCGGATCATGCTTTAAATCAAATGTCTTTGGCCATTGATATACTGGATGCTGACAAACAAAAGTTTGAACAAATGGAACTACTTTGCCATAGTAAAATTCATTTGAACAAAAAAGTTTTTCATTTTTAATTATTTTGAGACTCTCTTCTTTATTAGATGTTAAGAGGCTGCTTTTCCAAACGCTAGGAGATTTTTTTTTTATTATTCTTGCAATTTCTAAGGTTGCGCTGCAATCACCCACAGCTGTATGAGCCGCATGATCTATGCCATTTAGTGGAGCCATAGTATCAAGTTTGTACTCTAGGTTCCCTTTTTTATTAGTAGCATTTTTTAAAGTATTTGGGTAATAGAGATTTGCTGCTCTAGCTAAATTAAGTAAATCTCCCTCGTTATTACCATTTGTTGTTGAATTAAATGGATATTCTAAATTTTGAAACAAAGTATTTCTTAAAAAAATTTGATCAAACTCAATATTATTCCAGCCAATAAATGTAACTTTACCCCAACCTTTTAATTTTTCAACAAACTGTCTAATCATTTCATAATGAGAAAGATTTGTTGTTTTTAGTTTTTTTGGTGATGTATTAGTAACGATAAGAGCCATCGCTTCAGGTATAATTCCTGGTGATAGCCTTGATCTGGATTCGAACCTGTCTAATTCATTAAGATCGTCGTCTGTTAGTATTGCTCCAATTTCAATGATTTGTCCCCACTGTTTATTTGATGAACTAGTTTCGAAATCATAAAATACAAAATTTGACATTATAAGAAATTTATTTACTTGAAAACTTTAATTTTATCAGAATTTTCTTCGACTGTCTCTTTTACTGTTCCAGGATCTTTAATATTATTCAGAGTATTCATTATGGATCGAGCATCTCTACCAAAACTATCGGTTGAGGTCATGGCTTGATCTAGCTTTTTTCTTAAATCAATAATACCATCAAAATGTTTTTCAAATCTTCTCGAGATTAGTTTTAGATCACTATAAATTTGTGTCGCATGCTTTTGAACTTTGAGAGTCTGAAACCCTAAATGATATGACTGCAAAAGTGCTGATAATGTATTAGGACCAGCTATTGTAACTTTGTATTTAGATCTGAGTTCCTCAAGCAAAAGTTCTTTAGTTTTTGGGTCTCTGTAACTTGAAAGTTCAGCAAATAATCCTTCGGTTGGAGCATACACAATTGCAAAATCAGTTGTTTTTGGTGGCGCAATATATTTTGAACTTACAGATTTAGCTTTGTTTCTAAAAGCTGATGCTAAATCTTTTCTAGCTTCCGCTAATGCTTCTTTATCTTTAGCTTGGTAAGCATTGTCTATCTCTTTAAATTTTTCTATTGGCCAATGGCTATCGACCGGTACAAGAACATCTTGAAGTTTAATTGCGAATTCTACGGTGTCTCCAGTTTCCTCAGGTTTCATTTTTACATTTTCGATAAATTGAGTTGCTGGCAATAGATCTTTCAATAATGAGGCTAAAGAGAATTCTGCAAGAACTCCGTATTGTTTAACGCCGGCAAGAATTCTGCTAAAATTATCTTGGCTTTTATTTAAAGCTTCTACTTGTTTGTTGAATACCCCAACCTTCTCGTCTACTCGTGTTAAAGCACCAGTCATATCTTTTGCAATATCCTTGGACATGTGTCCAAAAGATTGACTGAAACTATCTTTAAAAGAATTGAATTCATTTTTAAATGTCAGAGCAGGATCTTCTGTTTTTTGTTGTTTGTTACGCAATAAGAAAAGTATTGTGATAATATTTAAAATCAATAAAACAACCACAAGTGTAATAAGTAATATATCCATTAATTTATATATACGGTGTATTTGCCAAATTACAAATTTTAATTTAAATAATGTAAATCATGAGATTTTTTGCATATTTTTTGTTCGCGTTTTTAGTTTTTACTACCACCAACTCAAAAGAATTCCGAATCGATTTCAGTGATGAAGGTATGAAATTATTAAAAAAAAGAGGATTTGGAAAAAAGACAATTTACACTAATGGTAAAGACGATAAAGGCTGGTATTTAAAAGCTGAAGCTAATGATACCGCTACTGGTCTTGGCATGGAAATAGACAAAAATCTACTCGAGGAAATGCCTTTTTTAAATATTACATTTAAAATTGAAAAAGATTTTACAAATATTGATCAAAAGACTAAAGATGGTCATGATTGGGCAGCTAGAGTTATGGTTGGTCATGGAAAAAAAATTGGCGCTAAATTAGTAAGTTTGGCTCATTCATCATTTTTAGCGGAGGGTTTTCTTCAACAAAGTCCTTGGACAAAAGGAAGCAGAGATTATGTTATTTCAAATGACAAAAGTGGTGAATGGCATACAAGAAAGATAAATATAAAGGATTTGCTTGAGGAAACTCATGGAATTTCTTTTACAAACTTTATTGCTATATTTTCTGACTCTAATAACTCAAAACAAAAAATTATTGCATATTACCGAGATATCTATTTTAGTAGTGAGTAATGAACATAAAAGTAGAGTCATTTAAAAACAATGTTGGCGCATCAATTTCTTGCGATCTTAAGTTGGTAGACTCAAAAATTATTGTTCAAATTAAAGAAACACTTAATAAGTATGGTTTTGTTTGCTTCAGAAATCAAAATTTAGAACCAGGAGAATATTTAAAATTTGCAGAACAATTGGGTAAAATTAAAGAATACCCGATGTTAAAAGACTTAGAAAACTATAGAGGCATTACCGTTGTTGAAAGAAAAGAAGGTGATAAAGGAAAGTCTTATGGTGAAGGGTGGCACACAGATAGTAGTTATTTAGAAAAAACACCAAAATACACTTGTCTCATGGGTAAAATAGTTAAAAGAGATCAAGGTCAAACACTTTTCGCCTCACAATTATCATCCTATGAAGCTTTAGATCAAGAAACTAAGGATAAAATTCAAAATCTTGTAGGTATATTTAGTTCAGCAGGACCGATATCTGTAACAAGGCTTGAGCGAGAAGCTGAAAGAGGAACTGGAAAGTCAAAAGATTTTATAGCTGAACATCCAATTGTAAAAAAAGTCGGGACTAGAAAAGCACTTTATCTAAGTCCAGGTCATACAATTGCCATAAAAAACTTAAGTGAGGAGAGTTCTAAAAAACTTTTAAAATTTTTATTCAACCACCAAACGAAAAAAGAGTTTCAAAATAGCTTTTTTTGGGAAAAAAATACTATTGTTATTTGGGATAACCATTCTGTCATTCACTCTGCTACCCCTTTTCAAGGAAGAAGAATGATGCATAGAATTATTTTAGACGCATAAAAAAAACAAAATTCGGCCCCTCTTAAAACAAAAATAATATTTAAATCTTTAAATATGAAAAATATTATAATCGTTTTAATATGTGGATTGTTTCTAGCAAACTGTAGTAACCGTTACGTTTTGGGCACAAAGTGTACAAATCCCGATAAGTTAACTGGTGCTTACGAAAAATCATTCATATGGTCTGTAGATAGAACTATGAATGATGACGCTTTTGGAAAAAGAATTTCAAAAGAAAACTGTCCTAAAGAAGCTAAAAAATCTTAATTAAGCACAGTTTTTAAAAGATGATAACTATTGGTCTTTTACTGCTTGGATGTGTCGCATTTCTGGTGTCTTTTTTAATCGTGAATTTCAAATCAAAACACGATAAAGAAGACACCGAATGATAAAATATTACCTATTTATACTTCTCTTTTTTTCTTTTAATAGTTTAAGCGCAATGGATAAAAAACCATACCATCATATTTATAAAGATGGAAAACTACATGCTTTTAGAAACTTGGAGGGAGGTCCAAAAAGAGATCCCAATTTTAAGTGGGATTGGAAAGTTTTTAGAGAAGAAAAAAAGAAACTTAAAATTGATTATCCACCTGAACACGTTATTGATAAACAATTAGTTTTAAAAAATCTTGATAAACATAAATCCGACTCGTATGTTATGTGGCTTGATCACGCGAGCTTCATAATTAAGCTTGGGGACACCACAATTATTACCGATCCTGTTTTTGAAAAAAATTATGGACCTATGATATTTGGTCCCAAAAAATTTATAGATTCTCCGTTAACTCTTAAAGAAATTCCTAAAATAAATTTATTTTTATTAACTCATAATCATTATGATCATATGAGTATACGTACAATAAAAAATTTTCCTTATAAGAATGCCAAAGTCCTTGTCCCTCTAAAACTTGGAAAATATTTCACCAGAAATGGATATAAGAAAGATACTGTAAGAGAAATGGATTGGTTTGATAAAGTTAAAATTAATGATGAAATCTCAGTTACAATGCTTCCAAGCCAACATTGGTCAAAGAGATGGATTTGGGGAGATGGAAATAATAATAGAACTCTTTGGGGGAGTTTTTTAATCGAATACAAAGGTAAAAAAATCTTTTTTGCATGTGATACCGGACCAGCACCTTTTTATAAAGATTTAGGTAAAAAATATGGTCCGATTGATTTGGGGTTTGGAAATTTGGGCGCCTACAATTTCTATCCAATTGTTCCTGTCAAAGATAAATCTACAGCTCATGCAAATCCTGAAGAGCTTTTGTCATTAATGAAAGATTTAAGGGTAAAAAAGGTTATTGGAATGCATTGGGGTACGGCAATCTTGAGTTTAGAACCAATCTGGGAGCCTCCAGTAAGATTTAAAGCTAATGCTGAAAAATTTGGATATAAAAAAGAGGATGCCGTTATATTTAAAATTGGTGAAATTAAAAAACTAGACGATCTTATTAACTAGCTTTTTTTAGTTGTTGTCTGATTCTTTCTAAATATAAAATAAGACTGTCCGTTAAATCATCTCCAAATTTAAATATAGCAGATCTACTGTACTCTCTTGTTTCACTTTTAATTTTATCTTCAACTATAATTTCTTTTTTTGAGTCTTGATCTTTTACATAAATTAAAATTAAAAAATTTTCGTTTTGCTCTTGATCTTCTCTAATAATAATTTCTGATTGTTCGTAAACCAAATTTATAACTCTTATTAGGTCAGCATTTTTCGGCAAATATCTTTTATTAATTTGATAAACAAGTGAATTACAACTTCTTGAGAAACTCTCTAAACTAGTTTCTATTAACTCTCTTTTTTCAATATATTCTTTTTCCTTTTGTCTAATTTCTGTAACTGAAGCTTGGTCTGATAAAGTTACGCCTAGTTCTTCTACCCTTTTTCTTAAACGTTCATTTCTAAGAGCCTTGTATTTTTCTCTAACCTGGTCAATTCTTTGTTGAAAATCTTTATAGTCTTCTTTTTCTATGTTTAATGTATATTTTTCAATAGCTTTAATTTCTTCTAATTCCCGTTTTCTAAAACTTTCAAGAATTTTTTCAAGTTTTACTTCCTCTAAAAACTTTCTTTGCTTTTCTTTTTCTTTTTCTCTAATTGCTTTTTGTTCTTCTTTTAAAAAATTTCTTAATTCTACAGCCCTAACCTTTGCTAATGCTTTTTCTTCATTAATTTCTTTTTCTAAAAGAGTTTTTCTTAAATTAGATTGGGCTTTTTTCTTACTTTCATTTTCTTTTTTCAGCTTTTTTTCTATTTGATATTTTCTTGTTTTATAAATTTGTACTTTTTTTAAAAAAGGTGATGTAATTTTTTTAAAAAATGAGCCAAAATTAAATTTAAACTTAGGTTTTATGGATTTAAATATTCCTTTAGATAATATCTGTTTTGAGGAGATCTTATTAGAATAGGATCTTTTTTTTGGATTTTCTTTTTTTGCTTATAATTTTTCTTTTTTTATAGGTTTTTTTAATAATTCTTTTTTTTAATTTTTTGACCTTTTTTTTTGATTTTTTAAATTTTTTTTTTTTTCTCATCTGCTATTTTGAGTAATAGCATTTTCTTAAGAGTATATATAGCCTCTTGTTCTTGGAGCAATGTTTATATCTTTATCAAGTAGTATCTGAAAATTACATTGATCAGTCCATCTAAATGCGTATTCACATGAGCTCAAATAAAATAGCCAAAGTCTGTAGAATTTTTCACTATAACTTTTTAATACTACATCCTTATTTTTAACAAATCTTTTTTTCCATTCCTCTAAGGTAGATGCATAGTGTATACCTGGTAAGACCTCTAAATCTCCTAATACTAGTTTCGAATTTTCAATTGCAGGCATTAATTCGCTAAAAGATGGTGTGTATCCTGAGGGAAATATAAAAGTTGTTATCCAGGCTTGTGGATCTCTAGGTCCATCCACGCTTCCTATTGTATGCACCAATGCTTTTCCTTGAGGTTCAAGGATATCGTATATTTTTTTAAAATATGTTTTGTAAAATTTTCTCGTGACGTGCTCAAGCATTCCTTTTGATATAACTTTGGTATACTTATTTTTTGTATCCCTATAATCCTCAATACGAAATTGACAAAGATTGTCCAATTTTTTTTCTCGACAAATCCTTTTAGAAAATTCTAGTTGAACTTTTGATAAAGTTATTCCATCAACTCTTGCTCTGGTTTTTTCAGCAATAGCGCATGCTAAACCACCAAATCCTGATCCAATATCTAAAACTGTATCTTTGTCAGTAATATTTAATTTTTTTATCATGTGGTTGATCATTGACTCTTGGCTGTCTTCAAGAGACATATCCTTTTGTGGCCAATAACCACAACTATATTGAAAATGTTTAGTATCTATAAACATTTTATAAAAGTCTGCAGACCCAATATCATAATGTGCTGCAACAGCTGCTCTACTACTTTTTCTGGTATTAAAGTTTGTTAAATATCTCCAAGTGCCTCTAATTTTATTTATAGTTTTAGAAAATCTACTGATATCTTTCCTTCCTATATTTTTCAAAGCTATATCTAATATATCTGAAATAGTTCCGTTTTCGATTACAATATCTCCATCAGTATAACCTTTGCCAAAATAAAAATCTGGAAACAAAAGCATCTTATATTCAATTGATTTATTTTTTAATTTAAATTTGACAGGAATTTTTTTTTATTGGTTTTCCTATGATGTAGTTTTTTTTATCCGAAGTTTCTAAAATAAAACCATCTTTTTTAATAATACTGTTTAAAAAAATTTTTAACATTATGCGGCAATATTTTTATTTGTTAACGCACCAAGTTCCTTTAATTTTTTAATTAGTTTTTCTTTTTTGTCATCGCTTAATAATACCTGGGGCGGTAATAAATTTGAAAAAATTTTATTTTCTAGGCTCTTAATAGTATGAAGCGCTGAAATTAAATTTCCTGTTTCATCAAAAGCTGATCTTAATGCCTTGAGTTTTGAGTCACTCGACGAGTCCCCGCTCTTATTAAAATCATCAAAAACTTTTTTTGCAATTTTTCCTGTAAAATTTGTTGTTGCTGATATACACCCAGCCGCTCCAACTTTTAATCCGTCTAATAATTTTTTCTCACTGCCTACAAACATTGAAAAATTCTCCATTTTAAAATTTTCCCAAAGATTTCCAGTGCTATCTTTCATGCCAATTATATTTTCAGGGAAAGATTCTTTTAGTTTTGTTGTTATATCCGGAGTAAAGCTGTAGCCACTTAATGTAGAAAAATTATAAAGAATAATTTTAGAGTCTGGAACTTCTCTTATTATATTTTTATAAAAATTAAATACACCACTGTCGCTATTTTTATAATAAGCAACATTCATAATTAAAAAATTACTAAAACCCAACCCTATTGAGTGTTTCATAATTTCGGTCGTATCTTTTAAGCTATTAGTCGATGTTCCAATCAAGATTTTTTCTGAAAAACTTTCTTTTGACAGTGCACTTATAAAATTTTTCTTTTCATCAACTGAAATTAATTGTCCGCATCCTGTGCTGCCAAAGAAAGCTGACCCTACTCCCTGATTATCAAGATTAAGCTTTGCGTGGTTAATAGTTTCTTTAATATCGAGGCTCAAATCTGCTTTTAAAACAGACATTGATGCAGCAAATACGCCTTTAAAAATTTCTGACATGTTTTTACCTAAATTTATATATAAACGTACTATAAATTAAAAAAGAATGAAAATTCTTATTATTCAACAAAGATACGGAATCGGGGATATGGTAATTTTTTTACCTTATATTCATGCAATTTCAAAAAAATTTAATACCAAGATAAGTTTATTGGCCAAAGACACGTCTAAGGCTAAACAAATAATGGGAGATGACGGCCATATTGATGAGATTATTACTTTAAATAGCGAGAAAGATGGATTGAGCGGTATTTTTAAACTTTCCAATGAATTAAAAAAAGGAAGCTTTGATAAAGTATTTATTTTCAATAGTTCGTTAAGATATTATTTAGTTGCAAAACTCTCAGGGATAAAATCAATTTATCAATACCCTTTATTTAGATCTAAAGATAATATTGTGCATAGTGCAAAAATTTTTACTGAAAATATTACTGGAAATATTGTTTCAACAGAACCAAACTTAAAAATTAAAAATACGATTGATAATTTTAATAAGGATTTTAAACATATCTGTCTTGGTATATCAGCATCTGGCCCAACAAAAAGGTGGAATATAAATAATTATATTAAACTTTGTGAGGAATTATCAAAAATTAAAAAGTGTAAATTTTACGTTGCTGGTGGAAAAAATGATATCAAGTTAATTGATGAGTTTAAAAAATCAGAGATTGGTAAAAATTGCCAGTCATTTGAGGACTTGAGTATTAAAGAAACTTTACCAATTATTAAGAATTGTGATTGTTATATAGGAAGTGATACAGGCTTCGCTCATTTATCTGTCGCCCTAGGAGTAAAAGCTTTGACTTTATTTATGGACTCCCCAGTTATGGCTTATGGGAAATATTCTGCAAGAATGTCTGTGATAGAACCGGAAGGCGAAAAAAATACTACTTCACATGATACCTTAGGATCTGAACGAATATCATTTGAAAAAACTCTCCTCAAAGCAAAAGAAATCTTAGTTTAACTAAAATCATTTTTTAAAATAGTTTCTTTTGCCTCTGAAACCATCTGTGCTAATTTAGTTGTATCAGTATCGTTACGATCAGGATGAAGTTTTGACATTATTTTTTTGTATTTAGATAGTACTTCATCTTTTGAACATCCTTTTTTGCACCCAAGTATATTGTATGCATCGTCCAAAGAAATGCTTGAGGAAGCTTTTGAATAATTAGCACCAGATGAAAAAGAATACCTTCCTGTTTGTCGAAGATAATTTATTAATCTCCACAATTGAAATAGTTGAAAAAGTCCCCCTATACCCTTTAATTTAATTAGAGGAACCAAAAGTAACAAAATGGGAATACTAAATGCATACCTTCCAACAAAAAATAGGGCGATAGCAAAAATAATTCCTATTGTGAAAATAACAAATCGAATACCTTTTGCGATTTTTTTGCTACTTGCTTTAGCAAAAAAATTCAATAAAAGGTATAAAGAAACTAAAGCTATTCCAATGAGTAAAAAATAATTCATAATTTATATATGAAAATACCACAATTAAGGAAGCAAACTGAAAAGAAAAATTGTCATGGATACTCATGGGAAGATGATTATTCCTGGATACATCAAGATAATTGCCTTGAAATCTTAAGAGATACAAAAAAATTAAACCCTGAAGTTAGAAAATATCTTGAAGAAGAGAATTCATACACTAAAGAAATTATGAGGGATACTGAAAATCTACAAAAAAAAGTTTTTAAGGAAATAGAAGGAAGAATCAAATTAGATGATGAAAGTCTTCCCTTTAAAGATAAAAAATATGAATACTGGACAAAGACTACAAAAGAAGGGAACTACTCCAAAAAATTAAGAAAAAAAATTGGTAGTGATAAAGTTGAATGTTATTTTGATGGAGATCTTGAGGCGAAAGGAAAAAAGTTTTTTAGTACCGGAGATTTAGCAGTCTCAAATAACGATGAATTTTTAGCTTTTTCGGTTGATGATAAAGGTGGAGAGTATTTTACAATATTTGTTAGAAGAATAGCGGACAATAAAATAATTGAGAAGATTGAAGACACGGCTGGCGGAATTGTATGGTCATATGATGATAAATCTTTTTTTTATAGAAAACATGATAGTCAAAAAAGACCAAGACAAATTTTACAACACAGATTGGGCTCGCCAAGCACTGAGGATATTTTAATTTTTGAGGAAAAAGATGAAAGATTTACGTGTTCCATAGATACAACTTCTTGTGAAAAATATTATACGATTGAAACAAGTGAGCATACCACGAGTGAAACATACTATTTTCATAAAGACGAAAAAAAATTTGAACCAAAATTAGTTTTAAAAAGAGAAGATGGAATTCTTTACAGTTTAGATAGTTTTGATGGCTTCTGGTATATACATACAAATAAAGATGCTGAAGATTTTAAAATTTTAAGATGTCCTAACAATAAAATGAATGATTGGAAAGATTTTGTACCAGCTAAAAGTGGAACGTTAATAGGTGGATTAACTTTTTTAAATAAATGGATAATTAGGTCAGAAATCTCGAACGCCTTATCAAAAGTTTATGTAAGAAACATTGAAACAGGTACAGAAGAAGAATTAATTTTTAGTGACGAAAAAGTAATTTCACCGGGAATTTCACTTATGCAAAAAGATAAAAATACTGATTTGATAAGGATTGGTTATGAATCTCCTAAAACTCCCTCTCGAACTTACGAATATAATATTAGAACAAAAGAAAAAAAAATTGTTAAAGAACAAATAGTTCCCTCTGGACATAATAGAGATGACTATGTTGTGGAACGTCTTGAGTGTGATAGTCATGATGGTCAGAAAATTCCAATGACCATTACTTATCACAAAAAAACAAAAATAGATGGTAGTGCACATGTTTTGTTATATGGGTATGGGAGTTATGGAAGTTCCATGTGGCCTGCTTTCTCAACATCAAAATTTTCTTTAATAGATAGAGATATAATTTGGGTAACTTGTCATATTCGTGGCGGTATGGAACGTGGAATGAAATGGTGGCGTGATGGAAAAATGATGAATAAAAAAAATACTTTTAAAGATTTTATAAGTTGTGCCAATTTCCTAATAGAAAAAAAATATACAAGCGAAAAAAAAATAATTGCGTTTGGTGGAAGCGCAGGAGGTCTTCTTGTAGGAAATGTAGTTAATCAAATTCCACATTTACTTCTTGGCGCCATAATGGCTGTTCCGTTCGTTGATAATCTTACAACAAACATGGATCACTCGTTACCCTTAACAGTTGGAGAACTTAGAGAGTTTGGTGACGCAAAAAATAATAAAGATCATTTCGAATACATACGTTCATATGCTCCTTATGATAATATTGAAAAAAAAGACTATCCAAATATTTTAATTACCACTTCATTATCTGACTCGAGAGTTCTGTTTGACGAACCGGCAAAGTTCTGCGCTAAACTTCGTACTAAAACTACTGGAAATAATCTATTATTGCTTAAAACTGAAATGGAAGCTGGCCATGGCAGCAGAACAGGTAGAAAAAATATTATCGAAGATATAGCTTTTGATTACGCATTTGCACTTAAAATATCAGGAAAACTCAGCTAGAAACAATTTTTGCTATTAAAAGCAACTACTATATTTTTTTGATCTATTTCAAACCTTCTCTCACATTTAATTTTAAACTTTGATTCATAGTAAATTAATATTTTATTTTTGTTATTCAATAACTCTACAGAATCAGGTTTTCCAAACTCTATTTTTAATTCCGACTCAGTTTTCTTTAAAAATTTACTGAGTTTTTTTGTTTCTTTTTCTGAGGCTTTATCAACCTTGTCTGTAACTGTTTTACAACCTGAGATTAGAAAAAATATAAAAATTACACTTAAAAAAAATTTCATTTCTGCTTTTCAGTTTTTGCATTGCTTTGCAATCAATTGTTCAAATATAACAAAATAAGTTATAAACAACATACAACTTTAAATTTAAACTAAACTTATTTTGAACTTTTTAAATCTCTGAAAAGCATTATAAATTAACAAAAAAACAGGAGAAAATCTATGATGGACAAATATTTTGAGTATAGAAAACATAAGACCAATTTTAAAACAGAAGTAATTGCCGGCGTAACCACTTTTTTAACAATGGCTTATATAATGTTTTTAAATCCTTTTATTCTTTCCGGTGAATTTGCAGGAACCGAAAAGGGTTTTTTTGATTTCGGAGGAGTGTTCACTGCAACAATAGTCGCTACAGCGATTGCATGTTTCATAATGGCATTCTACGGTAAAACTTGGCCAGTAGGATTGGCACCAGGCATGGGTATCAATGCCTTTATTGCTTTTGGAGTTGTTGGTGGAATGAAATATACTCCAGCAGAAGCGCTTGCAACAGTTTTAGTTGCAGGTATTTTTTTCTTAGCAATTTCATTAACACCGATTAGAGCATGGATTATTAACTCTATACCAAAAAGTTTAAAACTTGGTATAGGAGCTGGTATAGGTCTCTTTCTTGCTATTATTGGTTTAGAAATAATGGGCGTTGTCGGAGATCATCCTGTAACTTTAGTTACTCTTGGTGATATCAAAAATCCAATTGTTTTATTGGGTTGTCTTGCTTTTGTTGCAATGATTGTTTTAGAAAAAATGAAAGTAAGAGGAAATATCATTATAGGTATTTTGTTTTTTAGTTTATTAGCTTGGTTACCTATGTGGGAGTGGACTGGTTCCACAATAAAAGACGGTGCATCTCTTGCTAGGTTTAACGGAATCTTTTCTGCACCCCCATCCATGAGTTATCTTTTTGATGCGTTTGAGGGTATTAGCACTGGAAAAGTTTTTGCAGCAAGTGGAATTACTGTAATATTTACTCTTTTCTTTATAGACTTTTTTGATACAGCAGGAACATTAACTTCTGTGGCAAATGTATCTGGAAAAGTAGATAGCAAAGGAAAAGTAAAAGACATTGAAAAAGCTATGTTGGCAGACAGTGTTGGAACAGTTGCTGGAAGTCTTGTAGGAACTTCAACAGTTACAAGTTATGTAGAGTCTGGAGCTGGGGTTAAGGCTGGTGGCAGAACAGGAATGACATCGTTGGTAATTGGTGTTTTATTTCTTTTGTGCTTAGGATTTGCACCTCTTGCAACAAGCTTACCAAAAGAAATAGATGGTGCTGCACTTGTTTATGTTGCTGTTCTTTTTGTAAGAAATATTACAGATATTGAATGGAATGACATCGCAGAATCGGCTCCTGCAGTCCTTGCAATGATTACTATGCCTTTAACATATAGTATCAGCAATGGTATAGCTTTGGCATTTATAGCTTATGCTCTTATAAAATTATTTAGTGGTAATGCTGCTAAAACTCATCCAGCAATTTGGTTGGTTGCCGTTCTAAGTGTAATAAGTTTCTCAGTTTAAATTTTTCAAAACTTAAAGGGGCTAGAATATTTTTCTAGCCCCTTTTTTTTATATTGTTTTTTAATTCTTCTATCCTTATTTCTTCATACTTTTCAAATGGCTGAACAATCCATGGATTATCTTTTAATGTAACAGCACAAAAATCAGGATTGAAAGTCGATTTAGCCTTTTTCCATAAAACCGCAGTTTTTATTGATTTGATTTTTCCTTTAAGTGGCGGGTATTTTCTGAGCCAATCTATACTTCTGTTTAAAGTAATGCCAGTATCAGATAGGTCATCACATAGAAGTAGATTTCCTCCCATATTTTGAACGGTTGAGCTCATTTCTCTAGAGAAAGTTAATTCCCCTTGTTTATCCTCAATACCTTTTCCAGAATAAGACTCTACAGCTAAGTAGGCACACTTTATTTTAAAAACTCTACTTAAAACGTCGATAATGGGTGCTGCGCCTCTCATTATTCCAATAAGAAGATCAGGTTTATATTTTTCATGAATTTGAATTGCCAATTTCTCCACAATAGAATTATATTCGTCCCAAGAGATGAAAAGTTTTTCTGCCATATAAAAAATTAAATCATTTTATTGTAGAAGTAAATGAAGGAATTTAATATTGAACTGGTTCATTATCTACTGAATACCACAAAGCCATAACTGCAAGAGTACAATAAGGAGAAAATTTTTTCTGTAACTTGCTAACAAAGGTTTTTGGAGGGAGGTATTTCTTTTTATAATTATTTGAAATTGCTCTAAGTAATCCTATATCTTGTACTGGCCATATATTTGGTCTGTTATAGAAAAAAATTAAAACCATTTCAGCTGACCATCTTCCTATTTGTCTTAAGGATGATAAATAAATAATAGCTTCTTCATCGGTCATTTTCTTTATCAATTTGGGGTTGAAAGATTTATCTAAAATTTTTTGTGCCAAACTTTTAATACCAATCGCTTTCATTTTACTTAATCCACATTTTTTTAGGTCTTGAATAGATAGCTTTTGGACAGTTTTTGGATTTATTTTATTTTTACATTTTTTTTCAAATTTTGAAAATACTGAGTCTGCTGCTGCTACTGATATTTGTTGAGAAATAATTGAACGTGTTAACGAATAAAAAAAATTATTCCTAGTGGTTAAATGACCTTTGTAAGATTTAATTAGTTTAGAAATTACTTTATCTTTCTTTATCAAATAGCTTCTAGATTTATTCCACCACTTAGGTTTCATATCTTGGTGGGACCACTTGTTTTTTGAGTATTTGCTCTCTTCTAAAAATTATGTATGTTCCAACAACTATAAATGCTGCACCAATTAATGTAGTTAGTTTTAGAGCCTCTCCAAATATGAAATATCCAGCAGAAGCAGCAAAAACGAGTGACAAGTATTTGATAGGAGTTACAAGACCTGTATCTGCCATTCTCAGAGACTGAGTTAGTAAAATATTTGCATATCCTCCTGCTAAACCTAATACTACAAATAAAAAAGTCTCATATAAGGATGGCATTATCCAACCATTAACTATAGTTGCTAAGCCAATTAACATTGACAACAGTGAAAAATAAAAAGCTATTAAATAATTTGGTTCAGTTTTTGAAAGTGATTTAATAGATAAAGCAACCTGAGCAAAACCAAAAGCAAAAATTAAAGGCATAAAATAAAATAAATTAAATTCATGAAAGGTTGGTTTAATAATAATTAATCCACCAATAATCCCAAGAATAATTGCTGAAATTCTAGTCATTCTTATTTTTTCACCAAGAAAAAGTGAAGATAAAATAGTTACAAAAACAGGACCCAAAAAAGTTAGTGATATACAATCGGCAAGCGGTACGTTTCTAATTCCAATAAACAAAGCAACAATTGCTATTGCACCCCATATTGCTCTCCAAGCATGTAATCCTGGCCTTTTTGTTTTATAAAAAGTAAAAACTTTCTTACGAGGAATTAATAGAATTATTGGGATCATACCAAAAGCAAATCTCATAAAAAGAACTTGACCAAATGGTGCGTCTTTTAAATATTTTACAATTATATCCATGATACTGAAACAAGCGACACTAGCTATCATGTAAATAATTGCTAATTGAGATTTTGAGAGCATTTTACCACCTTTAAATTATTGAAATAACATATTAGAATTTTAAAAAAATGAAAACTGCTTATTTTAGTCTAGGTTGCTTTTGGTCCCCTCAATTGGAATTTGAAAAAGTTGAAGGGGTAAAAAAAGCTGAGGTTGGATATTGTGGAGGAGATGATCCGAACACGACTTATGAAAAAGTTTGTTCTGGATCTACAAATCATGCTGAAACGGTCAAAGTAGATTATGATGAAAAATTAATCTCTTATGATGATTTAGTAAGATTTTTTTTTAAAATTCATGACCCTACACAACTAAATAAACAGGGACCAGATGTTGGAACCCAATATAGATCAGAAATTTTTTATACAGATGAAAACCAGAAGAAAATTGCAGAAAAAATTAAAAATGAGTTTAATAATAAGTTTAAAGGTAAAGTTGTTACGAAAGTATCAAAAGAGAAACTCTACCAACCTGCTGAGGAATATCATCAATACTATTTGAAAAGAAAGAATTTTATATGAATTTAGTATCTACTGATTGGCTTGATCAAAATTTAAATAAAGTAAAAATATTTGATGCAAGTTGGCATATGCCAACTTCTAAAAGAAATTCCAAAAAAGAATACGAACAAAAACATATTAAGGGTGCTATTTTCTGGGATGTCGATGAACACTCAGATAAGGATTCGCCGTACCCACACATGATGTCAAATTCAGATTATTGGACAAGGATGCTTTGGTCTTTCGCAGTTAAAAACGAAGATCACATCGTTGTTTATGATTATAGTGATACTTATAGTTCATGTAGATTATGGTTTGCCCTGAAATATTTTGGTCATAAAAAAGTTTCAGTTTTAGATGGCGGAATGAAAAAGTGGTTAGCTGAAAATAGATCTACAGATAATAAAATAGACGAAGATTTAGGAAAATTTAGTAATATAGATAAATTAAATCCAGAAAATAAATATAAAGTAAAAGAAAAAACTGATTTGATAAAAAATAAAAAACAAATTGATGAAAACTTAAAAAAAAATCAGTTTCAAACAGTTGATGCTAGAAGTCGTGAAAGATTTGAAGGAAAAATTGATGAGCCTAGATCGGGACTTAGAAGAGGCTGTATTGTTGGATCAAAAAATCTACCTTTCAAAGATTGTATAAATTCTGAAACAAACACTTTTAAGTCCAAAGATGAGTTAAGTAAGATTTTTATTGAAAATAATATAGATATTTCTAAGCCAATTGTTTTTACATGCGGCTCAGGAATGACTGCGTGTGTTTTAGGTATGGCATATTCTATCATTAGTGGTAAAAGTGCAGTTGTTTATGATGGCTCTTGGTCAGAATATGGAAAAATATGAAAAGATCTAAGAAAGTTACAATTGGAATTTTAATATTCTTCGTAATAGTTGCTACCGTAATTGGAGGTAGAACTGCTATGGGGGTTTACTTTAAAAAGAAATTTGGAAAAAGACCGCCGCCAGGAGTAGTGGTTGAAATAGTTCAGGTAAAAGAATTTAGTAAAACAATTGAAAGTTATTGTACTGCTTTGAGCAGCAAAACAACTTCTTTTAAAATTAAAAAAAGTGAATTATTAGAACCATTAAAATTTAAAGCTGCAAAAAAAGGAGATATAATTGCAAAATTACAAGATAAAAATATTATTGCACCTTTTTCGGGCACTGTTGGTACACGAGGTATAAGTTCATCAATATTGGGCACGGACTCAATAATGCTTACGCTTGATGACTCTAAAAAGATATTATGCGATTTACAAATTCCTGAGATTTTTGCTGCTAAATTAAAAAAAGGGTTAAGAGTCAATGCAAAATTTTTAGCATATAAAGATAAATTGTATAATGGTGTTATTCTTTCTCGTACTTCAAGGGTTGATGCACAAACTAGAAGTATATTAGCCAGAGCACAGATCAACAATAAAGACCTTGAAATTTTACCTGGATCTTTACTTGATATTGAGCTTCTTTATGACGAAAAAGAAGCCATTTCAGTAGTTGATACTAGTATTATTTTCGAAGACGAAAAAAAATTCGTCTATAAAATTTTAGAAAATAATAAAATTCAAAAAACAGAAGTAACTACAGGAATTCGAAAAGATGGAAACCTTGAAATCATTGAAGGCCTAAATACAGACGATAAAATAGTAAAAGAAGGTTTGGCAAGACTAGCGGACGGAATGATTGTAAGACCAATACTAAAATAATATGCACAATTTTTGTTTGCTAAATATTAAAAGGCCAGTTTTAAGTTCTGTATTCTCACTTTTATTAGTTGTGTTTGGTCTCTACACTTTCTTTGAAATAAGCACCAGAGAACTTCCAAAAAATCTTCAGCCTCCTGAAGTTGTAATATCAACAAAATATACGGGTGCAAGTCCATCTATAATTGCTTCAGAGATATCTGAACCAATTGAATTAGCGGTTGGTGGAGCAGAAGGTATCAGATCAATTGATACGATATCCGAAATTGGAAGAAGTACAATTAAAATAGAATTTTTTACCAGTATAGACATTGATGATGCCGCAAACGATATAAGAGAGAGAATTGCAAGAATCATAGATAATTTGCCTGAAGATAGCAAAGCTCCAGAGGTAAGAAAAGCTTCAGCTGGATTTTCAACTAGTATGTGGATCTCAGTTAGTAGTACTTCATGGAACTCATTAGATATAGGTGACTATGTAAAACGTAACTTAGTAGACGCATTCAGTTCAGTTCCAGGTACTGGAAGAGTAATTGTTGGAGGAATAAACGAAAAAGCTGTAAGAGTTTATTTAAACCCAGTAAAACTTATAGCAAATGATTTGGATGTTAGAGAAGTTGAAAGCTCGATAAGAAAAAATAATATTGCAGTACCAGCAGGTACTATTGAAGCTAATAACGTTGATTTAACTCTTGATCTAGGAAAAACTTATACCAATATTAAATCAATTAAAAAACTTCCTATAAAAAAAATAAAAGGAAAGACGATAACATTGGGCGATTTAGGTGAAGTTAAATATGGTCCCATATCTGAAAAGACTCTTTTCAAGGCTCAAAGCCCCGATGTATTGAATGAAAATACAGTTGGCATTGGAATTTATGCTCGAACAAATGAAAGTACTGTAACGTTATCAAATAATATAAGAAAAAAAATTTTAGAGGTAAGAAAAACATTGCCTGAAGGTCTCAAATTATCTGTGAGTTTCGATAGAGCAACTTATATCAAAGAAGCTATACAAATGTGCTATCAATCAATAATTTTAGCTTTGTTATTAGTTGTAGGAATTATTTATCTCTTTTTAGGAAATGTAAGAGCTACTATTGTACCAGCTGTCACACTACCTGTTAGTTTAATTGGAGCATGTCTTGGTTTATGGATTTTTGGACTGACAATAAATGTATTTACTCTTCTGGCTATTATCTTAAGTGTAGCAATTGTAACTGATGACAGTGTAGTTATGACAGAGTCAATTTACCATAGAGTAGAACAAGGAGATACTCCACTGGTTGCTGCTGCAAATGGATCGAAGAATGTTATTTTTGCTATTTTATCAACTAGCATAATATTGCTAGCAACTTTTGCTCCTCTGCTATTTATTGGCGGAATAAGTGGGACTTTATTTAGAGAAATGGCAATAACTCTCTCTATTACAATTGTCATAAGTACATTTACCGCTCTATCTATTGCACCGATGTTGGGTTCAAAGCTACTTAATAAAAAAAAATCTCAATCAAAAATCGTTACTCGATTTGAAAAAATATTTAAATCTTTTGAAGAATTCTACTCGGATACCTTGAATTATTGGATAAAAAAACCAAAAACCATTGTTTGGTTTATGATTTTTGTTGTTGCTTTGGCAGGATTTCTTTTTAGTTTTACTCCCAAAACCTTATTAGAAAAAAATCCTGATAGAGGTGTTTATTTAGTTTTCGGCAAAACTGATGAGTCATCATCATTTGAATATACGGTCGATAAAGCTGAAAAAGTAGAAAGAAGGCTAATACCTTTGTTGCAGGATGAAAAAGAACCTTATCAAAAATTAATAATGAGAGTTCCGGGTTTTGGTAGATCTGCACAATCTTATAATAGTTTTATTATCATTGCTTTGCTGGATAATTGGAAAGATAGAAAAGATTCTGCACAAACAATTGTTAGAAAAGCTATAGGAAAAATTGTTACTGTGCCAGGAACTATGGCTTTTCCTTTAACACCAAATTCAGTTCGTGTTAGCAATTACCAAAAGCCAGTTGTTGTTACAATGACAGGATCTTCATACGAAACTCTATATAAATGGCAAAATAATGTGATGAAAGAGCTTAGAAAAAATAGAGGACTAGCTGACATAACATCTGATTACACAAAAAATAAACCAGAGGTAAAACTTGTAATAGATGAAAACAAAGCAAAAGATCTTGGGCTCTCCAATCAATCAATTGGAAAATCTATAGAAACTTTATTTTCAGGTAAAAGTGTTACAACTTTAAATGAGTCTGGGAAAGAATACCCAATAATTTTACAAGCTGATATAAAAGATAGAAGAAATACCGAGACCTTAAGTAAAATTTTTGTACGCTCAGAAACGACAGGCAAACTAATTTCGCTTGCAAATGTTGTTAGTTTTGAAGAAAGAGGATCACCAAAAATATTGACTAGATACCAAAGATCAAAATCAGTTACTTTAACTGCTAGGTTAGTTGGGGGCTATACCCTGAATGAAGCATTAAACTTTATTGAAAAAACTATAGATGAACAAGCTCCAACAGCTGGAATTTTTTATAAAGGGAAATCTTTAGATCTAAAAGAGGCTTCGAGTGAATTACTAATAATTTTTGGTTTAGCATTAGTTAGTGCTTATCTTGTTATGGCTGGTACTTTTAACGCTTGGAGGCAGCCTTTTGTAGTGATGTTAACTGTGCCTCTCGCTGCTTTAGGTGGACTTATATTTATTTTATTATTTGGAAGTACAATAAATATTTTTTCACAAATAGCGTTAATTGTATTGATTGGTATTGCTACAAAAAATAGTATTTTAATTGTTGATTGGGCAAATCAATTAAGAGTTAAAGGAAAAAGTGTTGAGGCAGCCATTGTTGAGTCTTGTAAGAGAAGATTTAGACCAATTATGATGACGAGTTTATCTACGCTTATCGCAATGGTTCCCTTGATTGTTGGCAATATTGGTCCGGGTGCAGGAGAAGGAATAAGGTTAGCAGTAGGATGTACAATATTTGGAGGTATGCTGATAAGTACTTTTCTTACTTTGTTTACAACACCTGTATTTTATTTATTACTTTGTAAAAATTCTAAAAGAATGGATGAAGTAGAGATTCAGTTAAATAAAGAATTTAGTAAATAATATATTTTTTTCTATTAAGTTGATCACGACAAGTTGTTAGTTGCTTTCGATATTTTGAGGCAAAATCCTTTGTTGATTTAGCATAGATGATAGCCTTTTGATCTTTGGAATAATTTTTATAGTCACCCCACCCTTTGTAATAAGCTAAGTATTGTCTATAAGCGTCATTCTTTGGTATCTTTAATAACTTGTGTGTTTTGTTTACATACCATCCAATAAAATCTACTGAGTCTTTAAATCTGGCTCTTGTAGCATACTTGTTTCCTGTTTCTCTTTTATATTGTTCCCAAGTTCCCTTCACCGCTTGGGAATAACCGAAAGAACTTGATTTACGCTTATATGGAATAACTTTAAATAATTTATGACGCGGAGGTTTTGCTAACCAATTGAAATCGCTTTCTTTTTTTACAAATGCTAACTGAATATAAACTGGAACACCCCATTTCTCTTCAACCTTCTTGGTGTGTTTATACCACAGGTATCGATCTTCAAATATTGCGCAGCTATTTTTTGTATTTTTTGGGACAGAAGAGCAGGCAGTAAGAAATAATAATAAAACTAATAAATATAGATTTGTTTTTCGAATCACCTGTATATTATAAATTATTTAGTTTTTCTTCTCCATTCCTCTGGCCTAGTAAATTTTCCTTGCCACATTCCCAATTGATTATTTTTTGCCCATTTTTCATCATCCAAATATTCTTTTGAATATCTTTTGTATGCCACTGCGTTTCCAGTAAAGACCATATATCTGTTTAAAGATAATTTTTTACCCTCATCTTTCCAAAGATAACATGTTCCTAAAATTCTACCGTATTTATCTTTTTCAGTATAAGCACACTCAATTACTTTCCTTCCAACATATTTTTTTAGTGCTGTGGTAGAAGATAATCCACAATTATAAGACTCACCTTTTTTAAAACAAATTTGATTTTTTTCAGGTGCATCAATTCCTAAAAGCCTAATATTATTTCCTTTTATTTTTATTGTATCGCCGTCGATAACTTTTGCTTTTCCACTAATAAAATTAGATAATTTAGCACTGAAGGTTACTGAAAAATTAATAAAGAAAATAATTAATATACTAAATAAAATCAGACTTGGCTTTTTCATCAAGTTCTTTCATTTTGTTTCTTATATCTTCATCTGAAACACTATGATCTTTTAAATCTTCTTTTATTTTTCTAAAAACATCTTCATCGCCTGCCTCTTGAAAATCTGCTTTTATAACTGATTGAATATATTCTTTTTCCTTTTCAGCATCATACCCAAGTTTTTGAGAAACCCATTGACCAAGATATTTATTTCTTCTTGAGGCAACTTTAAATTTTAATTCCTCATCATGAGCAAACTTTTTTTCAAAGGATTTTTTTCTTTCGTCAAATTTTTCCATATTTAAACTTTCTATATAAAAATATTATAACAATAGCCGCTAATGTTCCAAGCAAATTTGCAAAAATATCTAAATATTGGAAAGACCTGTTGGGAATTATTAGATGTGATAATTCTGAAAATAATGATAATGCAATAAGAAAAAATAAGACTTTCCTAAAACTTGTTTTATTAAAATAACTTATTAAACCTAATATTGTTAAGTATAAAAATGCTAAAGTATGATTAATCGATGTACCTAGTGGATTCGGAATTAAATCTGGTTGTCTTCCTAAATCACCGTAAAAAAAATAACCAATTAGACTTCCGGGAAAAAGGTATAAAATTAATAGACCTGAAAGGGAAAAATAATATAAATAACGAATTATACAGATTTTATAATCCATTTTAAGAAATCTGTATTTCCATTTTTAATATCAAAAAAAATAACGCATGGAACTTCATAACTATGAAGTTTTTTTACACTTTTAATTATTTTTTGTACATTTTTATTCATGGTTTTACCAACAATAAGAATTTCTTTTGCCTTAGTAACTTTTCCTTTCCAAGTAAATACCGAGTCAACATTGTGAATAATATTAGCACATGCAACTAATTTATTTTTTACAATATATCCAGCTATTTTATGAGCCTCTTTTTTCTTTGGGCAAGTAATGTAAAAGAATTTTATACCCTTCATATAAATAATTTAATATAATAGGTATATTATACTCAATGGGAAAACTCATAGCAATTAGACACGGACAAAGTACCTGGAATGCAGAAAATCGTTTCACTGGCTGGGTTGATGTAGATCTTTCAGAAAAGGGTGTGCAGGAAGCAGAGAAATCTGGAAAATTGTTAAAAGAATTAAATATAGATTTTGATATGTGTTTTACCTCTTATCTTAAAAGAGCAATAAAAACTCTTGAAGTGGTAATAGAAATTATTGGAAAAAACTATAAGTATACTAAGGCTTGGGAGCTTAATGAGAGGCACTATGGGGCTTTAACTGGGTTAAATAAAGAAGAAACCAAGAAAAAATTAGGTGAAAATAAATTTAATGAATATAGAAGATCTTGGGATATTCCTCCTCCTAAACTTGATAGTAATTCTGATTATAATTCAGAAAAAGATCCATTGTATAAAAATTTAGAAAAAGTCCCAGATACTGAGTCATTAAAGAATACATATGATCGTGTGATCCCATATTTTGAAAAAAATATTGAGAAACATTTAAAAGAAAATAAAAATATTATTCTTTCGGCTCACGGTAATACTATTAGAGCTTTAGGGAAAAAAATTTTCAATATTTCAGATAAAAGTATTAATTTGTTTGAGATACCAACGGGAAATCCCTTACTAATAGACTTTGATAGTTCTTTAAAAGTCGTATCTGCAAAATATTTAGACCAATCTAGAGAAAAAAAAATAATATCTAATTTATAATTTTTTTTTGTATAATTTTTTATAAATTTTATAATTATTTATATGAAAAAACTTTTGCTTACTTTTAATACCAATTAACTGCTTATTTTTTATCAAGTCATTCCAAACTATATTCATCGAAAAAGGTTTGATTTTTTTATGTTTAAAAACTGACCTGTTAATAATTTGAGCTCCAGTAAAAATAAATTTATTATTTTTTCGTCTCGAAATTTCATTATTAGAATTTAAATTAAAGTCACCTTTAAATGATTTGTCGTAACTTTTACTTTTTGAGACCAAAAGCATTATTGGTTTCTTATTTTTTTTATAGTTTTTTTCAAGCTTTCTAAATTCACTTTTATATCCTTTTCGCCATAGTGTATCTGGATTAAGAACAAAAAAATTTTGCTTTTTGAAAATTTTAGAAGCGTTTAAAATTCCTCCTCCTGTATTTAATATTTTTCCTTTTTCTATGACTAAATCAATTTTAGAGGAAAAATTTTTTTTTTTTATGAAATCAGATATTTGTTTGTGCCTAAAGTGTGCATTAACTACAATATGCTTGATACCAATTGAAGTAAGGAACTTAATACTACTTTCAAGTAAAGTTATATTGTTAATTGTAATTAAGGGTTTTGGAATTTTTTTTGTAATTGGATGCATTCTCTTTCCAAAACCAGCACCTAATACTATAGCTTTTTTAATTTTCATTTAAAATTTTTTTTATTTCTTAATTTTTTATTTACAGCTTTTGAAAGTAAAATATTCAAATTTTTAAAGATTTTATTTTTAGTTCGTAACTCTATTAATTTCCAGGTATAAGGTAAATATTTCAAATAATGGGGTTTTTTATCTCTCTTATAAAGTCTAAAAAAAATACCCAAAATTTTCAAATTTCTTTGAACGGACAAAATATCAAAATCGTTTTTAAGTAAGTGTATTTTTTTGTTTTCTAAAGTGCATTTTTTAAAATAGTATTGGAATGTTCTCTTTTTGATTTTTGAAGGAACTTTGATTCTTACATCATCTATTAACGATACCACATCATACATGGGGTTTCCTAAAATAGCATCTTGAGTATCAATAATACCAAAATTTTTTTTAACCGACATAATATTTGATACATGAAAATCTCTATGAACTATAAATTTACTTTTAAAATAAATTTTTTTATAGAGTTCGTTAAGTTCATTTCTTATTTTTTTTTTGAATTTATTTAATTTTCCTTTACCTAAAATTCCTGGAAGATACCATTTAAAAAATAAATCTGATTCTTTGTGTAAATTGCTTTGGTTATATAAATTGAGTCTTAAGAATTTATTTGATCTAATTTTTATTTTTCTTAATGGCTTTATTTTTTGTATTTTTATTATTACATCTATACATTTTTTATAGTAAATAAATTTGTTTTTAGATTTTTTAACATCCTCTAATAAAGTTTTATGTCCAAAATCTTCGATCTCTATAATTCCCTCGTTGAAGTGTTGGCTAATTAGTTTGGGTGTATGAATGCCATTTCTTCTTAAAAATTTGTTTATAGTGGAATAAGCAGTGAGGTTTTTAAATTTTTCTTTTGAAGCAGTAACAATAATTGAGGTTTTTTTTCCTTTGAATAATCTAAAAAACTCCCGAAAAGATGCATCGCTTTTTATCTTTTGTAGTTTATATTGCATTTAATTTAAAATCTTTCCATTTTCCATAACCTTTAAAATTTATCTTTCTACTTTCAGCTTCGTCTTGATAGTAGAAAGTAATTTCTAACCTATCTTTGATTTTTTTTTCTATTTTTTCTGGCCATTCGATAATCGATACTACCTTTTCATCTTCCTTAAAAATTCCGAGCTGATTTATCTCTTTGTTATTTTTTAAACGATACAAGTCATAATGCATAATCTTTAAATTTTGAATTTCGTACTCATTTAGTAAATTAAAGGTCGGGCTTGTTACTGCTGTTTTTTTTATTTTATTTTTTTCTTGAAGTTGATGAATTAAACTTCTAACAAAAGTTGTTTTTCCAGATCCCAATTCCCCAGACAAAAATATACAATCTGATTTTGATAAAAACGATAAAATTTTTTTTGATATAGTATCTATTTGAGATAAATTATATTTTAGCATTGGCTACTAATCTAGTAGCGATAAGTATCTGGTTTAAATGGTCCCGATGGTTTAACGCTAATGTAATCTGCTTGATCTTTTGACATTTTTGTTAATTTTGCACCAACCTTATCTAAATGAAGCATTGCAACTTTTTCGTCTAGATGCTTTGGTAAAACATAAACTTTTCTTTCATATTTATCAGAATTATTCCAAAGTTCAATTTGTGCAATTACTTGATTAGTGAATGATGCGCTCATTACAAAGCTTGGGTGGCCCGTTGCACAACCAAGATTAACCAATCTTCCCTCTGCCAATAATATTATTCTTTTTTTACTTGGTAATTCTATTTCATGAACTTGAGGCTTGACCTCATCCCATTTGTAGTTTTTTAAAGCTTCGACTTGGATCTCATTGTCGAAATGACCAATATTACACAATATGGCTCTATCTTTCATTTCTCGCATATGATCAGCTGTGACTATATCCTTATTTCCAGTTGCTGTGACTACTATGTCGGCATCTTTAATTGCTTCATCCATAAGAACAACTTCGTATCCTTCCATTGCTGCTTGTAAAGCACAAATCGGGTCTGTTTCCGTTATCATAACTCTAGCACCTGCTTGGCGTAAAGATGCTGCACTACCTTTTCCAACGTCTCCGAATCCTGCAACAATTGCGACCTTGCCTGACATCATCACATCTGTAGCTCGCTTGATTCCATCAACCAAGCTTTCTCTACAACCGTATAAATTATCAAATTTTGATTTCGTTACAGAGTCGTTTACATTAATAGCTGGGATAAGTAATTCTTTATTAGCCTCCATTTTTTTTAAAGCTAAGACCCCAGTTGTAGTTTCCTCTGAGACACCTTTGACATTTTTTAAAAGATCCTTATATTTTTTATGCATTAGGCCAGTTAAATCTCCACCATCGTCCAAGATCATATTTGGCTTCCAATTTTTATCACCTTCTATAGTTTGCTCTACGCACCACCAATATTCTTTTTCTGTTTCGCCTTTCCATGCAAATACTGGTATACCTGCTTTTGCTATTGCAGCAGCAGCATGATCTTGTGTAGAAAAAATATTACAAGACGACCATCTTACACTTGCCCCTAGTTCAACAAGAGTTTCAATAAGAACGGCTGTTTGAATTGTCATATGAAGACAACCTAAAATATTTGCGCCTTTTAGTGGTTTTTTTCCTTTAAATTCTTTTCTTAATGCCATGAGACCTGGCATTTCTGATTCTGCTATAGATATTTCTTTTCTGCCGAATTCAGCTAAGTTTATATCTTTTACCTTAAAATCTTTGCTCATAATCCAAATCTTTTAACAATTAAATTTATGTCAATCAAGGAATTGATTGTCCTAGCCTCTTTTTGGAAGCTGTAATTCGATCTCAGCACCTGTCTTAGCATCTGACCTATTAATTGCTCTCACTTTTCCCCCATGCATTTCTACAATACTTTTTACAATATTTAAACCAAGACCAGAGTGTTCTCCAAATTTTTCTGGCCTATTACTATAAAATCTCTTAAAGATTTTTTCTGTATTTATTTCATTAAAACCTGGGCCTAAATCTTTTATTTTTAATGATAAAATTTCTTTATTACTATCAATATCAATTATAATTGTACTATTTTTGGGACTAAAAGAAACTGCATTATCTAATAAATTTGCTAAAACTTGTTCTAATCTATTTTCTATACCCAGAAGCTGTAACCTTCCTCCATTCAAAATTTTTCTATTAATTAAAAATTTAATATTTTTTTCTATAACTGCATTTGTATTATTGAATTCATCTATAACATTTTTTAATAAATTATTTATATCTAAAATTTTCATTTTTTCTCTTGAAAGAGATGCTTCATCTTTAAGCATTTGAGAATAATCAGTAATTAATCTTTCAATCCTTTCGACATCGTGACTAAGAAGTTTTATTAATTTAGTTCTTTCTATTTTATCAGTTGTGTTGTCAAGAAGTTCGGATGCTCCTTTTAATGAAGCCAGTGGATTTCTAATTTCATGGGCTAGATCAGCTGACGAATTTTCTGCTTTTTGCGTCCTATATTGTAAATCTTTGGTCATATTATTTAGTGATCTTGAAAGTAGACCTAGCTCATCACTTCTACTTAAAAACTTCTCTATTTTTCCCATAGATTCATCTTTTGCCTTGATAGACTCGGTGTAAGCAACTAGTCCGCCTATAGGTTTAAGTATATATCTGTTTAAAAATATCAAAAAAATTAGAATTACAATAGCTATTGCTAAAACAGTTCTAATAATAAAATTTTTTCTTTCCTCTACGGCAGTTAATATTTCATTTGTTTGCTCGGTAACTAATATATAGCCTACGACTTCTCCGTTGATATTGGCATTACCTAATGTTTTAATAAATAGATTATCGCCTTCTTTAACCTCTAATACAGTTGGATCATCGTTTTTTTTACTATTAATTATTTCTTTCAAATTATTTTCATTACTGCCTGTATTAAAATTATTTTTTAAACTCTCTTGATCTATCTTTTTTTTTGTATCATTACTTTTAATTTCTTGTTCCATAACAATCTCTGTTTTTGTAAATACACTTTGATCCAGGTCTAAAACATTAGTATCTGCAATCAAATCCCCTGCAGTATTATAAAATTGAACTCTTTCAAGATTTTGGAAAAGAAATCTTGTCGACAACAAAAAATTTTTTAGACTATTTTTATTAAATTCTATACTTAGCCGTTCTAAATGATTAGAGGTATTATTAATTATTATGGTGTGTTTTTCCATCCGTTGTTTTACTAAATTAGGTTGAATACCACTTAGATAGAAAAATGTAAGTGATCCCAAAAAAAGAAAGATGAAAAAATTAAATACTAAGAATTTTCTTAGAATAGATGAAGAACTTTTTACCAACTTCATTAATTAATATTCCATCTGTAACCACTACCATAACGAGTTTCTATTGAAGAAAATTTCTCGTCGACTTTTTTAAATTTTTTTCTTATCCTTTTTATATGGCTGTCTATAGTTCTGTCTTCTATGTCCGTATTCTCTTTATATGCAATATCCATTAAGTGCGCTCTCTCCTTAATAACGCCAGGTCTTTTGGCAAGCTCTTTTACGATCAAAAACTCTGTGGTTGTTAATTTTTCAGGTAATGATTTTCCATTCCACTCACATTCTAATTGATTTGGATCGAGTTTTAATTTTCCATGAGCTATTAAATTTTTTGAATCATCGTTAACATTTGTTTTTTTTCTTAGCTGAACTCTAATTCTTTCGATTAAAACTTTTATTGAAAAGCCTCCAGACTTTTTAATAAAATCATCTGCCCCAAGCTTTAATCCTAAAAGTTCATCCACTTCTTCATCTTTAGATGTAAGGAATATGATTGGTATAGACATTTTTTTTCTAATTTTTTTTAATAACTCCTCTCCATCCATTCTTGGCATTTTAATATCTACAACTGCTAAATCTGGGGGGTTTCTAGATAGACCAACTAAGGCACTCTCCCCATCTATATAAGTTTGTACTTTAAAGCCCTCTCTCTCTAAAGCCATACTTATTCCAGTTAGAATATTTCGATCATCATCAACTAATGCAATTGTTTTTGACATTGTTAGTTTCCTATAGAGTTTATAATAGTTTAAAATAAATTGTCAAAATTTAGGCATCAGTGTGCCTCATCCCAGTTATTTCCTGAATTAATGTTTACGTCTAATGGAATTGTAAACATATGATGTTCTGAGCTTGATACCGACTCCATTGTTTTTTTTAGGACTTTTTCTACTTCTTTCTGATGACTCTTTTGGCATTCGAATACCAATTCATCATGTATTTGCAAAAGCATTTTAGTTTTATCTAATTTTTTTGATTTTAATAACCCATTAAGTTTTATCATTGCGAGCCTAATAATATCTGCTGCGGAGCTTTGAATTGGTGCATTAATTGCTGCTCTTTCTTGAAAACTTCTAACTGTGAAATTTTTATCATTTATTCCTCTTAAGTGAATTCTTCTTCCAAAAATATTATTAACATAACCATTTTTTTGACAAAACTTTATTGTGGATTTCATATATTCTTTAATTTCTGGAAATTTTTTAAAATAAGAATTTATAAATTCTAGTGCTTCATTGTTAGAAACTGAAATTTGTTTTGCTAAACCATACTGTGTTATTCCATAAATGATTCCAAAATTTATTGCTTTTGCTTTTCTTCTTAAATTTGAGTCTACTTTTTTTATAGAAACATCAAAAACCTGGCTGGCTGTAAGACTATGGATATCCTCGTTATTGGTAAAAGCTTTTTTTAGTTCTTTAACATTTGCTAAATCGGCTAATATTCTCATTTCAACCTGGTTATAATCCGCAGATATTAAAATATTATTTTTTTCTGGAACAAATGCTTTTCTTATTTCTCTTCCGTCTTGTGATTTTATTGGTATATTTTGCAAGTTTGGATCACTAGAAGCAAGCCTACCAGTATTTGTTGCGGCAAGCAGAAAAGAGGTGTGAACTCTATTTGTTTTCGGATTAATATGTTCCTGAAGTGCATCTGTATATGTGTTTTTCAGTTTTGAAAGTTGCCTCCAATCTAGCACTAGACTTGGAAATTTATGACCCTTAAAAGCAAGATCCTCTAAAATTTTTGCACTAGTTGCTAAGCTGCCTTTTTTTGTTTTCTTTAAATTTGCGATTTTCAGATCATTGTAGATGATTTCCCCAAGTTGCTTTGGAGATCCGATATTAAATTCTCTTTTAGCTATCGAAAAGATATCTTTTTCTATCTTTGATATTTTTTCAGTAAAATTTTTAGATAATTTTTTTAAGTACTCTTTGTCGACTTTGACTCCATTAATTTCAATACTTGCAAGAAGCTCGACCATCGGCTTTTCAAAAATTTCATAAATCTTTGTAAGTTTTTCTTGATCTAGTCTTTTTTTAAGCAATTGATACAGTCTAAATGTTACATCAGCATCTTCTCCAGCATATTGGGTGGCTTTTTTTAAATCAACCTCTGAAAAAGTGATTTGTTTTTTTCCACTTCCTACTAAATCTTTAAAAGAAATTGTTTTATGACCTAAGTGAATTTCTGCTAGAGTGTCTAGATTATGTCGATTCAAACCTGCGTCTAAAGTATATGAGGTTAACATGGTATCTTCTATAGGGTTAACTTCAATTTTATTTTTTTTAAATATAATATAGTCATATTTCATATTTTGACCGATTTTTTTAATACTTGGATCTTCAAGTAGCGGTTTAATTTTTTTTAATACAGTTTCAGGATTTAAACATTTCTTATCTTTATTTTTTAATGGTATGTAGCATGCCCTTCCCTCCTCATAACAAAAAGAAATTCCAACTAAATCTGCATTAATTGGGTTAATAGAAGATGTTTCTGTATCAACTGAAATTAGTTTTTTATCTTTAAGGATATTTACCCAATTTTCTAATTGTTTTTCTGTGACTATAGTTTCGTATTTATTTACATCAATTTTATTTTTTTTTATTAGTTTGTTCTCAGTTATATTTTCTGGTTCTCCATAAAAACTTATTGCCTGGCTTAAAAGTCTATTAAACTCCATTTCCCTGAGAAATTTATAAAGTTTTTCTTTTTTTACATCTTTAATTAAAAATTCTTCAATTTGTTCTTTAACAGGAACATCGTCTTTTAAAGTTACAAGCTTTTTGCTTATTAATGCTAATTTTTTATTTTGAATAATTGTTTCTTTTCTTTTTTTTTGAGGAATTTCATCAGCTTTTTTTAATAATGTTTCTAGATTTTTATACTTATTAATTAATTCTGCGGCTGTTTTAATCCCTATTCCAGGAACACCAGGTATATTGTCTGAGGAGTCGCCAGCCAAAGATTGTACATCGATTACTTGTTGTGGTGTAACACCAAATTTTTCTTTTACCTCTTTTTCTCCAATAACTTTACTTTTCATTGGATCAAATAATCTTATTTCTTTAGAGACTAATTGCATCAAATCCTTGTCAGAAGAAATAATTGTAACTTTTGCTCCAGCTTTTAAAATTTGTTTGGCGTAAGTAGCTAAAAGATCGTCTGCCTCATAATTTAATTGCTCAATAGATGGTACATTGAAAGCTTCTACAGCTTTTCTTATATATTCAAATTGTGGTGCAAGATCATCCGGCGCCTCAGATCTATTAGATTTGTATTCTTTGTAAATCTCGTTTCTAAAATTTTTTCTTGCTGAGTCAAATATAACTGCAAAATGTGTTGGTTTATTTTTTGAGTCATCTGATCTTGAATCTTCGAGAAGCTTGAAAAGCATATTACTAAAACCAATTACTGCTCCAGTAGGTAGCCCATCACTTTTTCTAGATAAAGGAGGCAAGGCGTAATAAGCTCTGAAAATATATCCAGATCCATCTACCAAATAAAAATGATCAGTTTTTTTTATTTTATTCATCAATTGATGATATCTTAATATTTTTCATGATATAATAATAATATATTATGGAAAAAGTTATTCTATCTGCTGAAAATCTTACTAAAATTTATTCAAAAAAAAGTTCTGCTAACAATTCTGTGCTGGCATTAAATAAATTAAATTTGAAAGTGAAACAAGGCGAAATTTTTGGACTTTTAGGTCCTAATGGTGCTGGTAAAACAACATTTATAAATATCCTAGGTGGTTTGGTTGAGAAAACTAGTGGTAAAGTTGATGTTTGGGGTTTTGATTTAGACAAAAACCCAAGGCAAGTGAAGGCTTCGATTGGGATAGTACCACAGGAAGTTAATTTGGATGCTTTTTTTAGTCCAAGGAAGTTATTGGAACTTCAAGCTGGTCTTTTTGGCGTAAAAGAAAAGGATAGGATTACTGATTTAATTTTAAAAATGGTGTCATTAGACAAACAAGCAAATTCTTATGCAAGAAGTCTTTCCGGAGGTATGAAAAGAAGATTGTTAATAGCGAAAGCAATGGTTCATCAACCACCTTTACTAGTATTGGACGAACCTTCAGCTGGTGTAGATGTAGAGTTAAGACAAAATTTATGGAAAAATGTTTCAGAGCTTAACCAAATTGGAGTCACTATAATATTGACTACACATAATTTATATGAAGCTCAAGATATGTGTAATCGGATTGGAATTATTAATAAAGGAAATTTGGTAGCTTTAGATAGTACCTCAAAATTATTAGATAGAATAGAAACTAAAAAAATTAAATTCAAAGTAAGAAATTTAGACCAATTCGATAAAATAGAATTAAATGGTGTTAAATTTTATAAAAATGGAACTCAAATAATAGCTTCCTACGATAAAAATAAATTTAAATTTGATCAAGTAATAAATGCTGTAAAAAAAAGCGCAGAAATTGTTGATATTTCAACAGAAGATGGTGATCTTGAAGATATATTTTTAAAGTTAACAAATAGGTAGATTTTTATTTGATTTAAAAGTAATAATAAAGACATGGAATTAATTAAAAATTTAAAAGAAAATACACTAATTAAAAATTTATTTTTAGCTTTTTTAGCCACAATGTTTTTAGCTGTTTCCTCAAAAATAAAAATACCTTTTTGGCCAGTACCAATGACTATGCAAACATTTGTGGTAATGCTAATTGGTATTTTGTTTGGTTGGAAACTTGGACTATTCACAGTTTCATTATACCTAATGGAAGGAATAGCAGGTTTGCCAGTTTTTGCCGGTACACCCGAAAAAGGAATGGGCATAGTATATTTTACTGGACCTACTATGGGTTACTTACTTGGATTTTTAGTTACTGTTTATCTAACTGGATTTTTAAAATTTGATAATAATTTTTTAAAAAACTTTGTAAAATTGTGTTTTGCAGTATCTTTTATTTATTTATTTGGACTTCTTTGGTTAGGATCATTAATTGGTTGGAATAAGCCAATTTTTGAATTAGGTGCACAACCTTTTCTTTTAGCTGAATTGTTTAAAGTTCTTATTTTAACGATATTAATCCCTAAAATTTCGAGATTTAAATTTTAACGAGGGGATCTTTTGGATAAAATTCTCTGAAGGGTTCTTCTATGCATCTTTAACCTTCTTGCGGTTTCAGACACATTTCTATTGCATAGTTCAAATACACGGTGAATATGCTCCCATTTTACTCTATCTGCTGACATAGGGTTTTCGGGAGGTTTTGCCTTTGATTCTGGGTCTGCTAGAAGAGCTGCCTCAACATCATCAGCATCTACTGGTTTAGCCAAATAATCAATGGCGCCAGATTTAACGGCTGCTACGGCTGTTGGAAGGTTCCCATAACCTGTTAACATTACAATTCTACTATCTTTTTTTGCCTTATTAATTTCTTTTACGACATCTAAACCATTTCCATCCTCGAGCCTTAAATCAACCAAGGCAAATTTTGGAGGGGCAGATATGACCATTTTAATAGCGTTTTCAACTGTTTTAGCGTCTTTAACTTGGAAACCTTTCTTTTCCATGGCTCTGGATAACCTCATTCTAAGAGGATCATCGTCGTCAACGATCAACAGAGACTTCTCTTCAAAGTCAGTTATTTTTAAACCTGGGGGTGATTTATCTAGTTTCATGATTATTGTCATATAGTAACTATCTCGGATATTACAATGCGACATTCTTGAATTATTTTCTTTACATAAAGGCAAAAAACTATTATTTGAAAAATTATATAAGCTTTTTTAGTAAATTTTTTAGAAGCTTAATTGTGTAATAATTGGGGGACACATGAGATGCGAAAATTTGATAACGTTAACGAATTAATTAACACTTTAAAACCAGATAATCCGGTCTATTGCATCAGACCTAAATCAATAAAAAAATCGGTCGAGTTTTTTAAAAAAAACTTTCCAGGTAAAATTCTTTACGCTGTAAAAACAAATCCAAACGAAAGAGTTATTAAAACTATTATTAATAATGGAGTTCAAAATTTTGATGTTGCATCAATTAATGAGATTAAATTAGTAAAAAAAATAGATAGCAAAGTAAAAGTTTATTTTATGCATACTATTAAAAGTAGAGAAAATATCAAAGAGGCATATTTTCAATATAACGTTAAAGATTTTGCTTTAGATACTAAAGAAGAATTATTAAAAATTTTAGACTCAACAAATAACGCCAAGGATTTAAATTTGTATGTGAGAGTCGCAATTTCAAATGAACATGCTGAAATTGATTTATCGAGAAAATTTGGAGCTTTAGCAAGTGAGGCCCTGGGACTTCTAAGACTTTGTAAAGAACACGGAAGAAAAGTTGGATTAAGTTTTCACGTTGGTTCTCAGTGTATGGATAAAATTTCATTTTCAAAAGGAATCCAAGAAATTGGAAATATTATAAAAAAAACAAAGATCGTACCGGATGTTATAAATATAGGTGGTGGCTTTCCATCAATATATCCTGATTTAATACCGGAGCCTTTAGAAAATTACATGGCAGAAATAAAAAATGGATTAGAAAAATTGAAGTTAAGCAAGATGCCTGAAATTTTTTGCGAGCCTGGTCGTGCTATTGTTGCTGAGGCTGGATCAACCATAGTTAAGGTAATTTTAAGAAAAAAACAAAAATTGTATATAAATGATGGAACTTATGGATCTTTATTTGATGCCGGAGTACCAAATTTTGTTCTGCCTTCTAAAATGATCACAAATGGAAGAACGCTATCAAAAAAAATGACCACTTTTAATTTTTATGGCCCAACCTGCGATAGTCTTGATTATATGAAAGGTCCTTTCTTATTACCAAACAATATTAAAGAGGGTGATTATATTGAGCTTGGACAGCTTGGTGCTTACGGAACAACTTTTAGAACAAAATTTAATGGTTTCTATTCAGACGCAATTTACCAATTAGATGACAAGCCAATTCTTTCTATGTACGATGGTGGAATCAAGGTTAAATATTTAGTTGCGTAATGAATAAAAAAAATGGACCTACGCTTGGTCATAACAAAAAATCTCTATTAAAATCTGAAGTTGAACACATAGATATCACATCTTTTGACTCAAGAAAAATAATCGATTCTATGAAAAAAATGTCTTTCACTTCAAGGGATACTGCCAAGGCTGCAGAGATTTATAACGAGATGATTAAAGATAAAAATTGCTCAATATTTTTGACAATTGCAGGTTCTACGTCTGCCGCAGGATGCATGAAACTTTATTCTGATTTGATTAAATTTAATATGGTTGATGCTATAGTTGCAACTGGTGCATCTATAATTGACATGGATTTTTTTGAAGCTTTAGGATTCAAACATTACCAAGGTGATCAATTTCAAGATGACAAAATATTAAGAGAAAACTACATAGACAGAATATACGATACTTATATTGATGAAGAGCAGTTGCAAGCGTGTGATAAAACTATTTGTGAGATTGCCAATAAATTACCTCCAAAAGCTTATACATCCAGAGAATTTATTAAAGAAATAGGAAAGTATCTTAAGACTAACTCTAAAAAGAAAAATTCTCTTATTGAGTTAGCTTATGATCATAATGTACCTATATTCTGCCCTGCATTCACAGATAGTTCAGCTGGTTTTGGTTTGGTAATGCATCAAGAAGAAAATCCCTCGAAACACATTACAATAGATTCTATCAAAGAATTTAGAGAGCTTACTGAAATTAAATTAAAATCAAAAGCTTCAGGTTTATTAATGGTTGGCGGTGGTGTTCCAAAAAACTTTGTGCAAGATACGGTTGTATGTGCTGAACTTTTAGGAAAAAAGGTTGATATGCACAAGTATGCAATTCAAATTACTGTGGCTGATACGAGGGATGGTGCCTGTAGCAGTTCAACTTTAAAAGAAGCAAGCTCATGGGGCAAGGTAGATACATCAAAAGAGCAAATGGTTTTTGCTGAAGCTACTAGTGTACTGCCATTAATTGCTAGTGATGCATATCATCGTCAAAATTGGAAAAATAGGGAAAGAAGAAATTTCCAAAAATTATTTTAATAGAATGACAAAAACAAGAATAGCTTTAATACAGATGAAAATGTCATCTGAACAGAAAAAAAATATGAGTACTGCTATAAAAAAAATAAAAGAAGCAAGTAAAAAAAAAGCAAAAATTATATGTTTGCCAGAATTATTTTTATCAAATTATTTCTGCCAACAAGAAAAGCATTCAAATTTTAATTTAGCCGAAAAAATTCCCGGTAAAAATACCAACATTCTTTGTTCTTTAGCGAAAGAATTAAAAGTCATAATTATTGCTCCTATCTTTGAAAAAAAAACCACAGGTATTTACCATAATTCGTGTGTTGTTATAAATGAAAAAGGTAAATTAATTGGTAAGTATAGAAAAATGCATATTCCAGATGATCCTCAATTTTATGAAAAATTTTATTTTACACCTGGAGACTTGGGATTTAAATCTTTTAAAACTACTCAAGGTAAAGTTGGGACTTTAATTTGCTGGGATCAGTGGTTCCCAGAGGCAGCAAGACTGACATCGTTGTTGGGAGCAGAAATACTTTTTTATCCAACTGCCATTGGATGGCATCCCAAAGAAAAAAAGAAGTTTGGTAAGTCACAACTTAATGCGTGGTTATCAATTCAAAGATCTCACGCCATAGCTAATGGTGTCTATGTTGCAGCAGTAAATAGAGTAGGTGTAGAAAAGCAGGGGTCGAAAAAATTAGAATTTTGGGGAAATACTGTTGTGTTTGATCCAGGTGGAAATGTTGTTGCAAGTTCAAAACAAAAAGAAAAAACTTTAATTTGTGATATTGATTACAAAAAGGTTGAAACTGCAAGAAGACACTGGCCTTTTTTTAGAGATAGGCGAATAGATCATTACAAAGGCATACTAAATAATCCTAGAGATGCCTAATTTATCAAGATACGGTGCTTATAGGATGCCTGCAGAATGGGAGCCTCAAAAATCGACCTGGATTGCATGGCCTCACAATAAAAAAGACTGGCCAGGTAAATTTAGGAATATTCCAAATGTTTTCGCAGTTATAACATCAGCCTTATCTAAGGTACAATTAGTAAATATCTTAGTGAATAATAAATCAGACTATGGCCATGTGGTTGCCACTTTAAAAAAGTTTGGTACAAAATTCAATAATATTAGACTTGTTAATTGCAAAACTGATAGATCGTGGACAAGAGACTCGTTACCTATTTTTTTAAAAGTTAAAAATGATAAGAAAATAATGTCAAAATGGCAATTTAATGCTTGGGCAAAATATAAAAATTTTAAAAAAGATAATAAAGCTTATTTGAAAATTGAAAAAAAAAATAAAATTAAAGTAATTAAACCTAAATTTAAAAACAGAAAAATTGTTCTCGAAGGGGGATCTATAGACGTAAATGGAAATGGATTACTTCTGACGACAAAGCAATGTCTAATAAGTAAAATACAAGAAAGAAATAAAGGGTTTAAGACCAAAGATTACGAAAAAATATTTAATAAATTTCTAGGTATCAACAAAACAATTTGGCTTAATAATGGTATCGAGGGTGATGATACGCATGGTCATATAGATGATATTGCAAGATTTGTAAATAAGAACAAGATTTTTATCGCAAAAGAGAATAATAAACATGAAAAGAATTTTAAAAGTTTAAATGAAAATATTCAAATTTTAGAAAATTTTAAAAAGGAAAATAAAAAAAAATTAAAAATTGTTCATATTCCTATGCCAAAACCAAAAAAAATTAATGGTGTAAGAGTTCCGGCAAGCTATTTGAACTTTTATATTGCTAACAAAATAGTTTTGGTTCCTACATTTAAAGATCATAAAGACAAAATGGTCTTAAAAATTTTTAAAAGACATTTTAAAAGTAGAAAAATTATACCTGTAGACTGTTCTGTTTTGGTATGGGGTTTCGGAACAATACATTGTTTAACACAGCAAGAACCTATTTAGTCGAAACTAAATCGTCATACTTCCAAGAAATCTCGACTGACGCACCACCCTTTTTTAAATTTGAAAATTCTATGATAGCTTTTTTTCTTTCAAGAAGTGTTTTTCCTATAAAAGTTCCAAGGCCTAGTCCTGATTTATTTTTAAATTTTTTTATTTTTGAAGCAATATACGGTTCACCAATTATTTGAAATACATCGTTTGGAAATCCTGGACCGTCATCTGATATTTTGATTTTTATTTCATCCTCTTTATTAATTAAATTTATAAAAACATTTTTTTTTGAAAATTTAACCGCATTTCCAACAAAATTACGAATACCATAAGTAAGTTCGGAAGATCTTTTAATTGGTGTTTTTTTATTTTTCTTGTCAAAATACAGTTCAATACTTTTTTCAGAATTTTCTTCAAAAGAATTTTTAATTTCAAATAATAAATCTTCAAGTGCAACATTTGAAACATAGATATCATCTACTATTTCTCTTTTAGAAAGTTTTTTTAATATGTCTCCACATCTTTTTACTTCCGATAGAATCATGTCAACATCTTCAGAATATTTGGGGTTATCTTTAACATCTTTTTTTAATTCTTTTGCAATTACAGTAATAGTTGAGAGTGGTGTTCCCAAAGAATGGGCTGCTGCAGCTGCTTGGTGCCCGATAGAATCTAATTCTTGTTCCTTTGCTAGCACACTTTCAAGTTTATTTAATGCTTCACTTCTTTTTCGTGCCTCATGACCAAAACGAAATCCAAAATAATTTAGAAAAATTAGAACAATTATGAGTGATGTTGGTATGGAATATAAGTAATAATCAGGAACATGAAAGTGTATATTCCCCACACTTGGTAATGGAAAATAATTAAATGTTAAAAGAACTAAAGTAATAATTGTGATAAATGATAAAAAGAAAGTGCTAGTTAAATTTAGCAATGTCGATGAAACTATCGCAGGAACAACTAAAAAGATAACAAAAGGATTTGTTACTCCACCAGTTAGAAAAATCAAAACAGCCAATTGTATTACATCATAAAAAAGAAGTATTGTTGACTCGATATTACTTAATTGGTTTTTTTTAAATGTAAATTGTATAAAAATATTTGTCAGTCCTCCGCAAAAAATAGTTATTGAACATAAAATTATTGGAAGATTTAGTTCTAAGAAGAAATGAACTACATAAATGGTTATAAGCTGACCAATTAAAGCTATCCATCTTAGGATAACAACTGTTTTTTTTTGAAGCGTCAAATCCTCGTCATATTTGAGGAAATTGGAAAGTTTCATGTTAATTAGATATCTAAGTTTTCTACCTCTAGGGCTTTTTCGGTAATAAAATCTTTTCGCGGAGCCACTTCATCTCCCATTAATATTTTTATAATATTTTGGTCTTCTTTTGATTTTTCTTTTGTTCCTTTTGAGTATTCAACCTTTAACAAAACTCTATTATCTGGATTTAAAGTAGTCTGCCAAAGTTCCTCTGGGTTCATTTCTCCCAGACCTTTAAATCTTTGAATATTTAATTTTTGTCTTTCCTCGTCAATAATTTTTTCTAATTCTTTTTTGCTGAATTTTTTTACATTATCTAGTGATTTGAGAATGTATTTTTCTAAATCTTTCTCATTTTTAATGTAAGAAGTTTTTCCTCCTTTTGTTATCTTAAATAATGGTGGCTGGGCAAGATATAAGTGTCCTTTTTCGATTAATTCGTTAAATGGCTTATTATTGAAAAAAGTTAAAAGCAATGTTCTTATATGTGAACCGTCAACATCTGCATCGGTCATTATAATTATTTTTTCGTATCTAAGATCCTCCACGTTGAAATTGGTAGATCCAGTCCCTAGAGCATTAATCAAAGTTACAATTTCATTTGACGACATCATTTTTGAAAGGGCTTTATTTTCGTTGCTTCCATTGGCTCCATTCCTTTTTTTATTTTCATTAACATAAGTGTTTAAAATTTTTCCCCTCAAAGGCAGAACAGCTTGAAACTCTCTCTTTCGGCCTTGTTTTGCTGATCCGCCGGCTGAATCTCCCTCGACTATAAAAAGTTCTGTTCCCTCCATGCTAGATATTTGACAATCAGCTAATTTTCCAGGTAGTCCGGAAAGTTCTAATGAACCCTTCCTTCTGACACTATCTCTTGCTTTTCTAGCAAGATCTCTTGCTATTGCTGCTTGTAACACCTTATCTAAAACTACTTTAACTACTGATGGATTTTGATCAAACCAAATTGTTACTTTTTCGCTAACGATAGTCTCAACAATGTTTCTTATTTCTGAAGAAACAAGTTTGTCTTTAGTTTGAGATGAAAATTTTGGATCAGGCATTTTTATTGACAAGATCGACGTTAAACCCTCTTTGATATCTTCACCTCCTATAATAACCTTGTTTTTTTTAGAAAGATTTTTTTCTGACGCATATTTATTTATTATTCTAGTTAACGCACTTCTAAAACCTAGCAAATGAGTTCCCCCATCTTTTTGATGAATATTATTTGTAAAAGCCATTACATCTTCTGAAAAACCTGCGTTCCACTGAAAAGAACATTCTACAACTACATTATTTTTTTCACTTTTAAGGTATATTGGTTTTTTAAAAATAGCTTTTTCATTTTTATTTATTAAAAGGGGCTTTTTTTGATCAACAAATTGTACAAATTCAGCTACCCCACCGTCATATTTATTTTCAAATATTTTAGGTTTTGCCGATGTTTCATCAATTAATTTTATAGTTAAGCCACTATTTAAAAAAGCTAGCTCTCTCATTTTTTTCTGTAAAATTGTGGAGCTAAATTTTATAGATGAAAAAACATCTTCAGAAGCCAAAAAATTAATCTTTGTTCCAGATTTTTTTGTTTTCTTAACAAATTTTATTGGATTTACTGTTTTCCCGTTTTTAAAAGAAATAAAATATTCCTTTTCATCTCTAAATATTGTTAAATCGAGTTTTTCTGATAGTGCATTTACTACTGAAACACCCACTCCATGTAAACCTCCCGATACTTTGTAAGAGTTTTGATCAAATTTTCCTCCGGCATGTAATTGTGTCATTATAACCTCGGCTGCAGATTTTTTTTCTCCTTTATGTAAATCTATTGGTATTCCTCTACCATCATCTTCTACTGTGACAGATCTATTTTTGTGAAGTGTTACAGCTATATTTTTACAATAACCAACTATGGCCTCGTCTATCGAATTATCCACCACCTCAAAAACCATATGATGAAGCCCAGATCCATCATCTGTATCGCCGATATACATTCCAGGTCTTTTTCTTACTGCATCTAAACCTTTTAATACTTTTATAGAATCCGCTTTATATTCTTTGTTTGAGCTATTTTTTGAAAGATTTGTCATTTTTTGAAAAAATAATTATACCATTTTTTTTAAAGGATATAAAATCACCTTTAAGGTTCACAGCGAATAACTGTTGCAAGATAAGGATAATAACAGAAAAATAAAATTTATTTCATCAAAACTGTTAATTCTTAAATTTTCATTGGCATTATAACATAAAAACTATGATTATCTGATTTATCCTGTATCAAAACTGGAGAAATAGCATCATTAATATTCATCATTAAATTTTGGTCTCCTATTTCTGAGGCAATATCTAAAAGATACCTAGCATTAAAACTTACAGTTAGACTTTCAGAGTTAAATTCAGCTTTCAAAGTTTCTTTTCCATCTCCAGAAGAAGAGCTTGCTACAAATAATTGTATATGATCCTTCTCGAAAGTAACTTTTACTCCTTCTTTTCTATCAATCGAAACAGTTATTACTCTCTCGAGAGAATTAATAAAATCTTTTGCATTAACTTTTAAAATTTTGTTGTTGTTTTTAGGAACAACTTTTTCATAATCTGGGAACTTTCCGTCAATAACTTTTGAAACGATTGAGGAGTTGCCCATTTTAAATTGAATTTTTCCTTCACCAACAAACATAGAAATGCTTTGATTATTTTCTTGAAGTAAATTTGATAATTGAAACACAGTTTTTTTAGGCAAAATAAAAGGTTTTAGACTTTTGGTGTCTTGAATAGGCATGCTGCTTGAAGATAACCTGTGAGTATCAGTAGCTACACCTGTCAAATATGATGTTTTGTTTGAAGCAGTAGGGTGTATAAAAATTCCATTTAAATAGTGTCTTGTGTCATCGTTTGACATCGCAATTTTTGTTTTATTAAGCAAAGCCAAAAATTTTTTACCATCTAAATTCAAAGGGTCATTTTTAAAATTATTTGAAAAATTTGGAAAATCATCAATCGGCAAACACAAAAGGTTAAATTTTGAGTTTTTTGCAGTAATCTTTAATTTATTTTTACTTTCCAAAATAAAAGTAATATCTAAATTTGTTGGTATTTTTCTTAGTAAATCGTACAAAACAGTAGCAGAAGTAGTTGTGCTACCATCGTTGTCAATTTTTAAATCAGAAATTTGATCATGAAAAACAATATCTAAATCAGTCGCAATTATATTTAAAATATTGTCTTTTATTTGTAATAAAACATTCGCTAGAATTGGTATAGTATTTTTTCTTTCTATTATATTGTGAGCTACTGTTAGAGACTTTAATAATGTATCGCGCTTTATTTGAAATTGCATTTTAATCGCTTAAGATTAATGATTTTAATTCTTCTATATTCTTTCTCATTTCATCATTATTCTCGCTCAATTTTTCGATAGTTTTGACTGCATGAATAACCGTTGTGTGGTCTCTATTAGCAAACTTTCTACCTATTTCGGGAAGTGATCTTGTTGTCAATTTCTTTGCCATATACATTGCCACTTGTCTAGGCCTCGCCAAAGGTCTCGATCGTCTTGGTGAAAGCATATCCGATAAACTTATGCTAAAAAAATTGGAGGTTACATTTTGTATTTTATCAATACTTATTACTTTGTTGGCGTTGTAAACATCCTTCAAAATAATTTTACAGTCGTTTATAGAAAGAGGATTTTTGCTCATCTTGCCAAAAGCCACTACTCTATTAAATATTCCTATTAATTCTCTAATATTTGAGTTGCTATTGTTTGCTATATAATTAATTACATCGTCATTTAAATCTGGATTTTCTTTAAAAGTATTTTGATAATCCACAATTTTCTTTTTCAGAATATTAAGTTTTAAATCATAATCTGGAGCACCTATATCAACAACTAACCCCCCAGATAATCTTGATTTAATCCTATCTTGCACTCTATCAAGTTTATTGGGAGCCCTATCAGAAGATATAACTATTTGTGCACTTTGATCAAAAAGTGAATTAAACGTATGAAAAAACTCTTCCTGCAAACCCTCTTTACCTCTTATAAATTGAATATCATCAATTATAAAGACATTAGCTTTTCTGAAAAAGTCTTTAAAATTTACCATTTCATTTTTCTTAATCGATTTAATAAATTGGTACATAAATCTCTCGGCAGATATAAACATTACTTTATTTTTTCGACTTAGCTCTAGACCAATAGAATTGAGTAAATGTGTTTTTCCTAATCCTACACCACCATAAATAAACAATGGGTTATATCTTGACAATTGGGAGCATATTTTTTTTGCGGATAGAAAACCCAAATTATTACTTTTACCAACTATAAAATTTTCAAAATTTAGCGAAGGATTTAACCTATTGTAATTTAGTGCAGAATTTTTTATTTCCGATACTTTATTTACAATCGAACTATTAAATATTGATTTACTATTTGAAATTTCAGGCTCTATTTTAAACTCAATTCTTTTAATACTTATTTTATGTTTTTTTAATTCACTTAATATTTTGTCTGCATACCTTGAGGTGATCCAGTCCCGAAAAAAACGAGTTTTCACACCCAATACAACGTGGTCATTAAATTCTTTTAAAAGCGAAATATGTTTTAACCAACTTGTGTATATTTCATTTCCAAAAGACTTATCGAAGGATGTTTGTACCGAATCCCAGTCCAATAATTTTTCTTCCCTGAGTGTTAAAGGTGTTTGCTGTAAAGAAGTTTTGTCCATGAAATAAAAAATTAAAATATTTTCTATAACTAATTTTTTTTAAATTCAATTTTTATTTTAAGATAATGAAAATTAAACTGATCTCGGTTGTAGAATTAACGTAGGGGGAGAAAATAAAATTTTTTTCAACCTCAAATACAATTTCACTAAATATGGTAACGATAATAAAAAAAAATTTTTTTTATCAACTGCAAATTGTTTGCGAACTAGCGGTCAAGTTTAATTCAACTATTTAGTGATTTTTTTTATTTTTTTGGAAATTTTAGAAATTTTTCTTGATAGGTTTTTCTTCTTTATAACCCCAGATTTTGCAACTTTCATCAACTCAGACTGGAAAGTTGGAAAATATTTGTTAATTTCTTTAATATCTTTTTTTTCTATTAACTTTTGTATTTTTTTTACTGCTTGCTTATATCTATTTTTTCTAAATTTGTTTACTTCAGATTGTTTTTTAATTCTTTTTACCTTACGAATTGCAGATTTTATATTTGGCATTCATCGGAACCTATATCTTCAAAATATTCGGGTCAATATTTAATTTTCTGGCATTTTTGACAGTAGAAAGTTGATCTATTGCCGATATATATTTTTTTTATTGAACCATCACATTTGGGCTTTAAACATGATTTGTTTGCCCTGTTATAAACCTTAAATTTATTCTGAAAATCTCCCTTTTTACCTGAAATACTATTGAAATCTTTGATTGATGAACCCCCAAGTTGTATTGCCTTTGTTAATATCCTTTTAGTGCTTGAAATAATTTTTAGAATTTGATCGTCTGATAATTTATATGTCATTTTTTTTGGATGTATTGAACTAAGGAATAGTATTTCATTTGCATAAATATTTCCAAGTCCGCTTATATTTTTTTGATCCATAATAAAATTTTTAATGGAAATATATTTTTTTCTACATTTATTTTTAAGATAATTAAAATTGAAATCCGAGCTTAAAGGTTCGGGTCCTAATTTTGAAATGTGATTGTCAAGTTCTAAATTATTATTACTTAAAACTTTTAAAAAACCAAATTTTCTTATATCATTATATATAAGGTCAACTGAATTATTAAATTTAATTTTTAAATGGTTGTGTTTTTTTATTATTTTTTTATTAAAATAATAGTCAGTGAAAACAGTTGAGTTATTTGATTTTTTTTTGATAAGAATTTTTCCAGTCATCCCTAAATGAATTAAAATTAAACTTTTATTTCTTAAAGAAATTAGTAAAAATTTTCCTCTTCTAAATATTGATATTATTTTTTGACCCTGAATAGCTTTTTTAAATTTTTTACTGATTTTGTACCTTAGATTTCTATCGTAAATAGTGACTTTGTTGATTTTTAAGCCTGCGATTAATTCATTTAAAGATCTTCTAACAACTTCAACTTCTGGTAATTCTGGCATATAACTATTTATAAAATGACAAATATTAATCAGGCAAAATTTGAAAAAGCAACAAAAGTTTTTAATAGTGTTTTTAATAAGTATGACATTATGAACGACTTGATGTCGTTAGGAATTCATCGTTTGTGGAAGCAAAGATTCATTGAATGGATGAATCCAAAAAAAGGAGACAGCTTAATTGATATGGCTGCAGGAACAGGAGATATAGCAAATGCATTTTTAAGAAGAATAAAAAATCAGGGGCATGTTTCTTGTGTTGACCCAAATAAACTAATGATCGAGCAAGGCAAAAAAAAATTGAAGTATTTAAAAAATATTCAATGGCACATATCTAGTGCTGAAAATTTACCTTTCAAGGATAGTATATTTGATATTTATTCTGTAAGTTTTGGAGTAAGAAACTTTTCAGATACACAAAAAGCTTTGAGAGAAGCACATAGAGTTTTAAAAAGCGGCGGCAGGTTCATTTGTTTAGAGTTTTCTAAAGTAGAGAATGAAATACTTAATAAGATATACAAAACGTATTCTAAAACCATACCGTTTCTGGGAAAGTATATTGTTGGTGACTCAGAGCCTTATGATTATTTAATTAAAACTATTGATGAGTTTTATGATCAAGAGTCATTTAAAAAGATAATTTTGAATAATGGTTTTAATAACGTGGAATATAGAAACCTATCAGGCGGCGTAGTTGCAATTCATTCGGCTTGGAAAATTTAGCTATGTTTAAAAAAGTATTTAATTTACTAAAAATTTTAAGAAAACTATCAGTTTCTGGTGCCATAGATACAATCGATAATATAAAACCTGTGCCAGGTTTTTTGAAATTTATTATTTACCTTTTTTCAATTGGGTCAGCAAAAAAAACATATAATCAAAGTAAATCCTCTGGTGAAAAATTATGTGATTCACTTGAGAGTATGGGTCCTACGTTTATAAAGCTGGGACAGTTTCTTGCAACAAGACCAGATATTATCGGAGAAGAAATAGCAAAAAAATTAGAGAAATTACAAGATAAATTACCTGCATTTAATACAACTGAATCAAAGAGGATCATTAAAAATGAGATTGGTGAAAAATTTTATTCAAAAATTAAGACTATAAGTGAACCAATTGCAGCAGCCTCTATTGCACAGGTACATTTTGCCAAAATAGATATTGACGGTTCTAAGAAGGATTTAGCGATCAAAATTCTTAGACCAGATATTCAAAAAATATTTAATGAAGAATTAGATGCATTAAACTTCCTCGCTTATTTAGTTGAGAATATTTTTACGAAAACTAAAAGATTGAGGTTGGTGGAAGTTATTTTTCTTCTAAAACAAATTACTAACATGGAGATGGATCTTCGTTTCGAAGCTGCAGCAGCTAGTGAACTTAGAGAGAACACCTTAAATGACAGGGGTATTAAAGTTCCGAAAATATATTGGAATTTTACGTCTAAGAAGATCTTAACTCTTGATCGAATTGAGGGTGTTTCTATAAGAGATACTTTAAAAATACAAAGTTTAAATATTGACTTAAAAAAACTTTCAACAAACTTAATACAAATATTTTTAAAACAAGCTGTAAGGGATGGATTTTTTCATGCCGATATGCATCAAGGTAATCTTTTTGTTGATAAGGATGGAAATATTGTTCCTGTTGATTTTGGCATTATGGGTAGATTAGATAAAAATAATAGAAAATATTTAGCTGAAATTCTTTTTGGATTTATAAATAGAGATTATGATAAGGTCGCTGAAATGCATTTCTTAGCTGGGTTAGTTCCAGCTGAAACTTCGAAAGATGAATTAACGCAAGCGTTGAGATCTATCGGAGAGCCTATTTTTGGTCAGTCAATTAAGGATATTTCGGGGGCAAACTTACTAGGGCAGCTGTTTGAAATAACTGAAAAATTTAATATGCATACACAAACACAATTACTTCTTCTTCAAAAGACTATGGTTGTGGTTGAAGGAGTAGCAAGAAAAATGAATCCTGAAACAAATATTTGGGAAGTATCTCGGCCAGTTTTAGAAAATTGGATGAAAAGTGTGAAAGGACCTAAATCAACAATAAACAGGACTATTGAAATATCTAAAGACATTTTACAAAAAATTCCTGATCTACCTAAGGTAATGGATAATGCTAATACAACTTTGCAAATGATTGCGGAAGGAAAGCTAAACTTAAACTCAATTTCAGGAAAAAATTTTGAGTTTGAAGAGTTGAGATTAAAAAATTTAAGAAACAATATAGTTATAGCTATTTTAGGTGTTGTAATAGGACTATTTATAGTATTTTAATAAGTAATGAGTTTAGAAAATAAAAAAATTTTACTTATAATAGGCGGGGGGATTTCTGCTTATAAATCTCTTGATCTGATCAGGCTTCTTCAAAAAAAGAATTGTTCAGTGAAAGTTGTTTTGACAAAAAGTGGAAAAAAATTTGTAACTTCACTGTCATTGTCTTCTTTGTCAAAAAATAGAGTTTTTGAGGAGATTTTTGATGAAAAAAATAAGGGAAATATTGATCATATTTCTTTGTCTAGATGGGCTGATTTGATTATGGTTCTACCTACTACGGCAAACTTCATGTTTAGGTTAAGTAAAGGAAGCGCTGAAGATCTTGCTTCAACTATTATTCTAGCATCTAATAAAGAAATATTTTTAGTTCCAGCAATGAATGTTAGAATGTGGGAGCATAAAGCTACCCAGAAAAATTTAAATATTCTCATGGATTATGGTTATAAATTTATTGGGCCTGAAGATGGCGAAATGGCATGTGGAGAGTATGGTAAAGGAAAAATGTCTAGCCCTCGTCAAATTTTATCATTTTTAGTTAGATTTTTTAAAAAGAGAGATTTGCTTAAAAGTAAAAAAATAAGGGCTATAGTCACAACCGGACCAACCAAAGAGTATATTGATCCGGTAAGATACATATCAAATGAGTCAAGTGGAAAACAAGGTTACGAAATAGCTTTAGAATTGAGTCGTTTAGGTATTAAAACCACTCTGATATCAGGACCGACAAAACTGAAATATGATAATGAAATTAAAGTCAAAAAGGTAGTAACTGGAAAAGAAATGTTAGAGGCAGTAAAAAGAAAACTGCCAACTCATATTGCAGTGTGCGCTGCAGCAGTTTCTGACTTTAAACCAATATCTTCGGAAAAGAATAAAATTAAAAAAAATCAAATCAAGGAAATTAAAATAGAGAAAAATTCAGATATTTTAAGTTTTCTTGGAAAAAATAATAGATTTAAACCTAAACTTTTAATTGGCTTTTCTGCTGAAACAGAAAACTTAATTAAAAACTCTAAAATTAAAATGCAGGAAAAGTTTTGTGATATGATAGTTGCAAATGACGTTTCAAAAAAAGACAGGGGATTCCATAGCGATTTTAATGAAGTATTAATAATTGATAAAAATGGAAAAATTGAAAAAGTTAAAAAAAATTCGAAAAAATTTGTTGCTTCAATCGTGGCTAAAAAAATTGTAGATACATTTCTCTCTAATGAAAAAAATCTCAATTAAAGGTGAAGATTATCAAAAATATTATAAACAATTAATTCTTAAAAAAATTGGAATTATTGGACAAAGAAAAATTATAAATTCAAAAGTTCTAGTAATAGGTGCTGGAGGATTAGGCTGTCCATTAATTTTATATTTAGCCTATTCCGGGGTTGGTAATATTGGAATTGTAGATAACGATATAATAGAAATCTCAAATTTGAGTAGACAAATTCTATTTACAAAGAGAGACATTGGCAAAAAGAAAGTTATAGTTGCAAAAAAAATAATAAAAAAAATTAATAATAAAATTACTGTTAATATTTATAAAAATAAAATTGACAAAAATAACATTGATAAAATTGGGAAAAATTATCCTATTATATGTGACGGAACAGATAACTTTAAAACAAGATACTTGATAAATGATTATTGTATAAAGAACAAAAAAATACTTATCTCTGCTGCTATAAATAAATTTGATGGACAATTATTTAATTTTGATTTCAGAAATAAATCAGCCTGTTTTAGGTGTTTTATGCCTCAAATTCCAACTGATGAAGTAAATTGTCAGAGTGATGGAATTATGACTACACTTGCAGGCATGGCTGGTTCACTTCAGGCTAATGAGGTAATAAAATCTATTTTGAATATTAAAAGTAAAAAGAAGGGCAATCTTTTAATTTTTAACTCACTTAATTCTGATTTTAGAACTGTTAGATTGTTAAAAAATCCTGATTGTAAAAATAAAAATTTACATGGTTAAGATAATATTTTTTTTATTTTTATTTATTTTCACGATAAATAATTCATTTGCTGAGACAGAGTATTACCTGACTCTCAGAAGTAGTAAAGTGAATTTAAGACAAGGCCCATCTTTAAATCATCCTATAAAATTAGTTTACAATAAAAAGTTTTTGCCAGTATTAATTCTTGATAAATCATATAATTTCAGAAAAATAAAAGATCATGAAAATAATTCAGGATGGATTCATATTTCACAGTTATCTAAAAAAAAAGCTGCATTAAACATTAAAGATAAATCAATTATTTTTAGAAAACCCTCAGAATATTCAAAACCTTTGGCTGTAGTTCAAGAAGGAAGGTTGTGTTTAATTAAAAAGTGTAAAGCTGATTGGTGTAAAATAAAAACAGGGAAATTTACAGGTTGGATAAAGAGAGAGAATTTGGTTGGTAGGCTTTAATTCATTATTTCTTCATTACTTTTGAAGCCCAAAATTTATCTAGTAAAAAATACCAAACAGAATTTGCTAAAGGTTCAACTATTGCATCTGTTAAAGCTATATAAAAAGATACATCAGCAACCAGCATCAATACTGTAATCGCGATTACAAAGTGACCAATTGTGTAAACAATTGTTCTTAGTATTGATCCTTTGTTTGTATCGTAAATTTTTTTGGAGGCATTAAATATGCCAGATGTTAATTCTGTCATTTTAGTTTAATTTTCCATAACTTTGCCTGTCCGCATTCATAATTTTTGTCCAGATTTTAACAAAATCTTTTATGAATTTTTCTTTATTATCGTCTTGAGCATAAACTTCTGCATAAGATCTTAAAATTGAATTTGAACCCAAAACTAAGTCGGCTCTAGAGGCAGTGTATTTAACTTTATTCGTTTTGCGATCAACCAAATCGTAAGAATTTTTACCAGTCGGTTTCCAAGTATATTTCATATCTAGTAAGTTAATAAAGAAATCGTTAGTTAAAGTGCCAACTTTACTTGTAAACACCCCTTTTTCTTTTGCAGACTCGTGATTAGTTCCTAGTACTCTCATACCTCCAACTAGACAAGTCATTTCTTGCGCGGTCAATCCCATCAGAGAAGCACGCTCTAATAAAAGTTCTTCTGGCATCACGGAGTAATCGGCTTTTACATAGTTTCTGAAACCATCATGTAGAGGTTCTAACCACTTAAAGCTTTTTAATTCTGTTTGCTCTTGAGATGAGTCTCCTCTACCAGAGCTAAATGGAACCTTAACTTTAGAACCAGCTTTTTTAATTGCTTTTTCAAGTCCTACATTTCCTGCTAGAATAATTGTATCCGCAACAGTTGCACCTGATTTATTAGCTATATTCTCAAGCACTTTTAAAACTTTTGAGAGTTTTTTTGGCTCGTTTGCTTCCCAGTCTTTCATGGGTGCCAATCGAATTCTTGCGCCGTTAGCTCCTCCTCTTTTGTCGGTCCTTCTATAAGTTCTGGCACTATCCCAAGCAATGGTAATTAAATCACTAGTAGATAAGCTAGTAGCTGAAATCATTTTTTTTACCTTATTAACATTATATTTCTTTTTTGGAGATGGAACGTTTCCTTGCCAAAGCAGATCCTCTTTAGGTGCCCAAGGACCAATATAATTTCCTTTATTTCCCATTGTTCTGTGTGTTAATTTAAACCAGGCACGTGCGAATGAGTCTTCAAAAAATTTTGGCTCTTTATAAAATCTTTCTGAAATTTTTCTATACTCTGGATCCATTGCCATAGCCATATCAGCGTCAGTAAACATTAATCTGGCTTTTTTGTTAGGGTCTGCCAAATCTTTTGGTTTTTTATCTTCTTCAAGATTGATAGGTTCCCATTGCCAAGCACCTGCAGGGCTTTTTTTACTTTCCCACTCATAATTAAGTAAAAGATCTAAGTATTGATGATCCCATTTATCAGGGTTAGTTGTCCAAGCTCCCTCGAGACCAGAAGTTATTTGATTAGCACCTGTTCCATTTTCTTGGTTCCATCCAAAACCTTGTTCGTGAATATCAGCTCCAGCTGGTTCTGGTCCTAGATTATCTGGATTGCCATTACCATGAGCCCTTCCAATAGAGTGGCCTCCGACTGTAAGAGCAGCAGTTTCTACATCGTTCATTCCCATTCGTCCAAAAGTTTCACGTACATCCATTGCAGTTCTAACTGGATCAGGTTTTCCTTCAACTCCTTGAGGATTAACATATACAAGTTGAAAATGTGACGCCGCAAGTGGTGCTTCTAGAGAAGAACGATCTTTTGGATCGCCATATCTGTTAACTGCTAATGGTTCTGTCTCTTTACCCCAATAAACATCTTTTTCGGGTTCCCAAATATCTTCTCTACCAAACGAAAAGCCAAAAGTTTTAAACCCAGCGTGCTCGTAGGCCATAGTTCCAGCTAGAACCATAAGATCTGACCAGCTTAATCTATTTCCATATTTTTTTTTGATGGGCCAAAGAAGACGTCTAGCTTTATCTAAATTTGTGTTATCCGGCCATGAATCCTGAGGTGAAAATCTATGAGATCCCACGTTTGGTCTACCATCAAATTCTCTGTAAGTTCCAACTTGGTGCCAAGTCAGTCTTACCATAAGACCGCTATAAGTTCCTAAATCCGCTGGCCACCATTCTTGGCTTTCTGTCATTAATTTTAATAAATCTTTTTTGAGTGCTTTGAAATTTAATTTTTTTACTTCTTTTTTATAATTAAATTTTGGTAAGGGGTTAGTTTTTGTATCGTGTTGATGTAAAATATCAAGATTAATACTGTTTGGCCATTGTCGTGAGGTATTTGACTCTCCTGATTTGGTTACACCCCCGTGCATTACTGGGCATTTGCCATTTCCATTTCCATTTCCATTTTTTTTAAGTCCAACACTCATACTGTAATATATTTTTATTTTATAACTACTTTATAATTATTCTAAAGTATGTGTCAATACACCAAGATCTGATTTTGAGACTAATTATTATTTTCTAATCTTATTACAACTTCAACGTTTTTAATTTTCTTGCCTTTTGGGGCCTCTGGAAGTTTCTGAAAGGTAATTTTGTCGCTCTTAATATCAATCACCTTTCCATTATCAAAGAAGTGGTGATGAGAAGAAATATTCGTATCATAGTATGATGTGTTATTTTCTAGAGAGAATTCTTTTAAATAACCTGCACTTTTTAGTGCATGCACCGTATTATAAAAAGTTGCTGTCGAAATTTTTTTTGATCTTTTTAAATTCATAGAGTTTCTTAATTCTTCAACTGTGAAATGGAATGTTTTTTTTCTATTAAAGAGAAATTTGCTTATTTCTACTCTTTGATTTGTAGGTCTAAGACCTGAAGATCTGAGTTTATCTATAAAAATCTTGTTTTTATTATTATTTTTTTGCATTAACTTACTGTATAATTTTTTCAATTTTATATATGATATTGCTAAAAACTCAAGCAATTGTTACCTTTCAAAATGAAACAAAAAAACAGCTACAACTATAACGAATTAATTGAATGCGCAAACGGTAACTTGTTTGGTGAAGGGAATGCACGTTTACCAGCGCCACCAATGTTAATGTTTGATAGAATTACACACATAAAATCAGATGAAGGCAAATTTAAAAAGGGTACCGTAAAAGCTGAGCTAGATATAAAAGATAAAATGTGGTTCTTTGATTGCCATTTTAAGGCTGATCCTGTTATGCCTGGATGTCTGGGGTTAGATGCGATGTGGCAATTAGTTGGTTTCTACCTTGGGTGGATTGGTGAACCAGGTAAAGGACGTGCTTTAGGTGTAAATTCTGTTAGATTTACTGGTGAAGTTATAAAAAAAGTAAAAATGGCGACTTATGAAGTAGATATGAAAAAAGTTTTAAAAACTGAAGGTGGAACTGTTGGTTTTGCAGACGGGATTTTGAAAGCTGATGGTAAACAGATATATACTGCAGAAAATTTGAAAGTAGGAGTTTATAAACAATGAAGAGGGTTGTCGTAACAGGTATTGGAATTGTTTCTTGTCTTGGGAATAATCAAAACGAAGTTTATGATTCACTCATAAATAGTAAATCAGGTATTTCTTTCGCAGAAGAATATAAAGAGCACAATTTGAAAAGTAATGTACACGGAAAACCTAATATAAAGCTTGAAGATCATGTTGACAGAAAAGCATTAAGATTTATGGGGAACGGATCGGCATATAACTATGTGGCGATGAAAGAAGCAATAACTGATTCTGGTTTGGAAGATAAAGATGTAAGTAATGTCGATTCAGGTATGGTAATGGGTTCAGGCGGTCCTTCAATTGAGAATGTTATTTTAGCTGCGGATAAAACTAGAGAAAAAAATCCAAAAAAAATGGGACCATTTATTGTACCAAGAACTATGGCAAGCACTGCTTCAGCAACTTTGGCAGTTCCTTTTAAAATAAAAGGAGTTAACTACACGATAAGTTCAGCTTGTGCTACTAGCGGTCACTGTATTGGTAATGCAATGGAACTTATTCAGTTTGGAAAACAAAAAATTATTTTTGCAGGTGGAAGTGATGAAATTCATTTTGCTATGACAGCTATGTTCGATGCAATGACTGCACTTTCTTCAAAATATAATGACAATCCACAGAAGGCTTCTAGGCCATACGACAAGACAAGAGACGGTTTCGTGATTGCTGGAGGAGCGGGAGTTTTAGTTTTAGAAGAACTTGAGCATGCTAAAGCAAGAGGAGCAAAAATTTATGCAGAATTGACAGGTTATGGAGCAACTTCCGATGGTTTTGATATGGTTGCACCTTCAGGAGAAGGGGCGACTAGGTGTATGAACTTAGCATTAAAGACAACTAGAAACAAAATTGATTATATTAACACCCATGGTACATCAACTCCGGTTGGAGATATAACAGAATTAAAAGCTATAAAGGATGCATTCAAAGATAAAATACCAAAAATCAGTTCAACAAAATCTCTATCTGGTCACCCACTAGGCGCTGCTTCAGTTCATGAGGCTATTTATTCTTTAATAATGATGAAAAATAATTTTATTGCAGCATCTTGTAACGTTAATCAAATGGATGAGTCAGCACAAAAGTTCCCAATTGTTACGAAAGTTGAAAAGGATGTAAAATTAAATTCTGTTATGTCTAATAGCTTTGGTTTTGGTGGAACAAACGCAACATTAATTTTTGAAAAGGTTTAAAAATGGATTTAGTTAAGGGTAAAAAAGGTTTAATCATGGGTGTTGCTAATGAAAGATCTATAGCATGGGGCATATCAAAAAAACTTGCTGAAAATGGCGCTGAATTAGCATTTACGTACTTTGGTGATGCTCTGAAAAAAAGAGTAACTCCTTTGGCAGAATCTATTAATTCAAAATTTATTTTAAATTGTAATGTAGAAAATAAAGAAGATATTGTTAAAACTTTTCAAGAGGTCAAGAGTAAATGGAATGAAATTGATTTTGTTGTTCACGCAATTGCATTTTCAGATAGAGCGGAACTATCAGGTAAATATATTGATACATCAAGAGAAAATTTTAAAAAAAGTATGTTGGTTTCGTGTTTTTCTTTTACTGAGATAGCTAAAGAGGCTTCAAAAATAATGAAAAGTGGTTCTAGCATGTTGACTCTAACTTACGAGTCAACAAAAGTAATTCCAAATTATAATGTAATGGGAGTATGTAAGGCTGCATTAGAGTCGAGCGTAAAGTATATTGCAAAAGACTTGGGTTCTAAAGGTATTAGAGTTAATGCAATAAGCGCTGGACCAATTAAAACTTTAGCAGCATCTGCTGTAGGTGATGCAAAATTTCTTTATAAATGGAGCGCTGATCATTCTTTTTTAAAAAGAAATGTTGATATAAATGATGTGGGAAAATCAGCATTATATTTATTAAGTAATTTAAGTGATGGAGTAACTGGAGAAATACATTATGTAGATGCGGGTTACAACAAAGCTGGGATGCCAGATCCAAAAAACATCACTTAATCAAAAAAAACTTAAAAAATAATTAAATGGTAAAATTTAATAAAAAAATAAAAGAAAAGTTTGAAAACTTTTTTGACTGGATAAAGGGAGCTGAATTAGTCGAACTTGATTCTTGCGATGTAAATGAAGACCCAATTAGACCAGAACTTGATGTTAAATTTAGAACCAGCCATGGACGAAAAATTTATGGTGTAAAATATAAAAAAGAAATATGTGCAATAATGTGCTTTGGTTTCACAAATGAAATTCCAAAAACAATTGAAGAATTTGACTTAATGACTCGAGACGCGCAATTGCAAAGTGCCTCGTGGAGAAATCAAAAGGTTGGTAAAATAGCGATTGCATACACTGTTTGGTCTAAGAAAAAAGGTGGGGGAAAATTAATCGTAAAAGAAGCATTTAAAAAAATAAAGAAATCAAACCATCTTAATAGATTGGTTACTTTGTCTCCTCTAACAGAAATGGCAAGAAATTTTCACTTGAGAAATGGTGCAAAAGAACTTAGCATAAATGAAAAAACTCAAAATTTTGAATATATAATTTAAAAATTTTTATCTATATTTAAATTTTCTTATATTAATTAGTGTCAATTTCATTAAGTCTCTTATTATTTTTGTAGATTTATTATCAGAGCTTTTTTTTATCAATTCATCAAAATTTTTAATTTTATTTCTATTAATTTCAATAAACTTTTTAAACCTTTGAAGATGATTTTCATCCCAATAATTCAAGTGAATCTGTGTGGATTGTATACCGAAAGGTAACATTATTTCTTTATAAAAAAGTTGGGGAATAAAAGTCAAATTATGATCTTTATATGGAAATAAACCATATCCATCTATTACTATTTTTATATCATTTTCAAATAGAGCTTTAAAAGTATTGCTATCATAAGTATGGTTTGGAGCAAAAAAGGATTTGATCGAAATTCCTTCGCTTAATAATCTTTCTTTCCCCATTTTTATTTTTTTGTATTGATGAGAATACTCGTGCCCACAAAATTCAGATGGTCCACCGTATTTAAAAAAATCACTAAATTTAGTTTCATTATCATAAACGTGATTAAAACCATGCATAGATATTTCCCAGTTTTTTTCTTTCCAAGAATGAACACGTTTCCAAAAATTTGAATTTTTCGGAAATTTTAATAATTCTTTATCTTTATTTTCAGGAATAATTCCAAGTAATGGTTTTATGTTAAATTTATCAAACAATAGCTCACATTGATCCATAAATTTCCAGTTCATATTCTCAGCTATATCATCAACTCTAATTAATAAACCAGTGTTATTACTTAAAAAGTTTTTCATAATTTTTTAAATATTAAAATACATTTTAATTTAATTACGGTCAAATTAGGAATTCTATTTACTAATTTATCTATAATCGAAATTTGAGGAATTTAGATTCCAATTTTCATAATTAAAAACTGAGCTATTTATTTTGCTCTCATCTAAAATTTTGCCAGAAACTATGTTGTTTTCTTTAATAAATTTATCGGGGATTTTTAATAAATTATGAGGCAATGATTTAAGTTTACCAATATAAATTATCAAATCTATATCCTTTCCCTCCTTTTTTAAATCATTTACAGAATTTTTAAGATTAGATACTGTTAATGGGAAAACATCCATTATCCAAATTATTTTTGCGTTATTGTGGTTAGTACTAATATCTATTTTGTAAGTAAGTTTATAATTATTTTTTTTTAATACTTTATATATATTTTTATCCTTAAATCTACTCCGATCAAAATCCTTGTTTGCTATTTTTTGTATTTGAAAATTATAATCTGTTTTATTTCTAAAGTTAAAACTGAGTATTAACTTTAATAAAAAATTTAGTAAAATATTTAAAGGAAAATATTTTCTTAAAAATTTATTTAATTTTTTTGGATATACATAATAGTTTAGTCTTGTGATATCTTTCATTCCTAGCAATCTTTTAGAGACAACATAAAGAGCCTTGTTTGGAAGACCGTAAATAAAATAAATATTATTTTTTAATAATACTTCTTCAAATATAGTTCCAAGCTTTTTAAAGTTTGAAAAGCCTCCTCTAAAATTCTCATCAATTAAAGTTTCGCACCATTGTCCAAAAATATATTTCTTATCAAAAAAGTTGAATTCTTGCGGAATAACAGTATTACACCCAACAATTTTATTTTTATAAATCATGAGAGCATGAAAAGAGAAACCCAAGAAATTAAATAAATATTTTTCCTCGAACATTTTTTTTGTTCTATCTTGTTTCATGGTTAATTTATGAAGTTTTATCAACTGATCAATTTCTTCTTCTGTTAGCTCGTTTGTTTTTTTTACAGCAAAACTTAATTTAGAATCTTTTTCTGACATTTTGATAAATTTATAATACGTCCTGTCATGAGACGAGCTTAAATCGCTTCTTTAATCGATAATTTAACTTTTCCTCTGTCGAAACCGATTACTTTAACTGAGACCTCGTCTCCTTCTTTAACTACGTCTGTAACTTTTTGAACCCTTTTTGTGGCTAATTGTGAAATATGAACAAGGCCGTCTTGTTTGCCTAAAAAGTTTACAAATGCCCCAAATTCCATAATTTTTACAACTTTACCTTTATATGTTTTGCCCATCTCAGGTTTTGCAACAAGGTCATTTATCATTTGGACTGCTATTTTTCTGGTCTCTTCATTTGCGGCTGCTACCGTTACCTCTCCTGTATCTTTTACGTCAACTTTCGCTCCAGATTTTTCAACAATTTCTCTTATAGTTGCACCACCTTTACCAATAACAGTTGCGATATCTTTTTTATCAACTTTAATAGTTTCCATTTTTGGAGTGTGTTTTCCAACTTCTTTTCTTGAAGATTTAATAGTTTTATTCATTTCATTTAAGATTTGCACTCGTCCTTCTTTTGCTTGTGCAAGAGCTTTTTCCATAATTTCAAAAGTTATACCTGTAATTTTAATATCCATTTGAAGAGACGTGATGCCATCTTTTGTTCCTGCTACTTTAAAATCCATATCTCCCAAGTGATCTTCGTCTCCTAATATGTCTGATAAAATAGAAAAATCATCTTTCTCTTTAATTAATCCCATCGCAATTCCTGCGACTGGTTCAACTATAGGCACTGCTGCATCCATTAATGCAAGAGAAGATCCGCATACCGTCGCCATCGATGATGATCCGTTTGACTCGGTAATTTCTGATACAATTCTCAAAGTATAGGGGAAATTTTCCTTTTTAGGCAATGAAGAGTTCAACGCTCTCCAAGCTAATTTGCCATGTCCCACTTCTCTTCTACCAGTTCCAATCCTACCAGTTTCTCCTACGGAAAATGGAGGAAAATTATAATGTAACATAAATCTTTGCCTTTTTAATCCTTCCAAACTTTCTATTCTTTGCTCATCATCTGAGGTTCCCAAAGTAGTTGTTACTATTGCTTGTGTTTCACCTCTTGTGAATAATGCCGAACCATGGACTCTTGGAAGTATACCTACTTGACATTTTATTGGTCTTACATCTGAAAGACCTCTACCATCAATTCTTTTTTTACTTTTTAAAATTCTTGATCTAACTATTTCTTTTTCTAAATTTTTAAGCTGTGTCATAACTTCATGTTCTAAAAGAGTCTCGTCATCTTTAAATAACGATTTACATGTTTCTCCAGCTATACTTATTAGATCAGACCTTTTCTTTTTGTCTTTTTCTGTAAATGCTTTTTCTAAATCTTTAGTTAGCTCTTTTTTTATTTTTTTTGAGACTTCGCTTAAATCTTTTTCTTCGATTTTCCATTTTTCTTTTGAGGCTTTTTTTGCTAACTTTTCTATACCTTTTATTACATTAGCAAAACTTTCATGACCAAATTTAACAGCATCTAACATTTGTTTTTCTGTTAATCCTGATGCTTCGGACTCCACCATCAACACAGCATCTTTTGTTCCAGCTACAACCAAGTCCAACTTTGAGTTTTCTAGTTCTTTTTTCGTTGGATTTAATACGTTTTTATTATCTATAAATCCAACTCTTGATGCGGCTACAGGACCTTTAAAAGGAAGTCCAGAAATCGCCAAGGCTGCTGAACAAGCTATTATAGATAAAATATCAGCTTCATTTTCTTGATCATATGAGAGTACTGTAGGAAGTACCTGCACCTCATTTTTAAAGTTTTCTGGAAATAGAGGTCTGATTGGTCTGTCAATTAATCTTGATATTAAAGTTTCAGACTCTGTTGGTCTTGCTTCCCTTTTAAAATAACCTCCGGGAATTTTTCCAGCTGCGTAATATTTTTCTTGATAATTTACTGAAAGAGGAAAATAATCAGTTTCTGGATTAACTTTTTTTTGCACCAACTACTGTTGCAATAACAACAGTCTCGCCACAAGTCGCAATAATAGCTCCATCGGCTTGACGAGCAATTTTTCCCGTTTCTAAAATTACTTTTTTTCCACCAAAATCTATTTCTTCTTTAAATTCTTTAAACATTTATTTTCTTAAATTAAGTTTTTTTATTATATCTGTATATGCTTTGGGATTTTTTTTACTTAAATACTGCAAAAGTTTCTTTCTTAGGTTCACAGATTTGGTCAATCCCATAGTTGAATGTTTGTCTTTCTTAAATTTTTTAAAATGATTAGAAAGATATTTTATTTTTTCGCTTAGTATACCAATTTGAACTTCTGTTGATCCAACATCATTTTTGTGAATTGCCAACAATTTAATTATATCTTTTTTTGATTTCATTTGTTTTTATTCTCTTTAATAAGTTTTTCAATTCTTTCTGCATAATCAAAAGACTTGTCTTCTACAAAGTGCAAACGTGGAAGATATTTAATATCTAGTTTCTTTGATAAAGCTTTTCTAACAAGATAAGAAAACTCGGTCAATATATTAACTGTCTTTTTTGTTTCTTTTCCACCAAGTGGAATTACATAGGCCCTTGCTGATTTTAAATCTGAACTCATTTTTACCTCTGTAACGGTCACCATTTTTGTATTTAATGCGGGTATTTTAGCCTCATTTCTCAAAAAGATTTGACCCAGGTTTTGTTTAACAAGTTCACCCACTCTAAGATGTCTGTGATTTGGGTGCCCCTCAATCGAATTTTTAATCATTTATTTGTCTTTCTATCATGTCAACTTTGTATGATTCGATCATATCTTTTTCCTTAAAATCTAAAAAATTTTTAAATGTAATACCACATTCAAGTCCACTTTTAACTTCTTTAGCAGCATTTTTTTCTCTAAAAATACTTGTTATTTGACCATCGTATACGATTTTTCCATCTCTTATAATTCTTGCCTTCGAATTGTTTTTAATTTCACCATCAGTAACTTTTGATCCAGCAACTTTCCCGGATTTTGAAAGTTTAAAAATTTTAAGAATCTCAGCTGTACCCTCAATTTTTTCCTTCCTTTCTGGCTCGAGTAGTCCTGAAAGTGATTTTTCAACGAATTCTAGAGCTTTATAAATTACATTAAAAAATTCTATTCTTACTTTTTGAACTTCAGAAAGTTTTTTTGCTTCTTTGTTTGGTTTTACATTAAATCCAATAACTATTGCATTAGATGCTTTTGCTAATGAAATATCAGTTTCATTTATCATTCCAATATCTGATAAAATAATTTTAGGACTAACTTCGGCATGTTTAATTTTATTAATCGAATTTTTTAAAGCCTCGCTGGATCCTTGAACATCTGATTTTAAAATTATATTTAATTCCTCTTTTGTTGCTTGTTTATCAAAGAGCTTAGTGTTGTCTTGGGAGATTAAATTTTTATTATCTCTAACACCAGATTTTTCAAAATCAATTATTTTTTTAGCCTCCTCCTCATTCTCAACTACAAAAAACTCATCGCCAGCTTTAGCCGACTCTTGCATACCAAGTATTTCAACTGGCATTGAAGGGTAAGCTATTTCAAGATTTTTTCCCTCATAATTGATCATTGCACGAATTTTGCCTAAAGTTTTTCCACAAACGAAATGATCACTTCTTTTTAAAGAGCCTTCAGTTAATAAAATAGTGGAAACTGGGCCCTTTCCCTTATCTATTTTAGACTCTAAAACTATTCCTTTGGCTTGGCCATCTTTAAAAGCTTTTAAATCTAAAATTTCTGCTTGAAGTAAAATAATTTCTTTTAATTTGTCTAGATTTGTTTTCTTCGTTGCTGATACCTCAACAAATAAAGTATCGCCACTTAGTTCTTCAGCTACCAGCTCATAACGCATTAAATCATTTTTTATTTTGCTAATATTTGAATTTGGTAAATCACATTTATTAATAGCGACAATTATTGGTACTTTCGCAGCTTTTGCATGTTGAATAGCCTCTACCGTCTGAGGTTTAACTCCATCATCAGCGGCTATCACTAGAACAACAATATCAGTGACTTTTGAACCTCTTGCTCTCATTTCAGTGAATGCAGCATGACCTGGCGTATCAATAAATGTAATTTCTTTTCCATCTGTATTTCTTACTTGGTAAGCTCCTATATGTTGAGTTATGCCTCCATGTTCTCCTGAAACTACATTTGTACTTCTTAAAGAGTCTAGTAAAGATGTCTTCCCATGATCAACATGTCCCATAATTGTTACAATTGGTGATCTTGGAGATAAATTTTTTCTATTATTTTTTGATGTTTTGTTTAATATTTTTTGAGGCACCTCTTCAAAAATTGCTTTGTGACCAAATTCTTTAACAATATATTCTGATGTATCTTTATCTATGGTGTGATTAATAGTTGCTTTCACCCCCATATTTAACAAAAATTTAATAATATTTGTAGATTGCTCAGCCATCCTGTTTGATAACTCTTGAATAGTAATTTGTGTAGGGATTTTGACTTCTCTTATGACTTTCTTAAATTCCTTTTTTTCATCAGTGTTTAAACCTTTTTTATCTTTAAGTCTTGCTCTTTTAACAGAAGCTAAACTTCTTTGTTTAATTTCAAATTCTTCAACATTCATTGCTGTTGAAATCGTTAACTTTGATTCTCTTTTATTATTAAAATTTTTATCCCTTAAGTTTCCTTTAACTTTTGTTCTATCCACTTCATCTTTTTTATTTTTATCTGATCTGATAAATCTTTTTGTAGCTTGTTGCTCAACAAATTTTCTATTAAAATTTCTAGTATTTTGATTATTTTTACTGCTAAAACTTGATGAAGTATTTTTATTTGATTTAAATGGAGTTTTAAAATTCTTTTTTCTATCAACTATATAAGATTTTTTTGAAGTCTTACCATAAGAACTAGGATTGAATTTTTTGTTGAAAGAACTTGATATTGTTAATGTTTTTTTTTTGTTTTTATCTTTTTGCATAATTTAATCAGTAAACACTATCTTTCTTGCATTCATTATGAGATTATCGGCTTCCTCTTTTGATAAATTAAACTCCTCCAAATACCCATCAATTTTAATTCTTTTTCCTTTAATTTCATCCATTCCGCCAACTAGTTCATCAGAAGAGAGTTCAGCGAAATCCTTTAATTTTTTTATATTTTTTTCTCCCAATACGACGAGCATTCCCTGGGACATTCCATCAAGTTTTGTTAAACTATCTTCCACCCCAAGTTTTTTTAATTTTTCAGATATTTGTTGTTTTTCTTTAATTAAATATTCTTTTCCTCTATCTATCAGTTCTTTTGCAGTAGACTCTTCGATGCCCTCAATCTTTGATAAATCATCTACATTAGATTGGGCTATTTCTTCAATATTCTGAAAATTTTCTGAAACTAAAAGTTGACCAAGAGTTTCGTCAACCTCCAATGCTTTTACGAGAAGATCTGTTCTTTCTTTAAATTCTTTCTGTCTCCTTTCAGAGTCCTCAGAGTCTGTTAATATATCTATCTCATAATTGATCAATTTAGATGCAAGTCTAACGTTCTGTCCTCTTCTTCCTATGGCTTTGCTCAAATTTTCTTCGGATAAAATTACTTCTATTCTCTTATTTTCTTCATCAATTAAAACTTTTTGAATTTCAGCAGGTGATAAAGACTCCGCCACCAGCGTTGGTAAGTCTTCTGTCCATTTAATTATATCAATTTTTTCACCCTGAAGTTCATTTACAACTGTTTGAACCCTGCTACCTCTCATTCCTACGCAAGCACCAACTGGATCTAGAGAGGCGTCTTTTGAGTTAACACATATTTTTGCTCTACTCCCTGGATCTCTAGAAACAGACTTTATTTCAATTACACCTTCGTAAATTTCAGGAACTTCTTGAAAGAATAATCTTGCTAAAAATTGCGGATGAGCTCTGGACAAAAATATTTGATGCCCTTTTGTATCTTGTTTAACATCAAAACAATAAGCTTTGACCCTGTCTCCATTCTTTAAAACTTCCCTTTGTATCAATTCCTCTTTTCTTATAATTCCTTCAGCTCTACCTAAATCAATAATAACATTTCCATATTCTGTCCTCTTAATTATTCCGCTAAGAATTTGGCCTTGCTTATCTTTGAAATCTTCAAATTGTCTATTTTTTTCTGCTTCTCTTACTTTTTGAGAAATAACCTGTTTAGCACTTTGTGCAGCTATTCTACCAAAATCTATTTGTGGTAGTTCTTCATAAATTTTATCTCCAACTTTTAAATTTTTATTTTTTTTATCTAAGTTTCCTGCTTGTTCTAAGGTAATCTGCTTTACTGGATCTTCAACATTTTCAACAATTTCAAGCACTTTTTGAATTTTAATAGTTCCGTCTTCTCTATTGATAGTAGCTTCAATAGCATTTTCAAAACCAAATTTACTATAAGCTGCTCTTTGAATGGCTGTTTCCATAGAATTAAGTATTAGCTCCTTATCTATAGATTTCTCATTTGCTACAGCTTCTACTATCCTCAAAAGTTCCTGTTTATCTAAACCCCTGTTTAACATATTTTGTATTACCTAAAAAAAAATGGGCAAAAGCCCATTTTCACTTCCAGGTAAATTATTTTTAGTCTAATTTAAATTCTCAGATTTTTCAAGAACTACTTTTTAAAAATAGATATTTTATCGGTTTTTTCCCAAGAAAAAGAACCATCTTCTCTTGGTTTTCTTCCAAAATGCCCATAGGCAGCTGTGGACTCATAAATAGGTCTATTTAGATTTAACATTTCTCTTATACCTCTTGGGCTTAAGTCAAAATTATTTGTTATTAATTTTTCTACATGCTTTTCTTTTTCTAAATCACCATCAAAAAGATTCACATAAATAGATAGTGGCTTTGAAACGCCAATTGCATAAGATAATTGTATTTCACACTTTTTTGCAATTTTTGAGGCAACGATATTTTTTGCAACATACCTTGCAGCGTAAGCTGCGGATCGATCTACTTTACTTGGATCTTTTCCCGAAAAAGCTCCTCCTCCATGACGTGCTGCACCACCGTAAGTATCAACTATAATTTTTCTTCCTGTTAATCCTGTATCACCATCAGGCCCACCAATTATAAACTGTCCAGTAGGATTTACGTAAAAATCTTTATCATTTAAATTGATTAATAATTTTTTTGGGATTGCTTTTTCTAGATACGGTCTCACAATTTCTTTAACCTGTGACTGTGAAACTTTGGGAGAATGTTGTGTTGAAATAACTACTGCTGTAACTTTTGATGGAACTCCATCTTCGTATTGTAATGTTACTTGGCTTTTAGAATCTGGTTCTAGTTTGTCTGCTTTTCCGTTTTTTCTATCAATTGCCATTAATTCTAAAATTTTGTGGGAATAATATATTGGAGCTGGCATCAAGACTTCAGTTTCATCACACGCATATCCAAACATTATACCCTGGTCGCCAGCACCTTCGTCCTTGTTGCCCTTAGAATCAACGCCCATTGCTATATCTGATGACTGTGAATGTAGATTTATGTCCACACTACAATTTTTCCAATGAAACCCTTCTTGCTCGTAACCTATATCTTTGATGCAACTTCGAACTTTTTCCTCTAATTGATTTTTTTTAATCTCTGGTCCTCTGGTTTCCCCGGCTAATACTACTTTGTTTGTTGTTGTTAGAGTTTCACAAGCAACTCTTGAAAAAGGATCTTTTGATAGATAACTATCGACTACCATATCAGAAATTCTATCACATACTTTATCCGGATGTCCTTCAGAAACCGACTCACTTGTAAATAAATAATTTTTTGAATTCATTAAATTTTAAATTTTCTTAAAACAAAAAAAGTAATTATAAATGTAGTTAAAAGTGACAAAAATATCAAATCATTTTTAATTTCCTTTTTATTTTTCTGTAATATTGGCAAACTTAATTCTATATTGCCAATTTCGTTCGGTTGTAAGTTTTTTAAAATTTTTCCTTGAGGACTTATAAAAGCACTAATACCCATATTAGCAGCTCTTAGGGTAAAGACGTTAGATTCGATCGATCTAAAAATAGCTTTTGCAAAATGCTGTTGAGGCCCAATACTTTTACCAAACCAAGCGTCTTCAGAGATATTTATCAAGAAATTATATTTATTATTCTCTTCAACTAAAGTGGGGAAAATTACTTCGTAACAAATTAAAGGGAGGACTGTTATTTTTTTTTCTTCAAAATTAAATTCTAGTAAAGAGTTTCCTTCCCCTCTAGAAAAAGATTCATAACCTGGGGTAATTTTTTTAAGACCTAAAGAATTAAAAATAAATTCAAATGGCAAAAATTCGCCAAACGGTACAAGTTTTTTCTTATCGTATTTTGTGATGAACTGGAAATTATTGTTTGAAACAATCATACTATTATAATATTTATCGCGTGAGCCAATTTTTTTTGAAGTATTAGCACCGAACACAATTAGATGATTCTCAGAAAAATTTTTTTTAAACAATTCTTTAATTTTTTCATTTTTATAAAAATTCTTATCTATAAAAACACCTTCGGGCCAAATGAAAATAGTTTTGATATTTTGACTCGGCTCACTATATTTAATAAGTTTAGATACAACATCCACTTCATCTTTAAAATCTGCCATATCAATTTTTGCTGAAACAATTTTGAAATTAATTTCTTCTTGAGGATATTGTTTTGTTGAATTTATTTTATACGAGCCATAAAAATAATTTGAGAATGATAATACAATAAATATTGGTATTAAATAATATTTTAATTTATTTTTGAAGAAAATTAAGGTTGGAAGAAAAAAAATTAATATAGCAAAAAAATTAAATGAAAAAATTCCAATTATTTTTAAAATTTGAAGAGTTTCAGTAGACCATGAAAGACTGTAACTCCAAATATTCCAAGGAAAACCTGTCAAAATTTTTCCTCTGATAAAATCTGAAAAAGAAAATACTAAACTTATCAGTAAAATCGATGAAAAGTTTTTTTCACAAAGATTGCCAATAAAAACTATAGGTAATGAAAAAAATAAAGACAAGAATAGTGGAATTAAGATTAAACTAAATGGAATTAGAATTTTAAATGCTTGATCGAAAGTTAGTGAATGCGCAATCCAAAAAATACCAAAAAAGAAAAAACCGAAACCAAAAGATGATCCTAAAATGAATAAATTTTTTAGGAAAGGTTTTTTTCTATAGGTGCTTTTGGATTTTTTTTTAACGTATATTATTGTAAAAAATAATAGAGGTAATGAAAAAAAATTAACAAAAAATAAGTTAAATGGTTGAAAACCTAAAACAGTTACACCCCCCAAGATTAATGGAAATATAAAAATTATAAAAATTCTTTTATTAAAAAAGTCTAACATTAGTTTTTTTTAATTTTTTTAAATATTAATTTTTCAAGCTCATTCATTTTAAAATAATCGCTATTTTTTTGGTGTTTATGCCCAAGCAGATGCAAGAAACCATGTATCCACAATTGATTAAAATTTTCTTTAAAATTTTTTTTATTAATTTTATAATAATTTAAAATTATATCTCCCAAATAAATATCTTTTTTTTTTAACTTCTTGAGTTTGTTAAAATTAAAAGAAGGAAAAGAAAGGACATCCGTAGTTTTATTTTTTTTTCTAAATTTTTTATTAAGATGTTTTATTTCTTTATTTCCTGCCAATTGTAATGAAAAATTAATATTTTTATTTTTAAGAAAACTAATTGAACTTTTTAAATATTTAACTCTACTATTTAAATATTTATTAGGATTGGATATTTTTTTTTTCCAATTTTTGTTTTTGATGAAAACATCAACTTTTATCATCTGCTTTTTGTTGATAAGCCTGTATAATTTTAGATACTAGTGGGTGCCTTACAACATCTGTATGGTCAAATTCAATACATTTTATTTCTTTAAGATCTTGTAAAATCTTTTTTGACTTAAGCAAACCAGAATGATTTTTATTTATAAGATCAACTTGTGATGGATCACCGTTTACTACTATTTTAGAGTTTTCACCTATCCTTGTTAGAAACATTTTGATTTGAGTTAATGATGCATTCTGTGCCTCATCTAAAATTGCAAATGAATTTTTTAAAGTTCTTCCTCTCATAAATGCTAAGGGTGCAATTTCTATTTCGCCTGTTTCGATTTTTCTTTGAACTTTTTCATATCCAAATAAATCATGTAATGCGTCATATAACGGTTGTAGATATGGATCAACTTTCTCTTTTAAATCTCCAGGTAAAAATCCTAGCCTCTCACCCGCTTCAACAGCAGGTCTTGATAAAATTACTTTTTCTACTTTTTTCTCCATTAGCATATTAACTGCTGCAGATACCGCTAAATAACTTTTGCCCGTACCAGCTGGACCAAGTGAAAGAATTATGTCTTCCTTTAACAAAGCTCTTAAATACTCAGACTGTTTTTTAGACTTCGGTATAACAGATCTTCTGGGCGTCTTAATTACTTGATCAATAGATCTTATATTGCTTTTATCCATTAGATTTTGATTTTCAATTTTTTTAATAGAATAATCTACATCATTATCCTCTAAAGAACCAGTTACAAGGAATTTATTTACCAAAAATATCAAAGCATTCGATACTGAAAGAACTGATTCTCTTTCTCCTTTTATGGTAAGAGAATTTCCTCTAAAAAAAATTTTTGTTTTAGTTAGTTTTTCAATTTTGATTAAATTTTTATTAAATTCACCAACAATTTCAGACAAAATATTATTATTAAAAATTTTTATGCTTGATGTTTCGTTATCAATTTTTTTTATAGAAATTTCCTTGTTTAAATTTTTTGCTTCTAACATCAAGCTGCTACTTCCCTTTCGCTAGAATACTTTCTTCCAAATAATGATTTTTTATCACATTTATCAATTCTAACTTTGATAATATTTCCAATTTCATCATCACCTATATTATTTAATATTACAGGAGTTAAATCTTTAGTTCGACCAAAATATTGGGTTTGATTTTTTAATCTATTTTCTACTAAAACTTCTTCTACTTTTTTAATTTTATCATTATTTTTTTTTATTTGAATTTTTTCTAATAGATTTTGCAAGATTATTAGTCTTTTTTTTTGTATTTTAATATCTACCATTTTCATTCTAGAGGCTGGGGTACCAGGTCTTGGGCTATAGATGAATGAAAAGGAGTTAATAAAATTTACTTTTTTAATAAGTGAAATTGTGTCATTAAAATCTTTTTCACTCTCACCTGGATAACCAACTATAAAATCACTCGAAAAACTTATTTCTGGATTAATCTTTTTAAGTTTAGATATTATGTCTAAGTATTCTTCTCTTGAATGTTTCCTGTTCATATTTTTAAGCACAACGTTTGAACCACTTTGTACTGGCAGATGGATAATTGGCATTAATTTTTTTTCATGCTTATAACAATTAATTAAATCATCTGTCATATCTTTTGGGTGTGATGTGGTATATCTAATTCTTTTTAATTTTTTATTTTTACCAACTTTCAAAATTAAATCTGAAAGATTAGTTTTTTTTTTATATGAATACGCATTAACATTTTGGCCCAATAACGTTATTTCTTTTGCACCATTTAAAACTAAATGATCTACCTCTTTTAAGATCTCTTCTGGTGACCTAGAATATTCACTGCCTCTTGTATAGGGAACTACACAAAAATTACAAAATTTATCACAACCCTCTTGAATAGTTACAAAAGCAGATACATTTGTATCTGAATTTTTTAAACTATTTAACTTGTCAAATTTGTCTATAACCTCAAAATCGGTTAAATTAAATTTTTTTGCTTTATTATTTAGTGAAGATAATATGTTAGGAATATTTTGATACGACTGTGGTCCTATCACAGCATCTATGTATGGTTCTCTTCTTATCATTTCTTCATTTTCTGCCTGGGCAACACAACCTGTTATAAAAACAAATGGTTTACTTTTGTTTCTATAATTTTTTTTTAATCTTCCAATATCTGAATATACTTTCTCTGTTGCTTTTTCTCTTATGTGGCAGGTATTTAAGATGTAACAACTTATATCTTGAGAATCAGAACTTTCTAAATATCCATTGGCTTTAAACAAATCAGAAATACGATTACTGTCATATTCGTTCATTTGACAGCCAAAAGTTTTAATGAAAAATTTTTTAGACAAATTATTAATTTTTTTTAATTTTGGATCCGTAAAGTTCTAACTTATGATCTACAAGTTTGTATCCAAGTTTTTGTGCGATTTTGTTTTGAAGTTCTTCAACCTCTTTATCAACAAATTCAACTATTTCACCAGAATTAATATCTATAAGATGATTGTGGTGTTCTTCAGTTGTTGGCTCATATCTAGACTTGCCCTCTTTAAAGTCATGTCTTATTAAGATGCCAGACTCTTCGAATAGTTTAATTGTCCTATATACTGTCGCTATACTAATTTTTTTGTCAATTAGTGATGCTCTTTTATGAAGTTCATCTACATCTGGGTGATCTTTTGATCCAAAAGTCTGCTTTGAGTCAGATATCACCTTTGCGATAATTTTTCTTTGGTCGGTTAATCTTACACCTTTTTCTTTACACTTTTCTTCTATTTTGCTCATTTTTATAATCTAGTTAATTTAACTTAAATATATAGGTTTAATCAATTTATTTTGTAGTAAGTTTTTTTTTATTAATAATTCAATATTTTTAAGGTTAAAATCGCCAAGATCGTTACTTTTATATCCGTAAATATTAGCCCCAGTTACAATTTTAATGCCTTTTGCCGCAGCAATCGAAATTCTAATTCCTGAAAAACTTCCTGGTCCAACATTCACTAATATGGAAAAATTTCTGTCAATTTTAACTTTTTTTTCACTTATTAAGTCAAAAACACTATTAACAAGAAGGTCATTTTTTCTAATATTTGTTTGAAGTTTTTTGATAAAAAAATTATTATCTACCTTTAACCCAATTGAGTCATTTTTGCCTGTGAAATTTATTATAAAAAAATTTTTAATCATCTTTATATTTATAGTAAGTTTCAATATTTTTAACAATTCATATTCATATTCAAAAAATATTGAGGATTATGGCATAATTAGCATTATGTACCACCGTTTTGAGGAAAATAAGTATCCCTCTACTAATATTAAAATAAAGGATTTTATGGCTCATATAAATGAAATTAGAAATACAAATCTTGAATTCATTTCATTTGAAGAATTTGACACATCTTTTAGTAAAAATAATACTTCTGGAAAGGTTTTATTGACAGTTGATGATGCTTTTTCATCTTTTTATAAAAATGCTTGGCCAATTTTAAAAAAAGAAAAGATACCATTTATAATTTTTATAAATACAGAAACTGTTGGAGCGAGAGGATACATGAATTGGGAACAAATAAAAACTATCTCAAAACACGATTTTGTTTATATCGGAAATCATAGTCATAGTCATGATTATCTTGTCGATAAATCTGATGATGAGATAAGAAAAGATCTTACCATTGCTAAACAAATTCTAAAAAAAAAATTAGACTATGAAACAAAAATTTTTGCATATCCTTTCGGTGAATACAGAAGTTCTTATATAGAAATTGTTAAGGATCTTGGCTTTAAATATGCATTTGGACAGCATTCAGGTGTAATAGATAAAACTAAAAATAAATTTGAGTTACCAAGATTTCCAATAAATGAAAAATATGGAGAAATAAAAAGATTCAAGAGCCTGCTAAAAAATATTCCATTTCCATACAAAAAAATCTTACCTGAAGAGAAATACTTAGCTGATAATAATAATCCACCAAATGTTGAAATTTATTTTTTTGATGATCAAATAAATTTGGAGAATATTAATTGTTATTCTAATGAGCAAAATAAGTGGAGAAAATCACAATTACTTTTTATTAAGAAAAATCAATTGAAAATAATTTTGGACGGGAAATTTACCACTGAAAGAGGAAGAATTAATTGTTCTTTAAGAGACCAGAGTGGATATTGGAGATGGTTAGGAATTCAATTTGTAATTGCTGATTTATAAATTATAAAGTAAGAGATTTCGATCTGCTTGAATTCATTAGAATTGAACCATCAAAATCAGTTAGATCATTCTGTTGTATTATTTTTTTAAGAGTCTTAACGTATTCTGAACCTGTTTGCGCATAGTTGTATAGATATTCAACAAGATCTATTCCATTCACTGTTTTGTTTTTTTCTCTAATTTTAGATCTTTCTTTCCTAAATTCTGAATATCCTCTATGAGTATTTAAATTTTTCATATAAGCACTTACTGAGGATTGAAGTTTTGGAAATTTTAAAATCTTATGTTCTTGCTTTTTATCTTTCTGTGATGGTTCAATACCGTCTCCGTCCCAGGTCCATTGTCCATACATTGCATTGCCCTCTAGTGCAAATCTAGAGGTCCCCCAACCACTCTCTTTAGCTGCTTGAGCAATAGCAATTGAAGTTGGAACTATATCCATTCTTAATTTAAGTTCTGAAATATCCTCTCCTTTTATATCATAATCTTTAAACCTTCTTTTTAACCAAACTTTTTCACCCATAGTATTTGATTGTTTGCCTAAAATTTTAAATAACTTGTTTCTGTCATCTATTATCTTCTCATTTTCAATTAAAATTAGTGGCATTATGATTTTAATAAATGTTTCTTTTCTTTTATTTGTGCTTTTAATTTTTTTTAGATCTTTGGGCAATTTTGAAAGATAAATTGGCTTAACAGACTGCCCTAGTCTGATACTTTTTAAGTCATATTTAAGATTTTCAAATAAATTTAAGGTAATTTGTGTGTCTATACCAATATAATTTTCATCTTGTTTTTTATTAACTGAAAATTCAGTACTATCCTTTTTTTTATAATCATTATTTTTGAAATTTGAGTTATATTCTTTTGCTACATATGTAAATTTAATCTCGTTTGTGACTGTTTTGATAAATGGTCTGACAGAAATTAGGCTAATGACAAATGTAATTAGAAATAAAGTTATTAAAATATTTGTTACTACTTGTTCTTTGAATTTAATTTCTGCAACTTTTTTTTTATTATAACTTTGTTCAGGTAATCTTATTTTATTTTTTAATAAGATTAATTCAATTTGAGATGTAGTTAATTTTTTTTTTGATTTAGCGTATAATTTGATTTCATCAACTTTATAAAGTTTGCCCAACTCTAATAGTTGATCTAAATAAGGTATTTGCTTATTTTTCATTTAATTAAATGGCTTCTACGTTTTTTACTTCTTTTATGTAGTGACGTAATAGATTTTGAACTCCATTTTTCAGGGTAACAATTGAACTTGGACAACCCGAGCAACTTCCTTTTAATTCTACTTTAACCGTTCCCTCCTGAAAAGATATAAACTTTATATC
>CACGJO010000002.1 GCA_902573425.1 uncultured Pelagibacteraceae bacterium
GCACATTAATTTAAAATTTACTAGGGCTAAACTCGAGGCTTTAGTTGAAACTCTGGTTGAAAGAACTTTGGAGCCATGTAAAACGGCTCTTAAGGACTCTGGTTTTTCGGCAGCAGAAATAAACGAAGTGGTTCTTGTAGGTGGTATGACTAGAATGCCAAAAATAGTTGAAACTGTAAAAAATTTTTTTGGTAAAGAACCAAATAAAAGTGTCAACCCCGATGAAGTGGTTGCGATGGGGGCAGCTATTCAAGCAGGAGTTTTGCAAGGTGATGTAAAAGACGTCTTGTTATTGGATGTAACTCCATTGTCTCTTGGTATTGAAACTTTAGGAGGTGTCTCTACAAAATTAATAGATAAAAATACAACTATTCCTACAAAAAAAAGTCAAACCTTTTCTACCGCTGAAGATAATCAGCCGGCGGTCTCTATAAGAGTCCTTCAAGGTGAAAGAGAAATGGCTGCAGACAATAAAATTTTAGGTAATTTTGAACTTGTGGGTATTGCACCTGCACCAAGAGGTGTTCCACAGATTGAGGTAACTTTTGATATAGATGCTAACGGTATTGTCAATGTTTCTGCGAAAGATAAAGGCACAGGAAAAGAGCAAAAAATACAAATTCAAGCTTCCGGTGGGCTGTCAGAAGATGAAATAAAAAATATGGTAAAAGATGCTGAGGCAAATAAAGAAACTGACAAAAAAAAGAGAGAATCTGTTGATGCAAGAAATCAGGCAGATACAATGATACACTCAACAGAAAAAAACCTTAAAGAACACGGCTCTAAAATAAGTGAAGCCGAAAAGAAAGCTATAGAGACAGCAGTTTCAGATTTAAGAAACTCGTTAAAAGGTACTGACAGTGAAGATGTGAAGAAAAAAACCCAGTCTTTGATCCAGGCGTCAATGAAACTGGGAGAAGCGGTTTATAAAAGTCAGCAAAAAGCTAATGATAAATCAAGTAAAGATCAGAACAATAAAGTCAATAAGGATGATGATAAAAAGGAAAAAGACAATGTTGTTGATGCTGAAGTTGTAGATTCAAAAGAAGATAAAGAAAAAAGAGCTTAAGACTAAATAATAGGGGCAAAGTTTCTTATGTCAAAAAGAGATTATTACGAAGTCTTAGGTGTAAATAAATCCACAAAAAAAGAAGAAATCAAAAAAGCATATAGAAAATTAGCCCTTAAATTTCATCCCGATAAAAATAAAGGGGATAAAGCTGCTGAAGAAAAATTTAAAGAGGCAAGTGAGGCTTACCATGTCTTGTCAGACGAAAAAAGGAAAGCAAATTATGACCAATTTGGGCATTCGGCTTTCCAGGGTGGTGGACAAGGAGGATTTGGTAATTTTGATTTTTCTTCATCGTTTTCTGATATTTTTGAAGATGTATTTGGTGACTTTGGAGACTTTGGTTTCGGTGGTGGGAGATCTAGAAGAGGTAGAACCATTAACAGAGGTAGTGATTTAAGGTATGATGTTTCTATTGAGCTTAATGATGCATTCGCAGGTACAGATAAAAATATAAGTTATACGACCTACAAAAAATGCAAAACCTGTTCTGGTAGCGGCGCCAAACCTGGTTCTAAACCAACTTCTTGTAGCTATTGTAATGGGCAAGGTAAGGTAAGGTCAAGCCAAGGGTTTTTTACAATTCAACAAACTTGTCCTGAGTGTAGTGGTGAAGGTGAAAAAATTTCAAATCCATGTTCGAGTTGCTCAGGTATGGGCAAAACTCAATCTAATGAGTCAGTTTCTGTTAAAATTCCAAAAGGGGTTGATGATGGTACTAGAATAAGACTCGCTGGAAAGGGTGAGGCTGGAGCCAAAGGTGGCGCAAATGGTGATCTATATTTATTTATTTCAGTTGAGCCTCATAATATTTTCAAAAGATCAGAAGAAAATCTTTATTATGAACTGCCAATTTCTATTGCAGATGCAGCTTTAGGCACGACTGTTGAGGTGCCTTCAATTGATGGTGGCAGAACAAAAATTAAAATTCCATCAGGTACTCAAAGTGGCAAACAACTCAGGCTAAAAGGAAAAGGAATGCCAATATTAAGAAGAAATATAACGGGTGACCTTTATATAAGAATTATTACAGAAGTACCAACATCTTTAACCAAGAAACAGAAAGAATTACTTGTTGAATTTAAGACTTTAGAAGATACTAAATCTAATCCACTAATTAAAAATTTTTTTGAAAAAGCAAAAAAATTTTGGAGAAATTAGATGAAAAAAATTAATTTAGCTATAACTGGAGGTCTCGGAAGAATGGGCCAACAAATTATCAGTTCTTCAAAAAAGGATAGAAAGTTAAAAATTGTTTCCATAACTGAAAACAAAATTTTAAACAAAAAAATTTCAGGCTTTAAACTTCAAATTAATTCAAAAAACGTGTTTAGAAATGCGCAAGTTATTATAGATTTTTCAACACCTAAATGTACTTTAGAAATTTTGAAAATTGCATCAATATTAAAAAAAAAAGTAGTTATTGGAACAACGGGTTTTTCAAAAAGAGAAGAGAAATTAATAAAAAAATATTCAAGAAAAATACCTATTTTGAAAGCTGGGAACATGAGCCTGGGAGTTAATTTACTAGTTTATCTAACAGAAATTGCGTCTAGATCTCTTGGTAATAATTTTTTAAGTAAAATTTATGAGGTACACCATAAACATAAAAAAGATCATCCATCAGGCACAGCTCTGATGCTTGGAAAAGGTGTAGCAAAGGGTAAAAAATTAAATCTAAGTAGAATTATGGGAAAAAAATATTTAAACAAAAAATCATTTCCTTTTAGCAAAAAAACTAACTTTAATTCACTTAGAAAAGGCAAAGTTGTTGGCGAACATGAAGTAAAATTCTCTAGCGGAAAAGAAATAATCACTTTAAACCATGAGTCATTTGATCGAGCACTCTACTCCGAGGGTGCTTTGGCTGCTGCAAAATGGTTAGTTAATAAAAAACCGGGTTTATACTCTATGAAAAATGTTTTAAATTTTAAATAAATTTAAAACTATGAACCAGGTAAAAAGAGCAAAAATAATTTTAAAAATTTTAAATAAAATTTATCCTAAAACACCAATACCTCTTAAACACAAAAATACTTTTACTCTATTAGTTTCGGTAGCATTATCTGCTCAAACAACAGATCTTAATGTTAATAATGTTACAAAGAATATTTATAAAAAGTATTTCAAGCCAATTCATTTTGTAAAACTGGGTAGAAAAAGAATTGAGATATTAATTAAAAGAATAGGACTGTTTAGAAATAAAGCTAAAAGTGTTTACTTACTATCAAAACAATTAATTGAAAAACATGATGGAAAAGTTCCAAAAAACTTTAAAGATTTAGAAAATTTGCACGGTGTAGGTCATAAGACTGCTAGTGTGCTCATGTCCCAAAAATTTGGTATACCTGCATTTCCGGTTGATACACATATTCATCGATTAGCACAAAGATGGGGCTTGACGAATGGAAAAAATGTTGTCCAAACTGAAAAAGATCTAAAAAGGCTATTCCCTAAAAAGTCCTGGACTAAGTTACATCTTCAAATCATTTACTACGGCAGAGAATATTGTAAAGCAAGAGAATGCTATGGTGTCACTTGTAAAATTTGTACCACTTGTTATCCTGGAAGAAAAAACCCCATAAGAACAAAAAAGGCATGATATGAAAGTCTTAGGAATAGGAAACGCAATAGTGGATGTTATATGTAAAGTAGATGATAACTTTTTAATTAAAAACAAACTCACAAAAAGCACAATGAAATTAGTCAATGAAAATGAATTTAAAGATATTACATCAAATTTAAAAATTGAAGACACAGTTTCGGGTGGGTCAGTTGCTAATTCAATTGTTGGACTCTCACAATTAAATAATGAAGTTGGTTTTATTGGGAAAATTAATAACGACAAATTTGGTAATAAATATGAAGAAGGATTAAAAAAAGAGAAAGTAAAATTTTTTTTTTCAAAAAAAAATGAAGAGACCCCGACTGGCACTTGTTTAATTTTAATAACTCCAGACTCTGAGAGGACAATGTGTACTTTTTTGGGAATTGCAGGAAAGATAAACGAGACTGATATTGATATTGAAGCAATAAGAAAAAGTGAAATTACTTTTTTTGAAGGTTACCTTTGGGATGAGGGACACCCAAAAAAAGCATTTGAAAAAGCGATAAAAAATTCCAAAAAAACTGCTATGTCGCTTTCTGATAAATTTTGTGTTGATAGACATAAACTAAATTTTTTAGATTTGGTAAAGAATTCTTTAGATGTTACATTTGCAAACGAACAAGAAATTTTATCATTGATTGATGCAAAAAATTTTAACGAGGTTATTTCGTTTGGAAAAAGTCTGAAAAAATTAATTGTTATTACACGGGGTGAAAAAGGGAGTATAGCTATTAAAGATGATGAGATTATTGAATTCGGAATTCATAAGAATTTAAAAATTGTAGACTTAACAGGTGCGGGGGATTTATTTGCAGCTGGTTTTCTTCACGGTCATATTAATAATCTATCAATTAAAGAAAGTTTGCAAAAAGGTACAGAAATGTCTTCAAAAATTATTCAACAAATTGGAGCTAGACTTTCTTAAATTTTTTTCGATTATAACTTCCTTTTCCTTTTTTGGGTTTAACAACTCTTTTTTTATACTTTACCGAAAATAAATCTTTAGCAATGATGTTTCTTTTTTTCAAAGTGAGTAGCCGTTTTTATTATTTTTAATGAAATTTTTATCTTCAAATATTTCTTTAATTTTTTTTCTTAATCGATAAATATGAGTCTCAATAGTATGAGTTTCCGTTCCAGGTGAATATAACCAAATTTTTTCTAAGATATACTTTTTGCTTAAAGAAGATTTTGAATTCTTTAAACTGCATAGAAAATCGATTTCTTTTTCAGTAATTTTAAGAGTTTTATCTCCTTTTTTCAAAATTCTTTCATTTTTGTTAAGAGTATAGTCTTTTATTTTAATCAATGAATTTTTTTGAAACTCATTTTTTTTACACAATTCAACTATCTCTTTGTTAAACTTGATAATATTCAATGGTAGTTTAAAAATTATTTTAGCTTGATCGTCTATATTCTTGAAATTTTTTTTATTATTTATTAAAATTTTTGGCAAACTCACAAGGCTTTTAGGAATTTTATTTAACATATCATTATCTATTATTATTGCATCGAAATTTGAGTTTTGGTGGTTTTTGAAGTTTGGATCAATTATTGACATTTGAAAGGCAAAAAAAGATTTTACTTCTTCTAAATACTTGTTAAAGTTTTTATCACACAAACACGCAATATTAACTGAATAATTATTATGCATATAATCTTAAACAAAAATTATCTTTACTTTTATAACTATAAAATAAAATGCTCAATAGGAAAAAACGGTTTGACCTCCATGAAAAGAGAAGGCGACCAGAGAACACCTAGGGGTAAATTTAAATTTATATTATTACTTTACCGAAAAGACAGGGTTAATTATTTTCATTCAAAAATAAAAAAAAAAATTATAGAAAAAAATATGGGATGGTGTGATGATCCAAAATCAAATAATTATAATAAGTTAATAAAGTTTCCATTTAACTTTAGTGCTGAAAAATTATATTTAAAAAAAAATATTTATGATTTAATTTTGGTTTTAGATTTTAATAGAAAACCAATAAAAAAAGGATTAGGAAGTGCAATTTTTTTGCATATTTCAGATAGGAATTTTAAAGCTACTAAAGGATGTATTTCTGTTAAAAAGATGGACTTTTTAAAGATGTTAAAAAAAATTACAAAAAAAACAAATTTAATAATTAATTAAATTTTCTTTCTCCAAATATAGCTGAACCAATTCTAACAAAAGTAGATTGGTATTTAAGGGCAATAGCATAATCATTTGACATTCCCAAGCTTAGATGTTTAAGACCTAATTCTGAATTTAAAGCTGAAATTTCACTAAAATACTTTTCTGGACTTTGATTAAAGGGCGGTATTGCCATCAACCCTATTACATTTATTTTTAAGTCATTCTTGCAATAAATTAAAAAATCTTTGGTTTCATTTTTATTAATGCCTCCTTTTTGGCTCTCATTACCAAGATTTATTTGAATAAAATATGAAAGTTTTTTATTAATTTCGTCTTCTCTTTTTTTTAAAGTTTCTGCTAATTTTTTACTATCTACAGAATGTATAAAATCGAATATTTGAACTGCTTTTTTAACTTTATTGGTCTGAAGTCTTCCAACCATGTGTAATTTAATATTTTTATTTTTATTTTTTACATCAAACCACTTTTGTTCTGCCTCTTGCACTTTGTTTTCACCAAAATGTGTATGGCCATAATCTATTAGGGGAGATATTTTGGATAGTCCAAATGTTTTTGAAATACAAATTATTTGTGGAAGAGTCTCATTTTTAATATTTAGTTTTTTTATATTTTCTTGTATTAAAATTAATTTATTTATAATTTCATCATTCATGGTATCAAAAAAAATATATTTCTTTATTGACAAAATTAATGAGATTAACCTAGATCAAGTAAAAAAGACAGGTGCTATTTTAATCTTAAGGAAATCAAAAGATATTAGTCATAAAAGTTTGAAAAAATTTGCTTCAAATTGTAAAAGTAAAAGGATTGATTTATTTGTAGCCAACTGCTTAAAACTTCTATCTTTACTTAAAACCAATAGATTTTATATATCTGCTTGGAATAAAAAATATTACAAAAATCTCAGAAAATTTAATAGCAAAATTGAGATAGTCGGTAGTGCTCATAATGTTAAGGAAATTAAGGAAAAAATTGACCAAGGTTGTTCTCAGATTTTTTTGTCCAGAATTTTTGAAACGAAATACAGATTTAAAAAGGGATTTTTGGGTGTGGCTAAGTTTAACTTAATAACACAAAAGTTTAAAACAAATTTTATAGCTCTTGGAGGTATAAATATCAAAAATTTTAATCAAATAAAAAATTTAAATATCATCGGTTTCGCTATCTCTTCAGATAAAAAAAAAGCCGGTAAATACATACCGGCTTTTTTTAAAAAAACTTATTAGTCTTTAGAACGCAACTGATAAAGAAACTGATCTTGCAGATTCTGTCTTACCAACTGTGTAACCAGCATTGTCCGCTTCAGCATCAACTAGACCAATAGTCATTCCACCCATTGTGTATGAAAGACTTATTGAATCCATGTCTTGTTCAATAAACGTACCTTCTTGTGATTTTTCTGATTCAATTTCGTTATAAGAAACTGAAAAATTATCACTAACGGCATATGAAATACCTAGGTAGTTAGTGTCAAATGAAACGTCATTAGCACCTGGTTGTGAAACTACACCTCTTTGAGCACCTATACTAAAAGCACCAGCGCTATATTTCGCGTAGATAGTACCTTCGTGGTCGTCCTCGTCATCAGAGTTTGCTGTAAGTGCAGCACTATTAGCTAGCATTGCATAACCAACTCCAAGACTTAGTCCATCAACCATAGGAACTGAACCTTGTAGGGTAATTTCGTAACCTTCTTCGTTACCGGCGTTTTGTGAAGCTGTACCGTTGTCGGCATTAGCATCTCCTGCACCGTGTTGATAGAAGTACATAGCATCAACTTTTACTCCAGATCCAAAAGCATCTGCTAATGTGTATCTGATACCATAAGTACCATCTGAACCATTAACATCATCAATTGATCCAACTGTAGCATTCGCTTCTTCGAAAGCTGTTGGTGTTACGTCATCGATCGCACTGATTGGTGAACCAGTTGATGTCAACGCAAGTGAAGCATCGCCTAAGAATGGTAGACCCGTGAACACAAGTTCTGAGTCACTAAATGCGAAGGCATCTGTTGTTGTTTGTTTGTATGCAACTCCAACTCCATTATCTAATTCTCCTGAACCAGTAATTGAAAGTTCTTTGTCCATACCAAGTGGTTGTGACGAAGTAGTCATTCCACCTTTTTTAGTAAAACTACCTTCCATTGAACCAGAAATTGACATTTCACCTGCGTTAACAGATGTAAATGCAAGAGCTCCAGCTAATGCAGATAGACCTACTTTTGTTATGTTTTTCATGTTTATCTCCATATTGTTTGTTTATTTAAATAAACTGTGTGAAAATTACCTAAAATTCATGAATTATTCATAATTTATTGATATTTATTAGTTTTTTTTATAGTAGTGTTGTATAAATAGCACACAAAAATATGTGTTTTTTGGTGTTATTCTGCAACCTTTGAGATTATAAAAAATTATCAAACTATGAAGACTTTAAACAGAATTTTATTAATTTTTTTTATTCCGATATTTCTAATCTCTTGCGGTGGTGGGTTTAAACTTCCAAAACCAGGTGATGCTCGAAATATTCCATCTGATGGGAGGGAGAGGGCTAGAAAGAACATTGAGGAAGGCCGAGGCGTAAGTGCAGGCGATCTTTTTGGAAGCAACAAATCTACAAATTATGAATTTAGTACCTCAAATCCACTTTGGAGAGCAACGTTTGATGTAATAGATTTTATGCCTTTAGTAACAGTTGATTATTCTGGCGGTATGATAGTCACAGATTGGTACACAGATTCAAATACTACGAATGACTCACTTAAGTTTACCATAAGGTTTCTTTCTAATGATATAAGGGCGGACAGTTTAAAAATAATTATTCATAAAAAAACCTGTAAGTCACAATCAAATTGTATAATTACAAAAATAACCTCGAATAGATTAGAGGACACCATCAGATCAGATATCATTAAAAAAGCAGCTATATTGGATGCAGACTCAAAAAAGAAAAGGAAGAAGAGTTAATTTAAAACAAAATTTTAGAAAATTTTATTTCTATGGATAAAATCAACACCTCTGACATAGATAAAAAATGGCAATCTTTTTGGGCTCAGAGAAAAAACAAATTCAAACATACAGATAAAGAAAAAAAATTTTACTGTCTTGAGATGTTTCCTTATCCTTCGGGAAAAATTCATATGGGACATGTTAGAAACTACGCAATTGGTGATGTGCTGGCTAGATACAAAATGATAAATGGGTTTAATGTTCTACATCCAATGGGATGGGACGCTTTTGGTCTTCCAGCTGAGAATGCTGCAAAAGAAAATAATTTAAATCCAAAAGATTGGACAAAAAAAAATATATCTACAATGAAGCATCAACTTCAATTATTAGGTCTTTCTATAGACTGGGATTTAGAAATATCCACTTGTGATGAGGATTATTACAAGCATCAACAAGAATTATTTATTGATTTTTATAATAAGGGATTAGTTGTAAGGAAAGAAACATATGTGAACTGGGATCCAGTAGAAAAAACTGTTCTTGCCAATGAACAAGTTATTGACGGTAAAGGTTGGCGTTCAAATGCAGTAGTTGAAAGAAAAAAATTGTTCCAATGGTTTTTTAATATTTCTAAATTTTCAGATGAATTACTTGAGGATTTAAGTTCCCTAAAAGAATGGCCGGAAAGAGTAAAGCTAATGCAAAAAAATTGGATAGGTAAATCTGTGGGGTGTGAAATAGATTTTAAAATATATAAAAATGATAAATCAGTTAAAGTTTTTACAACTCGTCCTGATACAATATTTGGTGCAACTTTCTTAGCTTTATCTGTTGACCATCCTTTGTGTAAAGATTACTTAACACGCTCAGATTTCATAGATTTTAAAAAAAAATGTTCTCAGGTAGGGACTACTGAGGAGGCGATTGCCAACGCCGAAAAGATTGGTTTTAAAACAGATTTAGAGGCTGAGCACCCATTTATTAAAGGAAAAAAAATTCCAATTTATGTTTCGAATTTTATACTTATGGACTATGGAACTGGAGCAATATTTGGATGTCCTGCACACGACCAAAGAGATCTTGATTTTGCAACCAAGTACAAAATTGAGGTAATACAAGTAGTCAAACCTAAAAATACAAATAATGAAAAAATTCATAATGGAGCTTTTACAGGGGAAGGATCAATAATTAATTCTGACTTTTTAAATAATTTAACAATTTCTGAAGCAAAAGAAAAAATTGTAAAAGAAATTGAAAAAAAGAAAATCGGAAAAAAAAAGATCACATATAGACTTAAAGATTGGGGTGTATCAAGGCAAAGATATTGGGGTTGTCCAATCCCAATGATATATTTAAAAAACGGCAAGGTTATACCGGTTGATAAAAGTGAACTTCCAATAAGATTGCCAGATGATATTGATATTAATTCCAAAGGTAATCCTCTTGATAATCATCCAACATGGAAAAAAACTAGATACAAAAAAACTGGTGAGAAAGCCACTAGAGAAACAGACACATTGGACACATTCGTGGATTCTTCATGGTATTTTTTGAGGTTTTGTTCTCCAAAACTGAAATCTAAGCCCTTTGATGAAGAAGCGTTTAAATACTGGATGCCTGTAGATCAATATATAGGTGGTATAGAACATGCTATTTTGCATTTGCTTTATTCAAGATTTTTTATGAGAGCAATAAAGTTTTGCAAAAAAGATATTAAGATTAAAGAACCGTTCAAAGGGTTATTTACACAAGGTATGGTTTGTCACGAAACATACAAGAGTGAGAAGGGCAAGTGGTTGAGCCCAGATCAAGTTGAAAATACAAAACTTGGTATGAGATCAAAAATTGATGGATCTAAAATAAAAGTAGGCCCTTCAGAGGCAATGTCAAAATCGAAAAAGAATATAGTGGATCCAGAAAGTATGATCAAAATTTTTGGAGCTGATGCAGTCAGATGGTTTATTCTCTCAGATAGCCCTCCAGAAAGGGATGTACAATGGTCAACTGCTGGGGTTTCTGCATCTCACAAATTTATTCAAAGAATATGGAGCCTAAATCAAAAAGTTTTGAATAGAAAACAAGGGGAGATAAGCTCTGCTGACGAAAAAAAACTTCAATTAAAATTTAATGAGTATATTTTCAAAATTACAGATTTAATTGAAAATTTTCAACTGAACGTAGCTGTAGCTAAAATTTATGAAATAACATCGCTAATGGAAACTAATTTAGAAAAAAAAATACAAAATGAAAATTTAATTATTTTACAAAATAAATTTATGAAGATATTGCTACCTTTTGCTCCACATTTATCCTGTGAATGTTTGTCCAAACTTGAAGGAAAAAATTTCTATGAAGAAATTCAGTGGCCCAAAGCCGACAAATCATTGTTAGGAAAACAAGAAGTTACATTAGTTGTTCAAATTAATGGTAAAAAAAGGGCCTTAATTGTTACAAAAAAGGACCTTTCTGAGAAAGATGTGTTAGCTGAAGCAAAAAAAATAGAAAATATTCAAAAAAATCTTAAAGGCAAAAAGATTATTAAAAATATATTCGTTAAAAATAAAATAATAAATTTAATAATTAATTGATGAAAATGAAAATCTTTAAAAGAATATTTTTTGTTATTTCGGTTTTAATTTTTTTACAAAGTTGCGGTTATCAGCCTTTGTTATCAAGTAAAAATCAGAAGTTTAGCATTGTTAATATAAACGTATATGGGGACAAAAAATTGGCACGGACATTGGGAAATTATTTTACTGAAATAGAAAATGTGGATAACAATTTAATTCTTGAAATCACAGCAGATAAAAAGAAATTAGTTTCGAACAGAACATCCATAGGCGCCAGCTCTGAATATACCGTGACTATCAACTTTGACGTAAAAGTGATATCTGAAACAAATAATACAGTGATTTTTACTCAAAATTTCACTAGCACCAACTCTTTTAAAACTTCAAAAGTGCATTTAGACACTCTAAGGAGGGAGAATAAAATTGTGGATAATAGTATAAAAAATATAGCTGAACAGATATCAAAAAGGCTAAATGTTATTTTTAATTAAAAATGATTATAAAAAGCTTTTTAATCGAAAAAGATTTGTCTCTTACTGATGATTGCAATTTACTATTGTTTTATGGTGAAAATATTGGTTTAAAAGATGAGCTCAAATCTAAGATTAAAAAAAAATACAGTAGTTTCGAACAAATAACTTTTGGTCAGGACGAAATAATTAAAAATGAAAAGTTGCTTTACGAACAAATTAATAACGTATCAATGTTTAATGATAGTAAACTTATAATTATAAACGAAGTATCCGATAAATTATTTCAAAAAATACAGGGTTTACTTGAAAAACTTCCAAATCATATTTTAATAATTCTTTTTGCGCAAAACCTTGAAAAAAAATCAAAAATTAGATCTTTTTTAGAGAGAGACAAAAAAGGGGGAGCAGTTCCATGTTACCAGGACAATCACAGAACTCTTTCGGAATATGTGAGAGACAAACTGAAAGATTATTCGGGAATAAGCCAAGACATAATAAATTTATTGATAAGTAATTCAGGTTTAGACAGAAAAGTTCTATTTAATGAAATTGAAAAAATTAAATCGCTATTTCAAGATAAAAAAATTAAAGAAGAAAAAATACTAAATCTTTTAAATGAAGAGAATAACTTAAATTTTGAAGACCTTCGGGACTCCTGTTTAGAAGGAGATGCTGAAAAGTTAAATAAAAATTTAGGATCTATTTCAATAAATGGTGAGAATATTTATTTATACTTAAATAGTCTTAATCAAAGAGTTCAAAAACTAACCATGCTGATCAAACAAAATGAAAAGGACAAAAATATTGCTTACGCTTTGGACAATTTAAAACCAAAAGTGTTCTGGAAAGATAAACCAATGATATTAAGACAAGCAAAAAGATGGGATTATCTTAGGTTAGAAAAAGTAAAAGATATTATTTTAAATGCAGAGGTAAATATGAAAACTAAAATGAATACTCACAATCCAATTATACTTAAAAATTTGTTAGTTAGAATTTTTAACATTGCTAATTCTACTTCCTAAGCAATTTAGAGATAAATTCAAATTGTTCCAATGTTTTATATTTAATAATTATTTTTCCTGAATTATTTTTTTTATTTAATATTTCAACATTCAGTCCAAGTTTGCTTTCAATTTCATTTCTCACGAAAGAAATATTTGGATCTTCAATTTTTTCAGAAATTTTACCCTTTTTTTCCTTTGCCATAGCCTCAACCTGTCTTGCAGCTACCCTCTTATTTGCTATATTTTCTGCAACTTCTGAGGCATTTGGCATTCCAATTAAAGGCCTTGCTTGTCCAGCTGTTAATTTGCCTTCTTCTAAAAGGCCAATTACATCATCTGGCAAGCTTAACAATCTTATAGTATTGCTAATATGACTTCTGCTTTTAGACATAAGCTTAGAGATTTTATCTTGATCATATCCGAACTCCTGGTTAAGCCTTTGATACCCTCTTGCCTCTTCAATGACATTAAGATCCTGCCTTTGAACATTTTCAACAATGGCAATTTCTAAACTTTTCTGGTCATCAATATCTAAAACTATTACGGGAACTTCATTGAACCCTGCCTTTTGTGCTGCAAGCCATCTCCGTTCTCCCGCTACTATTTCGAATTTTCCAGGCTCATATTTGTTGGGTCTCACTGCTATTGGCTGTATTATACCATTTTCTTTTATAGATAAGCTCAACTCTACCAACTTTTCTTCGTTAAAAATTGTTCTTGGCTGATATTTATTTCTTTTAATATCAGAAATCGCAATGATATTTTCTCGAATTTTTTTAATATTAGTTTTGTTTTCTATATCACCAAATAGTGCGGACAAACCCTTTCCAAGTCCTTTTTTTTGAGCGCTCATGCAGCACTTCCTATTTTTTGATTATTTTGTTCAAGGAACTCCTCTGCAAGTTTAATATATGATTTACTTCCTGAACAATTCTTGTCGTATACAATGCACGGCATTCCGTGTGAGGGTGCCTCTGACAATCTAACATTTCTTGGAACTACTGTTTTGTAAACTTTGTCTTCAAAATGTTTCCTTGCCTCTAAATCAACTTGGGAAGATAGTTTATTTCGCTTGTCATACATAGTAAGTAGCACACCTCTAATTCCAAGTTCAGGATTTAGGTTGACCTTAATTCTATCAATTGTTTTAACTAATTGTGAAATTCCCTCTAAGGCAAAAAATTCTGTTTGTAATGGTATTAGTAGATCATCTGCTAAGACTAATGACATAACTGTTAAAAGGCTCAATGAAGGAGGACAGTCAATAAAGATATTATCATAACTTCTGACTATTGATTGATTTTCCTCTAATAAAATTTTTTTTAAAAGAAACGCTCTGTTAGCATCATTGGCTGTTTCGACTTCCAAGCCGGATAGGTTTACGTTGGATCCGATTAAGTCTAAATTTTTTATGTTACTTTGTTGAATTGCATTTTGGACTGAAGTTTTGCCGATCAATACGTTGTAGATACTTTTAGAATCATCATTATTAGACTTGCCTAAGCCAGTTGTGGCGTTCCCTTGAGGGTCCAGATCCACCACCAAAATTCTTTTGCCTTTTTGAGCTAAAGCACTAGCAAGGTTTATTACGGTTGTGGTTTTTCCAACCCCCCCTTTTTGATTTATTACCGATATTACAGATCTAGCCACAATTTATTTTTTTACATCTGCCAGTAAAATTTTAGAATCACTACTGGTAATGCTATTAACTAGTTTATACTTATAAATTGAACCCTTTGAAGCTTTATTTATCTCGTCCTGTGCACTCTTTCCAAGCATCACGATAAGTTTATGGGGTTTTTTAATAGTTTCACGTGAAATTCTGAGTATTTCTGGTAATTTTTTAAAAGCTCTAAAAACAAAATATTCAGTGTTTAGTACATGATATTGATAATCATTATCATATATAACAGTATTCTTAAGATTTATTTTATCAATTATATATTTAATAAATTTAACTTTTACCTTTGATTTGTCATAAAGTTTCACGTGAAACGTGATGATATCACTGTAAAAAATTGATAATATAATTCCAGGAAATCCAGCACCAGTACCTAGATCAGATAAACTAACAAAATTTTTATGATCGATATATTTTACAAGCTGAGCAGAATCTAAAACATGCCTGTTCCAAATATCTTCTTCCGTACTTTTTGAGATTAAATTAAATTTTTCATTATAATTCAAAACTTCATTAACAAATATTTCGATAAGTTTGATTTTTTTTTCATTAAAATTGAGGCTTTTAGCTAGAATCAACTTTGATTTAGACTTAGAAACACTAGAATTCATAGAGATTCTAGGCTGATACTCTATTTTTTACTTTTTTAATAGCTGACAACAATATTATTGCTGCTGCTGGTGTTACACCATCGATCCTTAAAGCTTGACCTAAAGTCTTTGGTCTAATTAATTTTAATTTTGACTTAACTTCATTTGAAAGGCCGCTAAAAGAATCGTAATCGATCCCTGTGGGTATCAACAAACCTTCATCTCTTTTAAAAGTCTTAATATCGCTCTCTTGTTTAGGCAAGTAACCGGAATAATGAGCATTTATTTCAACCTGTTCATCAATATGGCGTCCATAATGGGATATTCCAGCCCAAATATTTCTTAAACTACTTAAAGTGACATTTTTTATTCCCAATAAATCTAATCCAGATCGTTTGACGCCATCCATTGCAATTTTAATAGAGTGCTTAGCGGCAACATTTGGTGTTATAAATTTTTTAGATAAAGACATTTCAAGAGTATTAATTTTTTTTACTTTCTCATTAAATAATTTTTTTCTTTTATCTTTGACCAGATTTATTTTTATGCCTAAAGATGTGAGCCTTTGATCTGCATTATCTGCCCTCAATGACAATCGGTATTCAGCCCTTGAGGTAAACATCCTGTAAGGTTCAGTTACACCCTTTGTGATAAGATCATCTATCATAACTCCAATATATGAACTAGATCTGTCCAAGATAAATTCTTCACCTTTTTTAAATTTTAATGCAGCATTAACTCCTGCTATCAATCCCTGCGCTGCAGCTTCCTCATAACCTGTTGTGCCATTAATTTGACCCGCAAGAAAAAGAGAGCCTATTTTTTTGGCTTCTAGACTCGCTTTTAGCTCCCTAGGATCCACATAATCGTACTCTATAGCGTATCCTGATCTCACCATTTTAACTTCTTCTAGACCCTTAATTTTAGCCAATATTTTGAGCTGAACATCCTCTGGTAGAGAGGTCGAAATCCCATTAGGATAAACTGTATGATCATCTAATCCTTCAGGCTCTAAAAAAATTTGATGTTTTTGTTTTTCCTTAAATTTAACAATCTTGTCTTCGATGGACGGACAATATCTCGGACCTACCCCTTTGATGTTACCAGAGTACATCGCACTTCTTGAAATATTATCACTTATAATTTTATGAACGGTATCGTTAGTGTAAGTCATACCACAACTAATTTGTTTATTGATAGCTTTAGTAGTTAGAAATGAAAAAAAATACGGGTCCTCATCCGCCTGCTGCATTTCCAGATTTTTATAATTAATAGTTCTACCGTCTAACCGTGGAGGTGTACCGGTTTTAAGTCTTCCAATTTTAATGTTAAATTTTTCCAATTGTTCACTTAATCCTGTAGAGGGTTTTTCATCATATCTGCCAGCTGGTATCTGTTTTTCCCCTATGTGTATTAAGCCATTTAAAAAAGTTCCCGTAGTAAGAATTAGCTGACTACACTCTACTTCTTTTCCGCTTTGACAAATGAAGCCTTTAATTTTGTCTTTATCGAAGATGAATTTCACAACAGGATCAGCTATCACCTCTAAATTTTTATAGTTCAGCAATAGTTCTTGCATATATTTCTTGTAAAGCTTTCTGTCTGATTGAGTTCGTGGTCCTCTAACTGCTGGACCTCTGCTTCTATTTAATAATCTGAACTGAATTCCTGATTTGTCGGCTACATCACCCATGACACCATCCAAGGCATCAATTTCTCGAACCAAGTGACCCTTACCTAGTCCTCCGATGGCTGGATTGCACGACATTTCACCTATAGTCTCTATTTTATGTGTAAAAAGAGCAGTATTTACGCCGATTCTGGCCGATGCCGCTGCTGCCTCACATCCAGCATGTCCGCCGCCTATTACAGCCACATCAAAGGTCAATTTATTGCTCATTCTGTAAATGTATCGATGAAATATGATTTTACAAGCTCAAAGATGAGTTATTTACCGATACAAAAGTCCTGAAATATAGATCCCAGTATTTCTTCCACATCAACCTTGCCAACTATACTCCCAAGATGTCTTGTGGCAAGTCTAAGGTCTTCTGCGGCTGTCTCTATCTCTTTTTTTTGATTTTTCTTTAAAAATTTTTCTATTTCTTTTAACGCCGCGTTAAGTTTTACTCGATGCCTCTCTCTTGTAACCAGAATATTGTTCGCTTTCATAAATTTTTTACTTAACTTCTCTTTTATCGTCTTTATGAGCCTGTCAATGTTTTTACTATTTTTTACCGATATTAAAATTTGATCATTTTTCTTAAATTCATTTTTTGGAGTTTTTTTGCTTAAGTCTGACTTGTTAAAAACTATTATGCAATCCTTATTAATTAATTCTTTAACATCACTATTGATTGTTTTTTTTGATACATCGATCATAACTAAGGTTAAATCAGCTTCTTTTGCTTTTTTAATAGCTCTTTTAATGCCCTCTTTTTCAACCTTATTTTTAGCTTTTCTTATGCCCGCTGTATCAGCCAAAATAACAGGATATCCATCTATATTTAAATAGGTTTCGACTACATCTCTTGTGGTTCCTTCCTCCTCTGAAACAATAGCAGCATCTCTTTTGGCAAGATGATTTAACAGGGAAGATTTTCCAGCATTAACATCTCCTATAATAGATATTCTAAAACCATCTCTTATTTTTTCCCCAATTTTTTGGTCCTCTAAAATAAGTTTAATATTGGTGTGAACTTGTTTAATTGATTTCTGCACTTCCTTTAAGACACTCTCTGGTAAATCATCTTCTGCAAAATCTATTTTTGCCTCTATATATGATAATGATTTTACTAATTTTTTTCTTAAGTTTTCATAATATTTAGATGCATGTCCTTGAACTAAATTTACTGCTTGTTCCCTCTGTAGTTCAGTTTCTGCATGTATTAAATCTCCTATACTTTCTGCCTTCACTAAATCTATCTTATTATTCTGAAATGCTATTTTAGTGAATTCACCAGGTTCAGCTAATCTACAATTTTTTTGATCCGACAAAACTTTCAAAAGATAGCTTATTACTGCGTTACTTCCGTGTATGTGTAGTTCAGCTAAATCATCTCCTGTGAAACTATGTGGCTTTGGAAACCATAAAAGTAGTGCTTCAGGATCGATGATCTTGTTATTTTTTGGATCTATAAATTTACATAAGTTTATCTCATTTGATTTAATATTTTTTTCATTTGTTAAAGCCTTGCAAATATCAAGTGTCTGCGGACCTGATATTCTAACTATTGCTATACCGCTTGGACCTTTTCCAGAGGATAATGCAAAAATATTCATTTAGGGGTACAAACAAACCAATTCATTAAATAAGGCCTGTTTTCTGATGCTATTAACCATCTATCATCATCGTTAAGTTCTTTTAATAATGATATATCTGAGAAAGATCTATTACCTGTTGAAAGAATACTCACATTAAAATATTTGCTCAGCTTCTCTTCAAATTTTTTATTTTCTTCAACAATGTGATGTCGGTGAAATTCAATTATGAGATTACTTTTCTTTAACTTATCTAAATTATAATCACTAAAAATTTTAAACTCTTCACCTTCAATATCGGCTAAAATAAAAATATCCTCTTCCCGTTTTACTGTATCTATAATATCTTGCAAAAAATTAGAATTAACAGCATGTTTGATCGAAAGCTTTTGATCTAATTTATTGGCTTTGGAATTTTCAATCATGATATCTCTCGATTCATCAGAAATTTCATAAGCTATTGTTTGTTCAAAAAGACCTAAATGTAAGACGCCTAAAGCAAAGTAACCTTCGCCAGCACCAAAATTAATAAAATATTTTTTTTTGTTTGTTTTTTGAAGCTCTACAATTTTGTTCTGTACTTCTTGTTCATAAATTCCTACAATTTTAGATGATAAATCTGGATTATATTTATAGATTTTTTTGTCCCAATTAGACTTTTTCATTAATTTCATACCCTTAAAATGTCCAGATATTACTTCGCTATTGCAAACCGAAAAAAGATAGTCAACTAGCCAAAGCTTTCTTTTATCTAAAGCTGTATGAAATCTAAATTTAAAACCAAACTTACCAATTAAAACATTAAAAAAACCAATTATACCATCTCTTTTAAACGCAAATTTTAGTTTAGAGATATTCATAAATTTTTATTAAAAAACAATATATAATATTTTCTCTAAAATATCTTAATTAAAATTTGTGCATTTAAATAAATAATTTTAATATTACTTTTCTCTTTTAAAATCTTATTTATAGCATTGATTGGATTTTCTCCTTTTTGATGACCGCCAAATCTATAAGTATAATCGTCAAATAAAATATAACCACCTGGTTTAATACAATTTAGCGAATTTAATCCATCTCTCAAAACTTGATCGGCACGATGATATCCATCAATGAAGATAAAATCATATTTATTTGAATTTTGTTTGAAGAAACTGTCTGAGTCCATTTTAATTTTTATAACTCTTTTAGAATATTTGGTCATATTCATGTCAAAATTTTTCTCTGTTGTCTCAAACTGAATGTTACCTTGTTCGTGTGAACCTGACCAGGTATCAACACAAGTGATATTACAGTTTGAAAAGTAGTTTAAAAAAAAAATCGTACTTCTTCCCTCAAAAGATCCGATTTCTAAAATATTTTTAATTTTATTTTTTTCATCATTATTTTCAAAATTATCGATAAATATAGGGGTTTTAGACATAAACCAATCACTTTCGGAAAAATTGGTATTTAAAAAAAAATCATTAATATTAATTTCATGCTTAATAATTTTTAATCTACTTTTCAAAAAATTAAAAATGTTTGTGAAAGATGTTTTGTTATCTAGAAGGAATTTTATGTCTTTAAATAAAGTTTTAAAGAATGAAATTTTTAATTTCAAACTATATAAAAGAGGTATTTCTTTGAGCTTAACCAATTTGATTTTTTATTAAAATTATCCTGGTTTATTCATAGAAACGAAAAAATCTGCATTATTTTTTGTATTTTTTAATTTTGACATTAAAAATTCTATTCCATCCATAGTTCCCATTGGGCTTATAATTCTTCTTAGAACGTTCACTTTAGTTAAATCTTCTTTTTTAAATAGGAGTTCTTCTCTTCTAGTGCCTGATCTTGTTATATCGATTGCAGGATAAATTCTTTTATCTGCAATTTTTCTGTCTAGTATTAATTCTGAGTTACCTGTACCTTTAAACTCTTCAAATATCACCTCGTCCATTCTGCTACCAGTATCAACGAGAGCGGTAGATATAATTGTTAGTGAACCGCCTTGCTCAACATTCCTAGCAGCCCCAAAAAATCTTTTCGGACGTTGAAGAGCATTAGCATCTACACCTCCTGTTAAAACTTTTCCAGAACTTGGTACTACAGCATTATACGCCCTGCCAAGGCGAGTAATCGAGTCTAATAGAATTACAACATCTTTCTTATGTTCTACTAATCTTTTGGCTTTTTCTATGACCATTTCCGCTACAGCAACATGCCTTGATGCAGGTTCGTCAAAAGTGGAACTAATGACCTCTCCTTTAACTGTCCTCTGCATATCAGTTACTTCCTCTGGTCTTTCATCAATCAATAAGACCATAAGGTAACATTCTGGATGATTTAATTCTAAGGAATTCGCAATATTTTGTAAAATTATAGTCTTTCCTGCCTTGGGTGGAGAAATAATTAATGATCTTTGACCCTTTCCAATTGGACTAACTAAATCAATCAATCTTGCTGTTTGGTCAGGTTTTTTTTCCGTAGTATTTTTTTCAACTTCCATTTTTAGTTGCTGATCAGGATACAGTGGGGTCAAATTATCAAATGCAATTTTATTTCTTCCCTTATCAGGGTCTTCAAAATTAATTTGGCTTACTTTTAAAAGAGCAAAATATCTTTCTGCATCTTTAGGTGCTCTTATCTCACCCTCTACAGAGTCTCCAGTTCTCAATCCAAATTTTCTTATCTGACTTGGACTAACGTAAATATCATCGGGTCCAGGAAGATAGTTAGACTCTATTGCTCTTAAAAAACCAAAACCATCTTGTAAAACTTCTAAAACTCCACCTCCAGTAATTTGCTCTTTTTTATCTGCCAATTTCTTTAATATGGAAAACAGAATTTCTTGTTTTCTTAAAGTGCTAGGGTTTTCAATTCCTAGTTCTTCTGCTTGAGAAATTAACTCTGATGGCGATTTTTGCTTAAGTTCTTGTAAATTCATAGTGATTTTTTATTGATTAGGTAAGTAGTCTAAATATAATGATTTAAAATTATTATTCAAGCCTAAATAGGCTTAAAAACTACTATAAATATTATAAATATTAACAATATAGTTGGTACCTCATTAATAAATCTGTAAAATTTAGATGAATGAGAGTTGGTATTTTCAGAAAAACTTTTATGGCAACTAAATAGGTAAAAATGGTAAAAAGTTAAAGCCAATACTAAAATTATTTTAATAATCAACCATAACTCCCCAAAGCTGTTTATCCCATTCGAGTGTATAAGCAGTAAACCAAATATCCATGAAAGGATCATCGAGGGATTCATTATGTAAATAAGCAACCTTCTTTCCATTACTAGAAATGTGTCATATTTATCTTTATTATTTAAAGTTTCTGCATGGTAAACAAAAATTCTTGGCAGATATAAAAGTCCAGCCATCCAAGATATTACTGCGATCAGATGTAATGACTTAAATAAAAGATAGGTATTCATTTTTTTTCAATAATAAATTTATTTATTAGGTGCTGTAGCAGATTAATATGGTCCTCGTTGTCATTTAAACAAGATACAGTTTCAAAATTTTTTCCACCTTTTTCCAGAAAGGTCTCCTTGCCTTGTATAGAAATTTCTTCCAATGTTTCAACACAGTCTGAGGAAAAACCTGGGCAAATAACTAATATATTTTTCTTTCCTTCCCCAGGTAATTTTTCGAATGTTTTATCAGTATAAGGTGTCAACCATTCCTGTGGTCCAAACCTGGATTGAAAGGTTGTCATAATTGGTATGTTGCTACTAAAACTCTCCTTGATTAAGCGAGAAGTTTTTTGACAATAACAGTGATATGGATCTCCTTTTTCAAAATATTTTTTTGGTATACCATGGTAAGAGGCTATAATTAAATCTGGTTTCCAACTTAATTGAGAAATTTTTTCATCAAGACTTTTTACTAGTGCTTTTATATACAACGGCTCAGATTCATAATGTGGAATGATTTGCAAACTTGGTTGCCATCGCATTTTTATCAAACATCTATAAACCTCATCACAGACTGTTGCTGTGGTAGCTGCAGCATATTGTGGATATAAAGGTAAAACTATTAAATTTTCACATCCATTTTTTTGCAAATTTATAATTTTAGCTTTGATGCTAGGATTTCCATAACGCATTGCATAATCTATTATAATATTTTTATTACCTATTTTATTTCCAAGTTTTTTTGCCTGCATGATTGTATAATGTCTCAATGGGGACATATTTTCTTTTTGCATCCAAATTTTCTTATACGCTTTTGCTGTTTTAGAAGGTCTGAAAGTTAAAATGAATATATTTAAAATTATTTTCCAAATTAATGGATTTACTTCTATAACTCTTCTATCAGATAAGAATTCTTTCAAATATTTTCGAATATCAAACCAGCTTGTTGAGTCAGGGGTGCCTAAATTTATTAATAAAATACCGGTTTTTCCGAAATTTACTTTTGGATGGTTTTTTTCCATGATTTTTTCATCTTTTTTAAAAACTTTATCAATTTTTTAATAATGATACAAAGTAAAGAAAATGATTCGTAAATTTAAAATAAATAAAGACATTTATTACAATACTTTAGACTTTTTTAAAAAAAGGATCGTTGAGGTATGTGGTCTCATATTAATCAGTGTTTTTGGGGGTTTTTCATATTCTTTGGTTAATTACTCGCCAAATAATGAAACGCTTATTTATAAAATTGATGAAGAAGTCACGGGAGGTTTGTTCGAAATTTATTCGAACATGTCAGCTGATTTTTTTCTTCAATCCTTTGGCCTTATATCTTTTTTAATTGCATTAAGTATTTTTTCATGGGGGATTAGTTTAATATTTAATAAGAGAATTGATAACTTTTTAAGTAAATTATTTTATACCATTACTTATATAATTTTTGGATGCTTATTTGTATATATTACAAACAACAACTCATTTTGGTTGATTGATAATGGAAATTCAGGTTTTGTTGGTGAGAGAAGTTACTTATTACTTGATAGATTTGAACATATAATTAATAGTAATTTATCAAAAATTTTTCTTCTATTTCTCACTTTAACTTTCTTTATTTTGGCCTCAAATATAAATATTAAATATATTTTAGTTAAAATCTTAAAGAAAAAGAAAACTGTCGAAGAAAAAAGTATTCTTACTGAAATTGATTTAGAAAAAGAGTCTAATAATATTGAGTCAAAACAACAGTCTTTTTTATTTAAAAATAGCACAGAAACAACAAATGTTAAAAAAAATATTTTTGAAATACCATCTATTAAATTATTAGAAAAAAAACAACCATCGAAAAATTTAAATTCTAAAAACCCAAGTACTGAATTTATTGAAAAAATTCTTTTGGACTTTGGAATTAAAGGAAAAATTAAAAAAGTAAGTAATGGTCCTGTTGTAAGTTTATATGAATTTGAACCTGCCGCTGGTATTAAAGTGTCTAAAATAATAAATTTGTCAGAAGATATTGCAAGAAATACTAGCTCTTTATCAGCCAGAGTAGCAATAATACCTGGAAAAAATACTGTTGGTATAGAAATACCTAATGAAAAAAGAGACGGAGTAGTTCTATCGGAAATTTTGCAATCTGATAATTTTAGTAAAAATGATGTAAAGCTTCCTATAGCTCTTGGAAAAAGTATATCAGGATCTCCAATTATTGCTGATTTAACATCTATGCCTCATTTGCTTATTGCTGGAACAACTGGATCTGGAAAGTCAGTTTGTATTAATACCATTATATCTTCTTTGTTGTTTAAACATAATCCAGATATTTGCAAATTTATCTTGATTGATCCAAAAATGTTAGAATTGTCTTCTTATGAAGGAATACCCCATCTTTTAACTCCAGTTATAACCGATGCAAAAAAAGCTACAGCGGCTTTGAGTTGGACTGTACGAGAAATGGAAAATAGATATAAACTAATGAGCTCGGTTGGGGTAAGAAATATTGATAGCTACAATCAAAAACATAAAATTAAAATGCCTTATATAGTTGTAGTGGTAGATGAGATGTCAGATTTAATGCTTGTTTCTGGAAAAGAAATTGAAAGTTGTGTTCAAAAACTATCTGCTATGGCAAGAGCTGCGGGAATTCATATAATAATGGCTACCCAAAGACCAAGTGTGGACGTCATAACCGGAACTATTAAAGCAAATTTCCCTACAAGGATTTCATTTCAAGTAAGTTCGAAGATAGACAGTAAAACCATTTTAGGGGAACAGGGTGCTGAGCAGCTTCTTGGTAAAGGCGACATGCTATTTATGTCGTCTGCAAATAAAATATTTAGAATACACGGTCCATACATGTCAGAAAATGAGATAGAAATGATTACTAGTTTCCTAAGAGCACAGGGAAGTCCTGATTATATTGAGGAAATTACACAACAAAAGAGAAATGAGACTAATGATGGAAATATAAATGACTCAGATGATGACTTATACCAAACAGCAATTCAAATAGTGAAAACTGAAAAGAAAGCATCTACAAGTTTTTTACAAAGGAAACTGCAAATTGGATACAATAGAGCAGCTAGAATGATTGATCAAATGGAAGAAAGTGGGATAGTTAGCAAAGCAAATCATACAGGTAAGAGAGAGGTCTTGTAATTTTTGATTAAAAATTTTATTTTAATTTTTATAATTATTTCGCTTTTTTCATTTAATAAAACTTCACTAGCTAGCGATAAACAAAAAATTATTGAAAATATAAATAATATTAAAACTTTAAAATTTAGTTTTAGTCAAATTTCTCATGATAAAGAAGAAACAGGCAAATGTTTTTTAAAAAGACCTCACTTTTTAAAATGTATTTATGAAGATAAAAAACAGAAACAATTGATTGTAAATAGAAATAACTTAATTATTTATCATGCACGGTACAATAAAAGTTATTTTTATCCTGCAAAGACGTCTTATTTTTTAGATATTTTAGATAATAAAAAATTTGAGGATTTAATTTTAACTGCATCAATAACCCAGAAAAACGATTACTTTGAAATTATATCTCTAGATAAAGATAAGGGTGAAATAATGCTTTTTTTTGACATAGATAATTTTAACTTAAAGGGATGGGAAATTATCAATTTAACCGGTAGTAAAACAACTTTTATTTTATACGATATTTTTAAAAATCCAGAAATTAGTAAAAAATTATTTCAGATACCAAGTGCTAGTTAGCCACCATTTTACCAATTTGCTCTCCACCAAATAGATGAAAATGAAGATGGGGAACTTCTTGTCCACCATTTTTTGCAATATTAGATATGGTTCTATACCCACCTTCAATATTTGATATTTTCAACAATTTAGCTACATGCGAGATTGCTTTAAAAAACTCTAAAATTTCTTTTTCTTTAGCATTTTTAATAAAATCATCTAAATCTATGTATGATCCCTTAGGAATAATTAAAGCATGAATTTTTTTTTGAGGGTTTATATCGTAAAAAGAAAGTACAAATTCGTTTTCAAAAATTTTTTTACAAGGTATTTCCCCTCTTAAAATTTTAGCAAATATGTTGTTATTATCGTATTTCACTTTATTTTTTTTGCCTTTTTTTTAATTCTTCCATTACATCTTCAATTTTAATATTGTTTGCCTCTAAAAGCACCATTAAATGATATAAGACATCAGCTGTTTCGTGCACTGTGTTTGAATTTTTTTGGATGGCCTCAAGAAGCTCTGAGATTTCCTCTTTTACCTTATTAACACTTAATTTTTTATCACTTAATAATTTATTTGTATAAGATTTCTCATTTGATGAGTTTTTCCTTTGGCGGATGATATTTATTAATTCTTCTAAAGTTTTAAACATTATTAAATTCTTACAGGAATTCCCTTTGAGTCTAAATATTTTTTTGCATCATTTATAGAAAATTCACCGAAATGAAATATAGATGCAGCCAATACGGCGCTTGCTTTACCTTTTTTGAGACCATCATATAAGTGATCGAGTTTTCCAACACCACCAGATGCAATAACTGGAATGTTTACAGAATTAGAAACTAACTCGGTTAGCTCTAAATCATAACCTTTTTTAGTTCCATCTCTATCCATCGAAGTTAATAATATTTCTCCTGCTCCAAGTTCTTCGACTTCTTTTGCATAATTGAGAACATCCAAACCTGTAGAATTTCTGCCCCCATGGGTAAATACCTCCCATTTTTTTTCACTTATTTTCTTGGCATCTATTGCAATAACTATGCACTGTGACCCAAAATTTTCTGCTGAGTCTTTGATAATATTTTTATTGCTCACCGCTGCTGTATTAATAGATACTTTATCCGCACCCGATTTTAGCAAATTAGAAATATCTATAATATTTCTCACTCCTCCTCCGACTGTTAGAGGCACAAAACACTCTTGTGATGTTTTTTTGACCACGTCCAAAATAGTATTTCTGTTTTCGTTAGATGCTGTTATATCTAAAAAACAAATCTCGTCTGCACCACCATCGCTGTAAACCTTGGCTTGTTCAACTGGATCGCCAGCATCTTTTAGTTCAATAAAATTAATTCCTTTAACAACTCTTCCATTTTTAACATCTAAACAAGGTATAATTCTATTTTTTAACATTTTTCTTTTTTTTTACTTTACTAGGCAGTAAACCTTTATTAATAGCTCTGGCTTTTTCGGAAAATCCAAGTTTATCACCATTTCTAATTTTTCTTCTTATCGTAGATAGTTTTGCAACCATAATTTAATCTATTTCTTTTGCCAACTCATCAAGTTTAATTTCGCCATCATAAATAGCTTTACCAACTATTATGCCTTCAACTTTTTTAATATTTAACTCTTTACATTTTATAATATCTTTAATTGTTGAAACTCCACCAGAAATCACTACTGGACAATTAGAAATTTCGGCAATTTTTACTGTCCCTTCAAAGTTGGGTCCAATTTTCATTCCATCTTTATTAATATCTGTATAAATAATTCTGCTAATACCAAAATTATTTACCTCTTTTAAGAAGTCTATAGTTTTAATATTCGAATTTTCTTTCCAGCCTGAAATAGATAAGTAACCATCCTTAGAGTCTAATCCTAAGGCAATTTTATTTTTAAACTTTATACAGGCATCTTTTAAGAATTCTTTATTTTTAACTGCTCCACTACCCAAAATAACTTTATCTACACCTGTATCAATATACTGCTTAATACTATCAAGAGATCTTATGCCTCCGCCTACTTCAACTTTAAGATTATAGGTGTTTATTATCTCACAAATTATGTCTAAGTTAACTGTCTTGCCTTTTAAAGCGCCATCTAAGTCAACGATGTGTAAATCTTTGAAACCTAAGTCTAAGAACTCTTTTGCTTGATCTGTAGGAGATTTTTTATATTCAGTGGATTTTTCAAAATTCCCTTTTAAAAGCCGAACACACTTCCCCCCTCTAATATCTATAGCAGGAAATATTTTCATCTTTCTTTTAAAGTTTTCCTTTTGTCGAAGGAAGAATATTTTTGACCCTTTTATCCAACTCTAAGGCTTCTCTTAATGATCGCGCTAGTGCTTTAAAACAGGACTCAATTTTATGATGGCTATTTTCACCGTAAATATTTTCAACGTGTAATGTTATACCCGCTGACTGTGAAAAAGCTTGAAACCATTCTTTAAAAAGTTCAGTATCCATTTCACCTAATTTCTCTACCTTAAGATCAACTTTCCATATTAAGTAAGGTCTATTAGAAATATCAATCGAAACCCTGGTCAAAGTTTCATCCATTGGAATAACAGCACTTGCGTATCTTCTAATACCTTTTCGGTTTCCTGCGGCTTTTTTTATTGCTTCACCAAGTACGATACCTGAGTCCTCTGTTGTATGATGTAAGTCAATATGAGTATCACCTTTTGCCATTAGTTTAATATCTATGAGAGAATGTTTTGATAACTGTTCTAACATATGATCTAAAAAGCCTATTTTCGTCTTGATTTGGTATTTTCCTTTACCATCTAAATTAATTTCGACTGCGATGTTTGTTTCTTTAGTTTTTCTTAAAATTTTCGCTTTTCTGATCATATCTACCAAGATTAAAACTAAGATATATAGCTAAATTAAGATTTTAGCAATAAATCCGATTCTCCTCTTGAAGATTCAAATTTAATCTCCACATGTAAATCATGGATACAGGCAAAAATTGGCACGGTACTACTATAGTTTTAATAAGAAAAGATGGACAAACCATTGTTGCTGGTGATGGGCAGGTTAGTTTGGGGAACACAGTATTAAAAAGTAAAGCAAAAAAAGTAAGAAAGATCGAGAAAAGAAATGTGATTGCTGGATTTGCAGGATCAACTGCGGATGCCTTGACTCTCTTTGAAAGGCTGGAGGCGAAATTAGAAAAACATGCGGGAAATTTAACACGGGCAGCTGTTGAACTTGCTAAAGATTGGAGAACAGATAAATATTTGAGAAGACTTGAGGCTTTAATGGCTGTAGCTGATAAAGAAAAAAGCTTTATAATTTCTGGGACAGGTGATGTCCTTGAACCAGAAGATGGATTAATTGGAATTGGCTCTGGAGGGAATTATGCCTTAGCGGCTGCCAAAGTTTTGATCGAAACAAAAATGACAGCCGAAGAGATTGCGAAAAAATCATTAAAAGTTGCATCAGAAATTTGTGTATTTACAAACAACAATATAACTACAGAAAAAATTTAAACATGATTCAAAAGACACCAAATTTAAAAGTCGTTAAAGATAATGATGATAAAAAATCATCAAAAACTAGCGCTCTTTCACCTAGAGAAATAGTTTCTGAGTTAGACAGATACGTAATTGGACAAACCGAAGCTAAAAGGGCTGTTGCAGTAGCACTAAGGAATAGATGGAGAAGACAGGCCCTTACAGATGATATGAAACAAGAAGTACTGCCAAAAAATATTTTGATGATCGGCCCAACAGGTGTTGGAAAAACAGAAATTTCTAGAAGACTTTCGAGGTTGGCTCAAGCTCCATTTATAAAGGTTGAAGCAACTAGATTTACAGAAGTTGGGTATGTAGGTAGAGATGTTGAGCAAATTATAAGAGACCTGATTGAAATAGCAATTGCGATGGAAAAAGAAAAGAAGAGAAAAGAAGTTTACGCTAAAGCACAACAATCAGCAGAAGAAAAAGTTCTAGACGCTCTTGTTGGAAAAAAAGCAAGCTTAGCAACAAGAGAAAGTTTTAGGAAAAGACTTCGTTCTGGTGATTTAGATAAAAATGAGATTGAGATAGAGATTAATGAAACCAAATCAGGTATGCCAAGCTTTGAAATACCAGGTATGCCAGGAGCAAATATAGGAATGGTAAACTTGGGTGAAATGCTTGGTAAGTCTATGGGCCAAAAGGGAAAAAAGAAAAAAATGAGTGTAAAAGAATCTCATGAAATTTTAATAGCTCAAGAGTCTGATAAAATGATTGAACAAGACAAAATAATTAAGGAGGCTGTTGAGTCTACAGAAAATAACGGGATAGTATTTTTAGATGAAATTGACAAGGTTTCTGCAAGAACAGATAGAGCAGGTGGGGATGTGTCTAGAGAAGGAGTTCAAAGAGACTTGCTTCCTTTAATAGAAGGAACAACTGTTAATACAAAGTATGGGCCAGTAAAAACAGATCATGTTTTATTTATTGCCTCAGGAGCTTTCCAACTTGCAAAACCTTCGGATCTTTTACCGGAATTACAAGGCCGTCTACCTATAAGAGTAGAATTAAAAGCCCTTACGGAGGAAGATTTTAAAAGAATTTTAAAAGAGCCAGACAACAGTTTAATAAAACAATACAAGGCCTTACTAAAAACAGAAAATGTTGACCTTGAGTTTTCTGATGATGGTATAGATATGCTTGCTAAATTATCTACCGAAATAAATTCAACTGTGGAAAACATTGGTGCGAGAAGATTACATACAATTATTGAAAAAGTTTTGGATGAAATTAGCTTTACAGCCTCCGACAAACCGGGACAAAAAATTATAATTAACAAAGATTACGTTAAGAAAAATTTAGGCGATCTAGTTAGAGATACCGATCTATCAAAATTTATTTTGTAAGTTTTTTAAGCCTGATTATCAAAGCCCCTTCACCACCTTGCTCGGTTGGCGCAGTAGTAATTTTTTTAATTTTTGAAGCTAACTCTGGTTTGCTTTTTAAGAATAACGGTATTGTGTTTTTAAGCTTATTATATTTACTAGATGTAAATACGTTACTTTCGTTTTTAGAATGAATTCCTTTTCCTGTAATTACCAAGATTTGGTGTACACCGTTTTTATAACACTTCGAGATTATTTGATCTATGGTAGAGTTTGCTTTTTCGATTGAATAACCATGAAGATCAAATCTAAATTTTTTATTTAAATTTAAATCTGTTACTCCATCATTATCTTTGTTGTGTATTTTACCTGGGTCCTCTAAAAATTTCTCCCAGTCTTTAAGGTCTGAATTTTTTTTTTCTAAATTTTTAATCAAGAATTTTTGATATCAGCAAGATACCAGTTTGGGCTTGAGCTAGATATTTTTTTCGTGAATTTCCAGTGATCTATTACTGTTGTAATTTTATTTGGGTCCCCTTCTACTACTTTATTGTCTTTGTCTTTTTTAACTGAAATTATCTCACTAACAAATTTCACGGTAAAATATAAAGCTTCTGCTGTCTTTTCAAAATTTTCAATTGCAGAAGATTTGATGCCAACAAAAGTTAGCTCTGACTTAATTTTTTTTGCTTTTCTATCTTCAATGGCTGACGAAAAATTATTTTGCATTTTTTCTGTAAGAAGAGTTTTTAAATTTTCTTTATCGCCTCTCGAAAAAGACGTCAGAATTGTTTCGTATGCTATTTCTGCTCCTTTTAAAAATTGTTTCTTATCTTTAGCATCGAATTCATTTTTTGGTTTAAGGTCTTTCGTGGTAGTAGCTTTTTTAAATTGCTCAAATTTTTTATCTGTAAAATCAGAAAAAGCTTTTTCTTGGTGTCCGGTTTTTCTGCCTAGAATGTTTCTTAATCTTAATATTATAAAACCAGCTATCATGGCTAATAATATAATGTCTAGATATCCAAAATTATTACTCATTATTTGATAAATATACATTAATAATATAATTTGGAAACCGTCAAATGAACACAGTGCTATTACTAATAATTGCAATACCGGCGGTAGAAATATTTTTAATGATTAAAATTGGCCAAAATATTGGTGCTTTGAGTACAATAGGTCTAATATTTTTGACTGCGGTGATAGGTATATATTTTGCAAAGCTTGAAGGTCTTAATACTTTGAGATCAGGAATTAATAACCTGTACAAAAATAAAATACCAATTTATGAAATGATGTCTGGTGCATCTATAGCATTTGCGGCTTTGTTATTAATAATACCTGGTTTTATTACTGACTTTTTGGGTTTTCTTTTGCTTATCCCATTTACAAGAAAAAAAATAATCAGATTATTTCTGAAAAAAAAAAGACCAGTAACAGATAAAAAAGATTATATTGAAGGAGAAATTTTAGATAGAGATAAAAAAGATGACATATGAAATTGTAACAAAATATATAAAAGATTTAAGTTTTAAAATAAATGATGCAAAATCTTATTTTCTTCTAGAAAAGGATATTAAAAATTATAACTTTGTGTGTGATATAAAGAGCAAAAAACTTAAAGAGAAAATTGTTCAGGCCGATATAAATTTACGCTTAATTCCAGTAAATAAAACATCAAATAGAAACCTAGATGTAAAAGTTGAGCTAACATCAATAATTCAGTTCGACAAAATTGATAATAAAGATGAAATGGAAAAAATTATATTAATTAAAGTGCCGGAAGAGATATATCCAAATATGAGAGAAATAATAATATTTTTATTTAAAAGTTCTGGGTTCAATAAAATAAATATACCTGAAAAAATTGATTTCCAGAAACTTTACGATAATAAACAGGTTCAAAAATAATTTTTTTTTATTTCTTTTTTCAAATACTCTGAATGTGAAATAATTTCTGATTTTGAAGGATAAAGTATTTTTTTTAAATAGAGCTTTACTGAATTTTCTTTAGTATGATTTGCCACTTCATCTTGCTTAAACTGTAAAGATGGTTCTTTTTCTCCGACAAGGTTTATATACACTTGTCTTAGTAATTCACAATCCAATAAGGCATTATGTTTCGTCCTTTTTGACAGATCAATATTAAATTTTTTACAAAGATTATCCAAAGAATTAGAAGACCCAGGAAATTTGGATCTCGCAACTTCTAAGCTGTCGATTACATTTTTTTTAATATTTATCTTTTCTAAATTTAATCTTGTTAATTCAGAATTAATAAATGAAATATCAAAAGGGGCATTATGAATAATAAGTTTTTTATCAGCAATGAAATCTTTAAACTCTTTTGCGATGTCTGCGAATTTTTCTTTATTTTTTAAAATCTCAGATGTATAACCATGAATTCTTGATGCATCAGCTGAAATCTCTCTTTCAGGATTAATAAGTTTGTAAAATACCCTTTTTGTTGGGATCAAATTTTCAGTTTCAATACATGCAATTTCTAATATCCTGTGACCGTCTTTTACTGAAAGACCAGTGGTCTCTGTGTCGAGTATTATTTCACTCATAGTTTCTTTTTTATATATTTAATTTTTCTTTTCAATTTATTTAACGTTCCGTTGTTGTTGATAACATAATCACAAAACTTAATTTTTTTTGCAGGCAGGAGTTGTCTTCTATCTAATATGTTGAAAATTTTCTTGCTTTTGCCTCTTTTCAGAAATCTTTTTAACCTTAGATTTTTCTTTGAATTAACAAATATAATCTTATCATAATTTTTCATTAATTTACTTTCAATGAGTAAGGGTATTTCAAAAAATAAAAAATGTTTTTTTCTATTTTTTTTTGAAAAACTTCTTATTTCTTTCCTGACTAAAGGATGAATAATTTTTTCTAATTCAAATAAAGATTTACTATTTTTAAGTATTATTTTTTTTAGGTCATCTTTAATATTACTTCTATTTTTTAATTTAAATTTTTTAAAAACTTTAGTTTTGAAGGTATTGGACTGATAAATTCTTTTAACAGATTTATCAGCGTCAAAAAGCGGGTTTTTTTTTGATGAAATTATTTTTGCAACAGTTGTTTTACCAGATGCTAAAGATCCTGTGATTCCAATTTTAATCATTCTACCAACTTGATAACTTCTTCGTCGATCTCTGGTTTGATATTAAACCACAATTCAAATGCCAATTGTGCCTGATATAAAAACATCATTTTTCCATTTTCAACGAGGTTCCCTTTCTTTTTTGCCTCAATTAAAAAATTTGTTTCTTTTGGGTTGTAAATAATATCGTAAAAAAGTCTACCTGGTTTTGTATTATTAAAATTTATTGGGATTTTATCATTTTTATTAAGGCCGATGCTTGTGGCGTTAATAATCATATCAAAATCTTGTAATTGACCCCAATTTACTAAAATTATAAAAGGAAATTTTTTTTTTAAATATGTTGCTTTATCATTTGATCTGTTACTTAGAATAATTTTAGATACCCTCAGATGTTTAAGGGCTACAATAAGTGATGGCACAACACCGCCTGCCCCCAAAATAAAAACTGTTTTTCCTTTCAAATTGTAATTAATATAGTTTAATGAAGCACCAAAACCACCTATGTCAGTATTTCCACCTACTATTTTATTTTCTTCTTTATAAATGGTGTTTACAGACTGTGTTTCGCTTGCATGAGGACTTAGTTCGTCCAAAAACTTTATAACTGATTTTTTAAATGGAACCGTAACATTCATACCTTCCAAAATTCCATTTCTAATTTCTGAAACTATATGCTTTATATCTTCTTCCTCAATTTGTCTTTTTTCATAAACAGCATCAATGTTATTTTTCTTAAACCAATAATTATGTAATTTTGGCGACAAAGAATGCTTTATTGGATTACCAATCACTAAAAATTTTTTCATTTTTTTGTTTTTCTGCTTAATCTATCAATAAAAAATAATGCTAATGCTGTGAATAAAGCGAATAATTCTAATGCATGTCCAGAATTACCAAGAACTTTTTGGACTAAATAAAAAATAATACAAACTACAACCCAAATTAAAATTAGCATTTCAAATTACTTAAATACTCCTTTATTTTTTTCACAGGAAGTCCCATGATTGAATCTTCGTCTCCTTCAATTTTTGAGAACAAATCCTTTCCACCAGCTTCGATCTGATAAACTCCGTAGGCATATAAATTTTTGTCATTTACTTTTTTTAAATAAACTTTGATTTCGTCTAAATTAAGTTTTTTCATTGTTAAAGTGGAGGCATCTGTATAGTTCCAAATCATTGATCCATTTTTAGATATACATACCGAACTTATCAATTGGTGTTTTTTTCCATTTAATTTTTGTAGAATTTCAAATGCTTCGTCTCTTGATTTTGGTTTTGATATTAGCTCTCCACCTATATCAATAACACTGTCTGCTCCAAGAACAATTTGGTCGGGTGTTTTAGAGCTTACTTTATTTGCTTTAAGTTCTGCTAGATTTTTAGATATCAACATTGGGCTGGCGCCCTCTGCTAACAAAGAAACCTTTACTTCGTCTTCGTTTACATTTGATCCAACGACCTGGCTTTCAATATTATTTTGATCTAAAATTTTTTTTCTTACACCGCTTTTAGAAGCTAAAATTATTTTCATTTATTTTTCTTAATTTCAAATATTTTAATTATCGAAGCTGCAGTTTCTTCCACTGACCTTCGTGTTACATCAATTGTTGGCCAACTATACTGTTTCATCATTTTCTTTGAATTTTCTACCTCAACCTTTATAGCCTCTGCATCGGTGTAAGTTTTTAAATCTATTGCCTGGTTTACACTTGCGCGTGTTTTTCTAATTTCGGATAATCTTTCAGGATCTGCTATTAAACCAATAACACAAAACTTAGAAAAATTTTCTCTAAGTGTTTCTGGAATTGCTTGATCAAGAACTAGTGGTATATTTAGGGTTTTGTAGCCTCGATTTGCTAAATAAATTGAAGTAGGTGTTTTGCTAGTTCTACTTACGCCAAGCAAAATTATATCTGCTTGGTTTAGATCCTCTGTTTTCTTTCCATCGTCATGTGACATTGTAAATTGTATTGCCTCTATCCTTTTATAATAATCTTCGTCTAAGACATGTTGAGCGCTTGGTTTATGTATGGCTTTTTGATTTAGTAATTTGGAAAAACTAAGTATTAAGTTTCCAAGGACTCCAAAGCAGGGAATAATTTTTTTAATGCTTTGACTAGCAAGGTATTTGGCTAATTTTGTATCTACTATTGTGTATAAAATAATTGTATTTTTCTTTTCTTTGTGCTCATTTATTATTTTATCTATTTGCTGTTCTGTTCTAATAAAAACATATTCTTTTTTATCATATTCAAAGCTTGCAAACTGAGATTGTATAGCAAGAAAGATTCTTCCAAGGGTTTCACCGGTTGAATCCGAAATTAGAACTATTTGGTATTTTCCTGTCATTAATTTTGTTAATTAAATTATAACAATTAATAGTTATACATATAGATTAATAGAAATATTTTTTTTATTCATACGAGATTAACAAATTACAAACAGTTTATCCTATGTTTATAATTTTATAACTTATATTAGACTTTGTGCATAAATACTTAATTCTCAGTAAATAATGTCATTTAAAATGTATAAAAATGTAGATAAATGAATAATTATTCAAATTATACCAACCAACATACCCTATTACATCAATTATAATTTAAAACTATAATATATAATATGAATAAAATAACAGACTGTATAATTAATAAAAATGTTTCTATTAAACCTATTTGGTTTATGAGACAAGCTGGTAGATACCTTCCTGAATTTAGAAAAATTAGAAGTGAAAATAAAGATTTCATAAGACTATGCTTAAATCCTGATTTGGTAAGAGAAATCACATTACAACCCATAAATAGGTTTAAATTAGATGCAGCTATAATCTTTTCTGATATTTTAATAATACCCTATGGTTTAAACCAAAAAGTAGAATTTAAAAAAGGATACGGGCCTATTCTAGGGGAAATAGATTTTGATAAAATAATAAATTTTAAAGAAGATGATTTTATTGATCGGGTATCTCCAGTTTATGAAGGAATAAAAAAAACAAAAGAAAAACTAAAAAATACAAATCTGATTGGTTTTGCCGGGGCACCATGGACTCTTTTAGTCTATATGATTAACAAAGAGTCACCAAAGAAAAATTTTAATATTAAAAGCTTTTTTAAAGAAGAAGAAAAAATAGAAAAACTAATGTATAAAATTGAAGATTTAATATACCTGCACCTTAAAAAACAAATAGAATCAGGAGCAGATATAGTTCAAATATTCGATTCATGGGCAGGATTACTTCCAGAAAATAAAATAAAAAACTTTTGTTTTGATCCAACCAAAAGAATTGTCGAAAGATTAAAGAAACTAGGCAAGCCAATTATTTGTTTCCCAAGAGGCATAAGTAAAAAATATGAAGAGTTTTGCAAAACAGTTAAACCAGATTGCATAAGCATAGATTACGATATTGAACCATCATGGATATTGAAAAAGGCTGGTGGAATACCAATACAGGGCGGTTTAGATCCTAAAATTCTACTTGGGTCTTTAGAAGATTTACAAAAAAATATTATTAAATACATCTCAACTTTTTCAAATTATCCGTATATTTTCAACTTAGGGCATGGGGTCCTTCCAGAGACAAAACCAGAGACAATAGATTTTATTGTTAAGTTCATAAGAAAAAAAAATGATTAAACAAAAAATTTGTATAATTGGAAATGGATTGACAGGTCTTACAGCCGCATTAATTCTGGGTAGGCTTAATTTAGAAGTTCACTTAATCGCGACGCCCGAAGGAGAAAAAAGAAAAGATGTAAGAACTACAGCTATTTCTGATAGTAACTATAAAAGTCTGATTGGTTTAATTGGTAAAAAATATTCGAAAATTTTTTTTCAATCCAAAGAAATAGATCTTTACAAAGAGTATTCTGGAGAAATCAAGCATTTTATGAATCTTTCAAAAAAAGATGAAAATTTAATGTTTTTATTCCAAAACGAAATTTTAAAAAAAATAATTCAAAAGAAAATAAATACATATAAAAATTTAAAAACATACTACAAAAAAGTAAGTAAAATAGATGTTGAAAAGAACAAGGTTTTTTTCGCAAATAAGAAAATCGATTATGATGCCATATTTGTTTGTACAGGTAGCAAATCAGAAATTGTTAAAAATATATTTGGTGATAGATTTATTGAGAGCAAAACAAATGATATTGCATTCACGTCCATTGTAAATCACAATTTAAATATAGATAATGCCAAGCAGTTTTTCTTAAAAGAGGGACCAATGGCCATTCTACCTTTAAACAAAAACAAATTCTCTTTCGTCTGGAGCGTAAGTGATAAATTTAAAAACCAAAACCCAACCCCTCTTGTGACAAAAAAACTAAAAGAAATTCTTAAATTAAAAAGTAATTTCGCAATCTCTAAAATAGACTGTTTCCCAATATCATTTAAGTTTAGATCAAATTTTAACAAGAAAAATACTTTAGTACTCGGAGAAGGATCGTACAATGTTCATCCAGTCGCTGGACAGGGATTTAACTTAATTATTAGAGATGTTTTGTATTTAAATAGTAAAATTAAAGAATACGTAAAAAATGGCATTCAAATCAAAGATTCATTATTTATAGACGAATATTTAAGACAAAGGAAACCAGAAAACCTTCTCTTCGGTTTAGGAATAAATTTTTTAAATAACTTTTTTAAATTTAATAAAATTACAGAGCCTATAAAAAAAGTTATATTAAAAGATATTAATAAACTTAATATTTTAAAAGATGTTAGTTTGAGGGTTTCTAACAAAGGAATATTTTAAATTGGATTATTCTAAACCAATACATTTACCTAACCTAATGGTAGCTCCGAACGGAGCAAGGCCAATGAAAAAAGATCACCCTGAAGTTCCAATGACAATTCCAGAAATTGTAAAAACAGGTCAAGCTTGCTATCATTCTGGTGCAGACGCTATTCACTTTCACATTAGAAATGAAAACGGCCAACATATTTTAGACTCTGGCTTATGCAAAGAAGCATTAAGCGAACTTCATCAAAAAGTTCCAAAAATGCATTTGCAAATAACAACAGAGGCTGTTGGAAAATATTCCCCACCCGAAATGCGAAAATTAGCTTATGAGGTATTGCCACCAGGTATTTCAATTGCCGTAAGGGAAATGATACCATCAAGAAAACCTGAATTAGAAGATATCAAAGTTTATAAAAAACTATATGAAGAAGGTACAAAAGTTCAACATATATGTTATGAACCAGACGATTTAGATCTGCTCTCAGACGTTTTAAAAAAAGCAAAACTTTTAGAAACAAGAGTTTGGTGTATGTTCACTATAGGACATTATTCAGGCAAAGTTAGTAACCCTGAAAAAATTCCATTATTTATACAAAAACTTAAAGACCACAATTTAATTGCAGATTGGGCTGTATGCGCTTTTTCAAAAGAAGAAATGTCTTGTCTCAAAACTGCAATTAAACTTGGTGGTAAAATCAGAGTTGGTTTTGAAAATTCTCTTTTAATGCCAGATGGAAGTATAGCTCCAAATAACGAAACTAAAGTTAAAGCGGTAAAGTTTCTATTTGGTTAAAATCTTTAACTTTCTTAAATGTTTTTAGAATATATCTGTCTGGTCGAACAATAATTGCTTTTGCATTATAAGATTTTAATATGTTGCTTAGACCTCTAATGTCTTTGTCTGTAATAGACTGAATTTTATTTAAAGATAACTTTTTACTCAATTTAGATGAAGTAAGCAATAAGGGTGACCTTGAAAACTTCTCATCTAAAGTTTTGCCATCTTTCATTTTAAGTTGCGGGAAAATTTTACCCCTATTTTTATCTTTATTACTACCAAGCCCAACTCCTAGCTTTGGCTTAATAGATTGCATACTCTTTGTACCGTCCGGACCAGACGAAATATTATCAGTAATATTCTCTGATCCCACGGCATTAACAAATTCTCCCATTCGCATTGTTGTCTCGATATACTCTTTTGCATTTGAGAATCTTTCGGTTTGATAAGTATCTAAAAATTTTTCATTATGATTTTTTTTAATACACCAACTAATTTTCCAAGCCAGGTTAGACGCATCTCTTATACCAGCACACATTCCTTGACCCATAAATGGTGGCATGAGATGAGCAGCATCCCCAGCAATAAAAATCCTACCCTTTCTCCACTTTCTTGCAATAGCTGATTGAAAAATATAAATTGCTTTTCTCTCTAAATATGCATCTTTTGGTTTAAGCCAAGGCTTGAGAAAATTCCAAATGTATTCATCCGATAATATCTCTTTTTCATCTTCATTATCTTGAATAGCAAATTCCCATCGTCTCCTTTTACCAACATTTCTACAATAAGTAGCCGGTCTTTCTGAGTTTGAGTATTGAATTGTTCTATCTGGCAATTTATTTTTATTTTTTCTTAATATTAAGTCAACCACAGCCCACTTTTGAGTAAAGCCCAAGTTATCCAAAACTGAACCCATCTGCTCTCTAGTTGTAGATCGTGCACCATCACAGCCAACTACGTACTTTGAGTGAACTTTTTGCAGTTTATTTTTACTCTTAAATAATAAATTAACCGAATCTCTATTGTTTTTAATTTCTATTACTTCTGTGTTTTGCATCAATTTTACTTTTTTAAATTTTTTAAGTCGATTTCGAAGATTCCTCTCTAAATCTGGCTGGTGAAACCTGTAACTTGGATACCATCCATTTTTAGTAATTGACTTAGGACGCGGCCAATCAAGTAAAACTTTACCATCAGAATTTACAAACTTTGTACCTTTGTTGATTATAGTGTTTTTTAGAAACTTTTTTGTAATTCCTATTGTTTGAAAAACCCTCATGATTTCATCATCAAAATGAACTGCTCTAGGCAAAGCGTATAAGTTTTTCTCTCTTTCCAAAATTAGTATTGAAAATCCATTAAGAGCTAATAAATTTGCGAGGGTGCCTCCAGTTGGACCCAAACCCACAATTATAACATCGTATTGTTTCATTAATTTAAATTAAACTGATTTTATTTTTTACTATTAATTTTTGAATATAGCCAAGGGCAATCAACTAATAATGGAGCTTGTTTCCCTTTCGAAGCTGTATCTAATCTTTTGTTTCTAAACTTCATCCTCTCATTCTCTGGGAGATAAAGTCTCTCATGGCCCCAAAAACTTGGTCCCTCAAAAGTTTCATGAGATTTCCAAGTACTTGGATCAATTATTCTTCCCCCCCAACCGTTCTCTACAAAAAAACCAGAAGGTGTAATAGAGTAAAAAGACGTCATATAATCATTTGTATGCCGACCCATTGTATATGCAATAGCATTGTCTTTGTATTGTACTAAATCATAACCTTGTCCAACATCATCGAGACTGTTGTACTCAACCATGAAATGGTGAAAACCAACTTTTCCTGAACCAAACAAAGCTAAACTGTGGTGACGTCCATTAATATGAAAAAAACATAATGAGATTGGTGTATTACTATAATCACTTATTTTAAAACCTAATATATCTTTATAAAAAGGAACTACCTTATTAAAATCTTTAACATGTAAAACTACGTGGCCCATACCCAAAGCTCCAGTTTTAAATCCAGAAATAGGCCGAGAAGGTTTGAAAGGCTCTGTATCTTTCATTGGATTATAAACCATTTCAACCCTGTTACCCTGAGGATCATTAAAATGAATTAATTCTTCGACAAATCGTTTATCAGAATAAGATGAGTTGCCAATATTTACTTTTATACCATTAGCTTCAAGTTTTGCTGCGTAAGTTTGAAGATCATCTTTATTATCTACCTCAAAGCCCACAAATGCCAAGCTGTCCCCAGTATCTCCGGTTATAGCTAACCTTTGTTTGTGATCATCCATTCGAAATGAAAGAGCACCCTTACCTCTATCAACTCTTTGCATACCTAAACATTTTTCTGAATAGTCAGACCAATCTTCGAGTTTATCAGAGTTTACCCCAATGTAGCTTAGTGCTTTTACTGCCATGAATTTAATATACTAGAAAAAGTTTGAGCCCGCTATACATAACGCGGGCTCAAAATATTTAATTATTATTAACCGTCAATTTTCTTAATGATTTGTCTGGCTCTTTTTAACACACCATCACCATCAAGACCTTTGCCCTTCATTTCCGCTAACCAATCTTTCTCAATAGGTTTTAGTATTTTTTTATACTTAGCAAGGACAGCCGGAGAAGCAACCGCAATCTCATGACCTGGAGTGTTTGCAACAACTTCTTTCATTTTAGCATTTTGTCTATCAATTAAATTCGAAGCCCAACCACTAAAAGCATGACCACTGAACTTATCAATACATTTTTTTTGCACTGAGTCTAAACTTTTGTATTTGTCTTTATTCATAATCAAACCAAAAGTAGCATTCGTGATATTAACTTCTGTGTGATATTTTGTTACTTCAAATAATTTAAATGAACCTACAGCTGTGTAAGGAAAAGGCGTTCCGTCTAACACACCTTTGTTAAGAGCTTCGTAAGTACCAGGAGCTGGAACCTTTACTCCAGTAGCTCCTAAGGTCTTAAGAATTGTTCCTGCTATTTTGCTAGGAACTCTCATTTTTTTTCCTTTAAAATCAGCTGGATCCATAACCTTAGTATCTTTCATATGAATTTGGTAACCAGGATTTGAGTGTAATCCGATTAAATGAATTCCCGACATTTCTTTATCAAGATATCCTTCATCATATAAAGTATTTAAAGCAGTTGAACCTGCAGCAGATGTTCTTGTTAAAAATGGTAACTCAATTACTGAACTTAAAGGAAACTGACCCCCAATGTAACCTAAAACAGTCCACGAGATATCAGCAACGCCTTTTGTAACTATGTCATATTGCTTAGGCGGACTACCCAGAACTCCACCGGCATACATCTTTACATTCAATTTACCATTTGCACATTTATTTACTTTTTCAGCCCACGCTCCTAGAATTTTACTAGCGATGAAAGCTTTTGGTGGTTCGAAAGTTGCCAATTTAAGCTCAGTAGCAGATGCTGTACTGATTAAACTTAAAGAGAAAACTCCAAACAAAAAACCAATCAGTTTTTTCTTAATCATTTTTTCCCCCAAATAAATTAATTTATTATTTAAGCTTAGCTTTAATTTTAGATTTTTTCATCCTTAATTATGTTCGAAAGTATACCAATTTCTGATATCTCTACCTCTACCTGGTCCCCTTCTTTCATAAATATTGGAGGTTTTCTTTTGAAGCCGACACCCCCTGGTGTACCAGTAACTAATACATCGCCAGCTCTCCATGGTATGGCTTTAGAAACGTATGAAATTAAACTTGGGATATCGAAAATAAGCTGGCTTAAACTAGCACTTTGCATAACTTTGCCATTTAAACGTGTTTGAATTGATAATTTTGTGTAATCAGAAATATTTTCAGCCAAAATCATGTGAGGCCCAAAACTTCCAGTCTTTTCAAAATTTTTACCCATCCCGAATTGTCTAGTATGCTGTTGCCATTCCCTAACGGTGCACTCATTATAACAAGAATAGCCAATTATATGTTTAAGAGCATCTTCAGGTTTAATGTGCTTACCTGCATCACCCATTATAACAGCCATCTCACATTCATAATCTAAACTTTCTGATACTTGGGGTCTTTGTATTGGTTGCTTATGTGCGGTTTGACTCTCAGGTACCCTTAGAAAAATTACTGGATTTTGTTCTACTGTTCTACCAGTCTCTTTCACATGTTCACTATAATTTAAACCAACACAAACAATCTTGCCAGGATTTGGAATCACAGGCAAATATTCAATTTCATCAACATTTATTTTCCCTGGATTTTTTTTTGAAAACTCTTTTGCTTCTAGAATTAATTTATTAGCAATTAACTCTTTTAAAGTATTAGCCCCCTTTATTTTGCCAGTTAGATCTGTGATGTTTTTTCCATCAGAAATTCCAAATTTAGCTTGGTTATTTTGTAAAAAAGAAACAAATTTCATAATCTATTTTGAGTGCCTTTATCTATAAAACTCTGTTAGGCTACAATATTCTTATGCAAATTAAAATAAATAAAATATTTGATTATGCGGCCATAGCATCTGGCTTAATTTTGTTTTCACTTGCTATATTAACTTTTTGCGATGTTTTTGGCAGAAGATTTTTTAATTCTCCTGTTGCAGGTACAATTGAAATCGTTGAGTTTGGTATTGCCCTAGTGGCTTTTTTAGCTATGCCTAGGGCTTTTTTTTTAAACGCTCACGTTTCAGCTGATTTTATTAAGAATATAGACAATAAGAGACTTCAAAACTTTATAACATTTTTTAGATTTTTATTAATGTTAATAGTCATGTCTTTCGTAGCATATGGAACTACTAAAGAGGCATTTGCTTTTTTTAAAAATGGAAGAGTAACTATTGATTTGGAGCTAAGTTTTTACCCCTTTTATTTTGCATCTGCACTAGCAATGTGGTTAAGCGTAATAGCGATAATTCTTTGGTTTCTAAAAACAATTTTAGAAAAAAATAAATTATGACATTTGATCCCATCACTAGCGGAGCTTTAGCATTTCTTGCTGTTTTAATTTTGATGGCGCTTAATATTCCTATAGGTATCTCTATGCTTATAGTTGGATTTACTGGATTTGGATTAATCGTAGGATTTGAACAAGCATTTTTTATTTTAGGCACAGCACCCTATGAGGCAGTTTCAAAATACAGTCTCTCCGTATTACCTTTTTTTGTTCTTATGGGTAATCTTGCTAATAGAGCAAATCTTTCAAGGAATTTATATGATGCAGCTTACGCAATTGTTGGGCACTATAAGGGTGGCCTTGCCATGTCAACAGTTGGTGCTTGTGCTGGGTTTGGAATGATATGCGGTTCGTCTATTGCAACAGCAGCGACTATGTCTCAAATGGCCGCTCCAGAAATGAGACGGCATGGTTATAGCGATGCATTAATAAGTGGCTCAATCGCGTCAGGAGGAACATTAGGAATTATAATTCCCCCAAGTGTTATTTTAGTAATTTATGCATACTTAACTGAGCAATCTGTTCAAAAACTTTTTTTTGCTGCATTAATCCCCGGAATAATTGCAGTAGTTCTCTATATGATAGCAATTCGTGTTTATCTTTTAATTTTTCCAAAACAAGGTGGTTACGGAGAGAAAATGCCATTGAATGAAAGATTAGCTGCAATTTGGAAAGTATTTCCAATATTTCTAATTTTTGCAATTATTATGGGAGGCCTTTATTTAGGTTTTTTCACTGCAACAGAAAGTGCCGCTGTTGGAGTAATATTAGTATTAATTTTCATTTTTTTAAGACGTCAACTTACATTAGAAATGTTAAAAAATTCTGTTTGGGACACTATAAAAACTGTTGGTGCTTTGTATTTAATTGTTGTTGGGGCAGCAGTATTTAATGTTTTAATTACTGTTACACAGCTACCTTTTACTGTTGTTGATTTTATCAATGACTTACAACTCACCCAAATTGGTATCATTTTAGTTATCTGTGTAATTTATTTAGTTCTTGGAACTGTGATGGACTCGCTTGCAATGTTATTTCTAACAATTCCAGTATTTTATCCTGTTATTGCTGATGCTGGTATAGATCCAATATGGTTTGGAATTTTTGCTGTGATCGTTGTAGAATTTGGATTGATCTCGCCACCAATTGGAATGAACTTATTTGTAATTAAAGGCGTAATGCAGAAAACACCACTTCAAACAATTTGGTTTGGAACTGTTCCTTTTTTGATAACAGATGTAATTAGGCTTGTGCTAATAATTGCTTTTCCAGCGATATGCCTTTATTTACCTAGTTTATTGATGCGCTAACATATAAATGCAAGTACGAAATATTATTAAAAATTTTATTTTAACAATAGTTAGTGTAATTATTATTTCTTTTTTATTGGAGGGATTTATCAGGTTTGTTCTAAAAGATAAACCTCGTGGAAAAGACAAAGTAGAATTAAAAGAACAGCCTATATCTTTCATACAAGATGAAATTTTAGGGTGGAAACCTAAAACTGGAAATTTTAAATTTGAACCATGGTCTAAAAATGGAAATATAACAAAACTTACTAATCTTGAAGACGGCAGGCGGTTTACAGGAAAAAATCAGGAAGAAAAAAAAGTTATTTTTATCGGCGGGTCACTGACCCAAGGTTGGGCAGTCGATGATAGCGAAAGTTTTGTATGGTTATTACAGGAAAAAAAACAAGATTTTAATTTCATAAACTATGGAGTAGGTGGTTACGGAGGGGTGCAGTCATTGCTAAAATTAAAAGAAATTTCTAATAATATGGATAATATTAATTATATCATTTACGGATTTATACCCCACCACGAAGTTAGAAATATTGCATCAGGATCTTGGATGTACCAACTTAATAAAGCATCAAGAGGTACTGAAGGCAAACTTCTTTTACCATACGCTTCAATTAAAAGTGATGAACTTAGAATTCATAAACCAAAGGAATACTTAAAACTTCCTTTAGGAAATATATCTGCATTTATATCAAAAATAGAAAAAAGAATTTTGAAGATAAGTTCCCTAAAACGATCCTTTGACGAAACTAAAATTTCTCAAGAGATTATTTTAGAAATGAAGGGAATAGCAGATAAAAAAAATGCAAAATTTATATTATTATTTTTAAATAAGCTTCCAGATGAAAAAAGGGCTGAGTATGTAAAATTTTTTAATGAGAAATCTATTCAAAATATAAACTGTTATTTTCTCGAAGGGGAGAAATATGCTGTAGAGGGAGAAGGTCATCCAAATGCTGTTTCGCACAAGATTGTATCAGATTGTATATATAGTAAATTATTTAAAAATTAGCTTTATTTAACAAAGTTTCCACTCTGGTAATCGCTAATAGCTTGAGTAATTTCTTCTTTTGTATTCATCACAAACGGACCACCTCTTGCAATCTGTTCGCCAATTGGCTTTCCTGAAATTAATAAAAATTTAGCTTTGGTCTCTGCGGAAATATTTAATTCTTCACCACTGTTTAACAATATTAAAGTCGAGCCTTTAATTTGGTTATGTTTATTTTTTCCAATTTTAATTTCTCCTTCAATTAAATAAACAAATGAATTATGAGTTTTAGGAAGTTTAAAATTAAAATGTTTCTTTTCACCTAGTTCTACATCAAAATAAATTGGATGAACATTATGTTTCTTGACTGGACCTTCTGCTTTTTCAAATTTACCCGCAATAACTTTTACTTGTTTATCCTCATCTTTGTGAATGCTCATTTTTTTTGAGTCTATATAAATATATTCTGGTTTGCTCATTTTATATTTAGCTGGCATATTTATCCAAAGTTGAAAGCCATGTAGTTTACCCTCTTTCATCGCGGGCATTTCTGAGTGAATTATTCCACTACCTGTTTTCATCCATTGGACATCACCTGCTGTCATCCGCCCTTTACCACCAGTGCTGTCCTTATGCTCAAACTCTCCAGCTAACATATAGGTTACCGTTTCAATACCACGATGTGGATGCGCAGGAAAACCAGCAACATAATCGTCTTTATTTTCTGATCCAAATTCATCAAGCATTAAGAAAGGGTCAAAGTAGTTTGGTTCAACACCGATGCTTCTTTTTAATTTCACTCCGGCACCATCAGATGCTGATATAGGCAGAATTATTTTTTCAACTTCAGTATTTTCCATACGTTTAAATTAAAATAATATTTGCAAAAACTATATAAGATATTAGGCCGCAGAATAAAATTATATTACCAGACCCCAATCATTATATCGTTTTCTTTGGAGTAATCCCTGTCTTTTAAAACAAATTCATCTGTTGCTGTCACTCTATTTTTTCTACTTACCAATCTTTTTAAAAGCAATTCTTTCATCTCGTCTCTTATTTTTTTGTAATCAGCAGATTGTCCAACGTCTATAAATTCCTCTGGATCTTTTTCTAGATCAAATAATTGTGGTGGAAAACCTTTGAAATAAACATATTTCCATTTCGAGGTACGCAACATGTAACCTCTTGCGTCTGATGCACCTAGTTTAAGTAATTTTCTTGCCTCATTAAATGAATAATCAATTTCACTAAATACTCCATCTTTCCATTGATTTATTTTATCGCCATTTATAATTGCTTTTAATGAATTTCCCTCAAGCCGATGTTTACTTTCTTTACTTTCAACCGCATCTAAAAAAGTGGGTAAAAGATCAATTGCTTCAATGAAGCGTTTTTCTTTTTTCCCCCGTGTTTTATCAGCTGGTTTTCTTGGATCATAAATAATCATTGGAACTTTAACTATTTGTTCATGAAATAATTCTTTATCTCCCAACCAATGATCTCCAAGATAATCGCCGTGATCCGAGGTAAATACTATCATTGTATCTTTCATATTCCCTTTTTTTTCAAGGAATTGAAAAAGTCTTCCAAGATTATCATCTATTTGTTTTATCAAACCCATATAGCCAGACATGACAGTATTACGAACTTCATCTTTAGAAAAAGTTTTCGAAACTCTTGTTTCTACAAAAGCTTTATATACAGGGTTCATATCTTTCTTTTGACTTTCGCTTCTTTGAACAGGACTATATTGATTTTGAGAAAACATATTATGATAAGGCGCCGGTGCAATATAAGGCCAATGAGGTTTGATATATGATAAATGTAAAAACCAAGGTTTCTCAGAACTTTCTTCTATAAATTCCATAGCTCTATTTGTCATAAAAGCAGTTTCTGAATGTTTTTCAGAAACTCTTGCAGGTTTATTTGAGTTTCTTAATTTCCAACCACTTAGTATCTCGCCATTTTTTCCTTCAGCAGAATTAGCCCAACTATCCCAAGGATTATCACCTTCGTATCCAAGTTTATTAAGCCAATCGTTGTAAGATAATTTTTTTTTGTATTTTTTTACATGATTATTTGGATGAAGACCATCATCTCTCTCGTATGGCTCAAATCCTGGTTCACTTACTACTAATCCAATTTCAGTATTTTTGTTTATACCCAAACGTGCCATTCCATCAGCATCTGGTTGCATGTGTGTCTTACCAACAATTCCTGTTCTTATTCCTGATTTTCCTAAATAGTCACCAATAGTTAACTCTCCAATAGGAAGGGGAACTTGGTTCCAAGTAGAGCCATGACTGAAAACAGTTCGGCCAGTATAGTAGGAAGCTCTAGACGGACCACAAACAGGTGACTGAACATAAGCAGACTCAAACAATACGCCTTTTTTTGCAAGACTATCTATATTAGGTGTTTTTAAATGTGGGTGGCCATAGCAAGACAAATAATCCCATCTTAATTGATCTGCCATAATAAATAAAATATTGCGGACTTTACTCATAGTTTTTAAATTTTTATTCTACCGTTGACGAGTTAGAAAGAATACCTATTTTTTATTATCACTTGCATTACAAAAAAGCAGTATTTATAATCTATTTTTTATGCGGGAGTAGCTCAGTGGTAGAGCGAAACGTTGCCAACGTTTAGGCCGAGGGTTCAATTCCCTTCTCCCGCTCCAAATAAAAGATAAAACTATGACTGATTTAGCTGATAAAAAGTGTATTCCTTGTGAAGGTGGAATTCCAGGTTTTGAAATAACCGAAATTCACAAATATCTTAAAATGGTAGATGGGTGGGAAGTTAAGGCTGACGAGGATAAAATTTACTATTTAATTAAAAATTTTAAATTTAAAAACTTCATAGAAAGTCAAAATTTTGTAAACAAAGTAGGTGCAATAGCTGAAAAAGAAGGACATCATCCTGATATTTGGTTTGGCTGGGGTTATGCTAAAATAAAAATTTTCACTCATGCTATAAAAGGATTGCATGAGAGTGATTTTGTTTTGGCGGCTAAAGTTGATAAGATTAATTAGTGGTAAAAATGTCTTGTACCAGTGAAAATCATTTTCACTTTTGATTTGTTGGCTAACTTAATAGACTCAGTATCTCTTATAGATCCGCCGGGTTGAACAATAACCTTAACACCAGCTTTGATTAAATTTTTAACACCATCTGGAAAAGGAAAGAATGCGTCAGATGCCGCAACCGAATTTCTTAGTTTTTTGTTTTGAAAACTTTTTGCTTTTTGAACAGCAATTTTACAACTATCGACCCTGCTTGGTTGTCCAGCGCCTATTCCAATAGTTGAGAAAGAATTAGATATCACGATTGAATTTGATTTCACATATTTACAAACGTTTAAAGCAAATTCAGCTTGCGCAATTTCTTTTTTTGATGGCTTAAGTTTAGTAACAAATTTTAACTTTTTTCTATTAAATATAATTTTATTTTTTTCTTGCATTAAAAATGAATTATTAAAATTTTTAATTTCATAATCTTTACTTATTTTAAACTTTGATATGTCGATGAGGATTAAATTCTTCCTTTTTCCAAAAATTTCCAGAGCTCTTTTATCAAAATTCTTCGCCAATATAACTTCAAAAAAAATCTTGGACATCTCTTTGGCAATGTTTTCATTAATTTTGAAGTTACATGCAACAATTCCGCCAAATGCACTTACAGGATCTGATAAGTATGACTCTTTGAAAGTTTTAAGGGGTGATCCGTTTAATGAAACACCCGATGGGTTTGCATGTTTTATAATGACGGTGCCTTTTTTTTTAAAAGAATTTAATATTTCTAAGCCAGTATATATATCATTGTAGTTATTATAGCTTAAAGCTTTACCTCTGATCTTTCTTAGACCAATTTCTGAATTTGAAAGATCATTAATATAAATAGAACTTTTTTGATGTGGATTTTCTCCATAACGTAATTCAGATATTTTGTTTCCAAACATTGTTTTTTTTTCAGGAAATAAAATATTAAGTTTTTTATTAAACCAATTTGATAAAACAGAATCGTAATATGCTGTTAATCCAAAAGCTTTACAGGACATTTTTTCTCTAAATTTTATACCAGTTGAACCCTTATTTTTATTAAGTTCCTCAATTAAATACCTATAATCTTTTTTATCAGTTATAACTGTAACATCTTTAAAATTTTTTGCTGCAGCTCTTACTAAAGTTGGCCCACCAATATCAATGTTTTCAATAATTGTTTGAAAATTATTAGTTTTTTGAATTGTTTCCTGAAAAGGATAAAAATTAACAACAACTAAATCGATATACTTCATACCATTTTTGTTCATTTCTCTTCGGTGCTTTTTGCTCGATCTTTTACTTAAAATTCCTGCATGAATTTTTGGATGAAGTGTTTTTACTCTGCCGTCTAACATTTCTTTAAATTTCGTAAATTTTGAAACCTCAGTGCATTTGTAACCAAGTTTTTTAATTTCAGCAAAAGTTCCACCTGAGCTAACAATATTTATATTAAACTTTCTAAGTATTTTTAATAATTTTTCTAATTCCCCTTTATCTGAAAGTGAGATTAAAGCATTTTTGATTTTAATTGACATTCTCTAGCTAGCCTTTTTTAACTTCCAATTTATATTCACGTCTCTGTCCATAGTTTTTCCATATATTACAATGCACTTATTGCTTAACGCTTTATTTTTACCGAAGAAAAGACTTTTCTCTAAATCAATTGCTAATTCTTCAGAGGAAAATACCCAAGATTTATTCCCATTAGTTTGTAAAAGTATACTTTTTCCGCTCAAAGTTTTAATTGTATTTATACCTGGGTAAAGATGAAATCTAATAGAAAATTTAACATCTGAATTGCCATGTTTTTTGATAAGATAATCACTTCCATCAATATCATTATCCTTTTTAGAAAAATTAATCTTTCGTTTATGAAGATATCCAAATTTTTCAAGATAGGCGTTATGAGTTGCAGAAACTTCAATATTTATCTTATCTTCTTTCCTCTCCACATCAAAAATTTTGAAAGTATTGCTTATTGTTGAACCATAAGCTTTATTTATTAGGTTGCTTTTTTTAAATTTTACAACAGAGGTATCATCAATACAAAGAGTAGATTGGCCAGACGTAAATTTACTCAAAATTTGAATTTTCTTAGATATTTTTCTTCCATAGCCACAATTTGTTATGATTTTATCCTTATCGCTGGAATATTCAAATGACAAGGGGCCCGACTGATAATCTTTTGAAAGTCTATAGTTTGGAGGTTCACCAGAGTCAAAAAATAAAGTTGTTTTTTTATTTTTGACTATTTGTACTTGTCCAACTGATTTAAGATTTTTCTTAAGGCTATAATTAAGTTTTTCAAGATATGTAAAGAAATTATCCAAACTTCTGTCGGTACATCCATTAAACAAAGGAAGTTTTTTTGAAGGATTATTTAGAGAATTGAGACAAATTAAATTTTTTTCAATGATATCATCTAAATATTCTGGTACCGTTTCTTGAGCGCTCTTAATCCACTCTTTGATAAGAATAAAGTACTGGACAAACGTTAACAGGTTCTCAAAATTTCTGTTAATCGGGAATCCGTTATTATCAAAATTATTATCTATAAACTTCTTTAATTCTTTTAAACCAAGCCTATAATAAATATAATATTCCTTAAAAACTAACCCAGAAAGCACTAATAAACTAATTGAAGATACTTTCTTATTTTCATCACTTAAATTATTTATATTATTCTTAATAAAATTTATTTGTCTGATTATATTTTTACAAAAGGATCTGTTAAAATCTTTGTCACTAGTATTTAAAATTAAATCTGCATTAGAAATCCAGCTTACTATTCTGAGACTTGTGAGATCTTCGTCCCAAATACCTTTGGTATATTTATTATACTTAGCAATCCATTCTTTTATAATTTTTTGAATTGTTTCATTTTTATTTTTCCTATCAATTAAATTAAGCCACAAAAAGTTATGTATATTTTTTTTTTCTTTATTTTTAAAAAGATTAATTCTGAAATTCCTTACATCCTCATTAGATATTTTTATAAGTGTTTCTTTATGATTTAATAAAGGCGATAGTAAATACGGGTTAGGATTAAATAAAAACCTGTAAGGTATTTCTGTATCTAGTAATTTATTGTAATAATTTGAACTAAAAAAAAATTCTTTCAACGATCTTATAAAAATTTTTTTAATAGCTAAAAAATAAATATAGATACTATTTAACGTTATCATTAATTAGTTTTGTCGCAATAAGTCGATATTCCTTTTTAGATCCCCATTATTTTTTTTAAATATAGTGGAGCCAGATACAAGAACATTTGCACCAGCTTCTTTAGCAACTTTAGAATTTTCAAAATTAATACCACCGTCAATTTCAATATCTAGTTTTAAATTCTCTTTTTCAATTATGCTTTTTAACTCTTTTAGTTTTGGCAGAACCTCAGGCATAAACTTTTGACCAGCAAAACCCGGTTCAACACTCATAATTAAAACCAAATCAATTTGATCTAGATAATCCTTTAACAAATCAATTTTACTTTTAGGCTTAAGAGATATACCAACTTTTTTTTTAAACTTTTTAATTAACTCAATTGTTTTCTTTGTGCTTTTAGTTGCTTCTGGATGAAAGGTTATTATATCTGCTCCTGCTTCGGCAAATTGTTGAATATAGTTGTCAACTGGTGAAATCATTAAATGAACATCAAAAATCTTTTTACTGAAAGGTCTTATATTTTTAATAACTTCTGGCCCAATAGTAAGGTTTGGAACAAAATGACCATCCATAACATCTACATGAATATAGTCTGCGCCTGCTTTTTCTAAAGCTTTTACCTCTTCACCAATTTTACTAAAATCACATGAAAGAATAGAGGGGGATATCTTAATTGAACTAGCCATATCTAATTATTTATAGTTTTAAATAACTATAAGTCAAAAAATATTTTGGTATTACTACGTATTATTAATATCTTCTGTTTGTGAAACTATGTTTTTTTCCAGCGATGTTGACATCTCCATTTTTACAGCCAAAAACCATACTATTAAAATACCCATTGCCCAAAAAATTGCCTGCCACACCCAAATTGAAGGCATACCAAAAGACCAACTTTCTACGTTAATGGGTTTGCCAAATAATTCATTTCCAATTATTAAACCCGGTCCAAATGCAAAAAATATCCACACTATTAGTAAAATCCACGCGCTTGGTTTTAAACTTCTTCTAGTTAAGGAATAGTTCTTGTGCTCACTTATAAACTCATGAATTCTTTTCTTAATTTTAGTTTCTTTTAATTCCTGAGTGATAAAAGATATAGCCGTCGCTCCAATGATATTTAAAATCAAACCCCAGGCAGCAGAATGTATTGTGAGAGGCCATTTACTCCAAGGAATTATTTGTCCAAATAAACTTTGTCCAATCCCATCTGTGAAAATTACTGCAGCAATTCCCAAAACAATTCCAAAGGCAACACCTTGTTTTGTAAACCATGAGAAATAACATACCGCCACCAAAGGCACAAACATTTGGCATGCAATCGCCAATGAAAAGCTAGCTAGGTCAAAAATATTCTTCCCTACCAAAAGAGATAAAATAAGAGAAATTATAAAAATCAACATTATAATAATCCTAGATGAAAAAATTTCCATCTTGTTAGTGAGATTATTTACAAAGAATTTTTTAATTATATCTCTTGTAACAATTGCACTTGAAGTTAAAATTAAACCAGCCATTGACTGTACAGCAGCAATTGCACAGATTCCTAGAATACCAAAAAAAATGAATGAATATTCTCCAACAAGATTAATAATATTTGGAATAAGGGACATAGAATTATTAGGATAAATATCTGGTGGTAAAATATTTGAAACATTATTACCACTTTCATTAACAATATTATTTGCACCTAACAATGCCGAACCCATTCCAACACCTGTTACAAAGAAAATTAACAAAAAACCAATTAAGAAGGCAGAAAACCAAATTTGCTGAGTCGCAAAATACCCAGGGTCCTTACTTGCGTATGTAATCATAGAAACATTAGGAGCTAATTGAATTCCACTCAAAGCCAAAACAAAGGTAAGTATCATTGAAGATGTCCAGATTCCGTTATAAGGAAGTTCATCATTCAATAAATTTACAGTTTTAATTGTTCCTGGTATTGAAAGAAAAGAATTGTAATTTTCTTTAACATTGAATAAATTCTCTTTAATATTTGCTATTCTTGATAAGCTTTCGTTTAACAAGCTCCAACCTCCCACCAAGTCATACGCAATAAATCCAATACAAAAAATTCCAAAAATTATTAAAAGAAATTGAATAGAATCGATAACAATTAATGATTTTATTCCCCCAGTGCTCAAATAAACACAAACTACAGCCCCTATTAAAATTGATCCAGAACCTTTGCCTAAAATATCGTCGGATATTATATTTAAAAGCAACCCACCAAAAGATAGCTGCATAGCTATGAAGGGAATTGAAAAACCTAAAGTAATTAAAACAATTAATATTCTTATAATATTACTTTTAAAGTAATCAGAAACCATTTCTGAGGGTGTTAAATACCCATATTTTTTTGAAAGCAACCATTGTCTTTTAGAAAAAATTACTCCTATAAGCGGAATGGTTATTACGAAAAGGGATGTGACTGAAAACGGTAGCCCATTTAAAAAAATTAGACTTGGTTGAAAAAAAAATATTAATCCAGAAAATACTACACTTGTAATTAAAGCAAAATAAGCCCAACTCGGAAGTTGTCTGCTAAAAATAAAAAATTCAACTGGGGTTGTAATTTTTTTTTGATTTCTAAAACCAGTATATAAACAAAAAAACCAAAACAGTGTTATAAAAGCTATTAATGTATAAAGTTTTCCACTCATTCTAAATTATTTGCTAAATAGCCGATAAATCTCTTTTGCAATATCACTTTCTAACGGAAATGAAAGCATGCCCATTACATCATATCCTAGTATGTAAGGCATAGCATAAAACCTAAACATATAGAAAAACCAAGCTACATATAAAGGTATAAAGAGAGGAATAATAAAACTTGGAGTAATAAATCTAAATACTTTTAATATTGGATTTGTTAATTTCACAAAAGCTTTCATAAAAAAGAAATTCGAGTCCTCTCTTTGAAAAATATTCATCGCGGATCGTCCTATTAAAGTCCACATTATTATTCCTAATATGTAGTCTAAAATTAATACCCAAATTGGCATTATCTAAACTAGCATGGGAAATTGAATGCTAAAAGCAAAAAAAAAGGGGCGAATAAATCGCCCCTTTTTATAAATAAAATATTTATTTAGTGTTGTTTTCCAAGAATAGCTCTTCCGCTAGGTATTCTAACGTCATCAACCATCTTCTGAATGGAACTACTAGGTTCTTTAGTCATTAAGCTTACTACAACCATAGCAACTAAGCTTACTGATGCTCCTATAATACCAAATCTTAAGTGGTCAATTCCAAGCCATGGAGTATTTGCCATAAACTTAGGTCCAACATAAATTAGATATGCCGTACCAGAGATTAGACCTCCAAGTATTCCTGCAACCGCACCTTCTTTAGTAGCTCTCTTCCACCATACACCAAGTACAAGTGGGAAGAATAAGCCCGACATCGCAAAGTCGAATGCCCAAGCTACTGCTCCCAGAATGCTTGTTAATCTCATTGAAGAGATGTAAGCAGCGGCAGCACCAATCACTACTAGAAGTACACGAGCTACGATTAGCCTTTTCTTAACGTCAGCTTTCGGATCGATTATTTTGTAGTAGATATCATGTGATAAACAGTTTGATATCGCTAAAACTAATCCATCGGCAGTTGACATGGCAGCAGCCATACCACCTGCAGCAACTAATCCAGAAATAACATAAGGTAAACCAGCAACTTCAGGAGTCGCTAATACTACTACGTCACCTCTCATAAACCATTCGTTCAACTGTAATATTCCATCACCGTTGAAGTCAGCAATAAACACTTGTTTTACTGCAGACCAGTTTTGAACCCATGGTATACTCTTCACTTCTGCAATTGATTTTCCAATAATCGCAGTAGGTAAGTTTGGATCCATTAACTGTAGTTTAGATAGTGTTGCTAGCATTGGCGCAGAGAAATAAAGCAAGAATATAAAGAACAGTGACCAAGCCACTGATTTTCTCGCTGATTTAACAGAAGGAGTTGTAAAGTATCTCATTAAAATATGAGGTAACGATGCAGTTCCTACCATCATACAAATCGCAAGCGATAAGTATTTCCATACAGCCATTCCGCCCGCAGGTACAGCAGAGTGAGGATTAGAAATATATTTCAATCCACCTGGTACACCAGCAGCTTTAATGTCTGCAGCGCTATTTTTTATTAGGCCAGCCGAAGCTTCAAGCTCCGCTAAACGTTGTACTTCATCACCAAGCATAAAGTGTGGGAAAGGATTTCCTAATTTGCTTCCCATCCAAAATACTGGAATCAAGTATGCTGTTATAAGTACGATGTACTGGGCTACTTGTGTCCAAGTAACAGCTCTCATACCACCTAACATTGAACACATTAAAATACTAACTAGACCAACCCAAACTCCAAGTTCAAATGGAATTTGTAAAGCTCTTGATGCAATTGTTCCAGTCGCATTAATCTGTGCAGTTACGTAAGTGAACGAGGCTAATACTAAAACTAAAGTTGCGCAAAATCTTGGAAGATTTCCGCCATATCTAGTTCCAATAAAGTCCGGTACAGTATAACAACCAAATTTTCTTAAATATGGTGCTAACAGAGTAGATACTAATACATATCCACCAGTCCATCCAACTAAGAATGCCATGTAAGTATAGCCACCAAAATAAATACCACCAGCCATTGCAACGAACGATGCACCTGACATCCAGTCAGCTGCGGTCGCCATTCCATTAAATACTGTAGGTACTTGTCTTCCTGCTACGTAATAAGCGTCAACTTGTATAGTTCTAGATAAGTAACCAATAAGTGCGTAGATAAGCACTGTAAAAGCTACAAACATAATTCCTATGCTCGCTGCGCTAACACCTGCAGATTCTAGTACTGCCATCAATAAGATGAATACCAAGAAACCTCCGGTGTATAGACCGTAGATCTTAGGAAGGTTTTGTATAAAACCACCTTTAAACATTAGTCATCCTCCTTTTCGCCACCATATCCGTGTTCGTCGTCAATTTTCTCCTGTTTGTTAGCAAACCAAAAGATTAAAATTACGAAAGCAGCAAGAGATCCTTGTGCCGACATATAATAAGCTAATGGGTAACCAAGAAACGATCCCTCATTTACCGACGAGCCGAACATAAATATTACTATTGAGAAAAAGAACCAAATAGCCAATGTTACAAACATATGGTTTTTGGTCTTTTGCCAATGTGCTTCTTTGTTTGACATGTCTTTCCTCCCTTTAATTTGTTAAGAGTTTTCGGGAAGCATACCGAAATCAACGTCAATTAAAAGTCAAAAAATCTCTTGAAATAACAAAATCACACCCTTTTAATGGGTAAAATAGTTTGATAAATGGTAAATACAACGTGAAATTGAATCTAAAAGATATACAGAAGTACTTGTTTCCTCTGAGGCGTCTCTTCACGAAATACCGTCCAATAAGATCTGTTGATCAAGTAAAAAATTTTATTCAAGAACAATCGGCGCAAGTTAGCCAAATGACTTTGTACGGATATCTAAAAACAAGGATGGGAGCAAAGCATGTAATTATGTTTGAGGATAAAGATTTTTTAAACTCTATTAACATTGCAAAATGGCATATTTATGCTGCATCTTTGATTGATTGTACTTTTTTTTGTTTCTCTTTTTTATATAAAGAAAAAAAAATTGGAAAAATAGAGGATGCAAACAAAGTTTTTTTTGAAATTTTAAATTCAGAAAAAGCAAATGGAATGATTTTAGATGCATACGAAGGTGCAACAAAAGAATTTAACTCAAGGTATACTAATATTGATTGGTCAAATTATTGTAATTCAAAACCATTTGAGTATTGCTGCAATGAACTTTATAACTGGTCTCCTATAGCAGACGAATTAAAAAAATTAGATAAAAAAATTGTAATTAATTCTATGTTTTTAAAATGGAACAACGTTCAAAACGAGTTCAAAAGATTAACTAACAAATTTAATAATAGTTAAAAGGTTATTTATTCTTTCTATTCTCAACTAATGAATCTACTACAGAAGGGTCAGCCAAAGTTGTTGTGTCTCCTAAATCATGATGTTCGTTAGCTGCGATTTTTCTTAAAATTCTTCTCATTATTTTTCCCGACCTTGTTTTTGGTAGTCCTGAAGAAAATTGTATATGATCTGGTGTTGCTATTGGACCGATTTGTTTTCGAACCCATAATTTGAGTTCTCTTTCTAAATCTCCATCAGGATTTTCACCAGCATTAAGAGTAACATAACAATAAAGCCCATTCCCTTTTATATCGTGAGGGAAACCAACAACAGCAGCTTCAGCAACTTTTGTATGAGCAACAAACGCGCTTTCAATTTCTGCAGTGCCTAAATTGTGTCCCGAAACAATAATTACATCGTCCACTCTTCCAGTTATCCAATAATATCCATCTTTATCACGTCTGCATCCATCGCCAGTAAAATATTTTCCATCAAATTGTGAAAAATAAGTTTTTATAAATCTTTCATGGTCTCCATAAACTGTTCTCATTTGACCAGGCCAAGATTGAAGCATGCAAAGTCTACCTTTGCCTGCCCCTTTTATTACTTTTCCATTTTCATCTACTATAGCTGGCTTGATTCCATAAAAAGGTTTTGTAGCGGACCCTGGTTTTAAATTAATTGCTCCAGGTTGAGGTGAAATTAATATTCCTCCAGTTTCAGTTTGCCACCACGTGTCAACGATTGGGCACTTAGAATCTCCAACAACTTTGTAATACCACATCCATGCTTCTGGATTTATTGGTTCACCAACAGTACCAAGTAATTTTAATGTTTTTCTGCTAGTTTTCTTAACAGGAGCATTTCCTTCTCTCATCAGTGCTCGAATTGCTGTGGGAGCTGTATAAAAAATATTTACTTTATATTTATCTATTATCTGCCACCATCTCGAACTATCAGGGTAAGTAGGAACCCCTTCGAACATAATAGTTGTTGCTCCATTTGAAAGTGGACCATAAATAATATAACTATGTCCAGTTACCCAACCAATATCTGCACTACAAAAATAAATATCTTTTGGCTTGTAATCAAATATGTACTGATGTGTCATGGACGCATAGACCATGTAGCCACCCGTAGTATGCAAAACTCCTTTAGGCTTTCCTGTAGAACCTGAGGTATAGAGTATAAACATTGGATCTTCAGCATTCATTTCTTCTGGAGGACATTTGTCAGATACATTTTTAATCATCTCATCATAAGATATATCTCGTTCGTTATCCCAATTAACCTCATTACCCGTTCTTTTAACAACTACACATTTTTTTACGTTAGGACATTGCATCATTGCTTCATCTGCGATTTTTTTAAGCGGGATTATCTTTCCACCTCTTACACCTTCATCCGCAGTTATAACGTAGTCAGACTCACAGTCATTTATTCTTGTTGCAATTGAGTCAGGAGAAAAACCTCCAAAGATTATTGAATGTATAGCTCCAATTCTTGTACAGGCTAACATTGTGTAAGCTAATTCTGGAATCATAGTAAGATAAATCGTAACTCTATCTCCTTTTTGTATCCCTAAACTTCTTAGGCCATTTGCAGCTTTACAAACATTTTTGTGAAGTTCCTTGTAAGATATTTTTTTTGAATCGCTCGGGTCGTCCCCCACCCAAATTATTGCGGTCTTATTACTTTTCTTTTCCAAATGTCTATCAATACAATTAGCTGAAGCATTTAAGGTTCCATCATAATACCATTTAATATGAACATCATTCTTACTGTACTTAACATCCTTTATCTTTGTGTAAGGTTTAATCCAATTAATTCTTTTTCCCTCTTTTGCCCAAAAATCTTCGTTATTCTTGATAGATAAATTATATTTTTTTTCATATTGAGATTTATTAACATAGGCTTGATTTGACCATTTTTCTGGAACTTTAAAAACTAAATTTCCGTCAATATCTTTTGTTTCTTTAGAAAGTTTTTTCCTAGGTATTTTTTTTCTTTTTTTAATTAATTTCCTTTTTCTTAAAGATTTTTTACCTCTTTTTTTGTGCTTTTTCTTTTTACTTCTTTTTGCCATTTTTATTCAATTTATGAAATTAAAAATTTATCTTACCCATCTTGTATATAATTTTCCAGCTTTTATAGTCTATAGGCATCACAGATAATCTACTCTGTTTTATTAGGGGTAAGTGAGAAATATCCTTATTTTTTTTAATTTTTTCAAGGGAAATTGTATATTTGAATTTTTCAACAAACCTGACTTGAACAGCAACGAACCTTTTCTTTTTATCAGTTTTATCAATAAATGAGTCTTTAATAACCTTAACAGTTCCCACAATCTCTTTACCAATATTTGAGTGATAAAAAAAACACAGATCTCCAAATTTCATTTTTTTTAAATTATTTGCTGCTTGATAATTCCGAACACCATCCCAAGCCACTCCCTTTAGACCAGCTTTTTTTTGGTGGTCAATTGACCAAACATTAGGTTCAGATTTAAGTAACCAATATTGCATTAAAGTTTAATACCAGGCCCTTTTAGGAAAGGAGCATTCTTGTCTAGAGGCCATCTTGATTTAACAATCAAATTTTCTTTCTCAAAAATTTTTTTTTTGAATCTTTGTATTCCAGCCCAGGCAATCATAGCTGCATTGTCACCACAAAATTCTTTTGATGGAAAAATACATTTAAAATCCATTTTTTTGGATATTTTTTTTAAATTATTTCTTATACTTTCATTTGCCGCAACACCTCCAACTACAACAAATGCTTTAGAAGTTTTACTAGAAATTTCTTTATTAAATTCTCTCATTGCAATTTCAGTTTTTTTTACCAGAATTTTATTTATCGTTTCTTGAAAAGATGCTGCTAAGTTATATTTGTCTTGATTTGATTTTATATTTTTTGATTTTCTTAAAACATCAGTTTTAAGACCCGCTAAAGATAAATTACAACCACCTTTATTTATAATCGGAAGAGGCAGTTTGTAGCTATCTTTAGCTCCTCTCTTTGCAAATTTTTCTACATTTGGTCCACCGGGATAACCCAAGTCTAAAATTTTAGAAGTTTTATCAAATGCTTCTCCCACAGCATCATCTATAGTTGTCCCAATTTGTTCATAATTATTTAATCCTTTAGCAATTAAAAATTGGGAGTGTCCGCCAGAAACTAATAAAACTAAATAAGGAAAAGACATTTTATTCTCGATTCCAGGACTTAAAACATGTCCCTCTAAATGATTTATAGGAAAAAATTTTTTTCCTGCTGCAGCTGAGATGCTCTTTCCGATGTTAAAACCAATATTTAAACAAACAACCAAACCAGGTCCCCTTGTAGCTGCTATACCATCAAAATCTTTTATTTTCTTTTTACTTTTATAAATTGCCTCTTGAACTATTAAATCAATATTTTCAACATGCGCTCTAGCTGCGATTTCAGGAACTATTCCTCCAAATTTTTTATGTTCTTTTATTTGGCTGGAAACTATATTGGATAAAACCAAGGCAGTTCCATCAGTATTTTCCTGCACAACCGATGCAGCAGTTTCATCACAGCTGGTTTCAATTCCCAAAAAAGTAAGTTTTTTTTTCATTAATTAGATATTATAAAATATAAATCTAAATATATAAATGAGTAATAAAATAATTTTAGGATCTAGAGGTAGCAAACTTTCCATAGCTTATGCAAATAAGGTTCTTAGTTTATTATCAAACCTCAAGCCAGCTTTGGATAAAGAAGTAATTTTAAAGACCATAAAAACATCCGGAGATTTATTTGGTAAAAAAAAAATATCAGAAATCGGAGGTAAAAATTTATTTTGCAAAGAAATAGAGGATAAATTAATTTCCAAAGAGATTGATATCGCAGTGCATTCTTTGAAAGATTTGGACTCAGTCGAAACAGAGGGTCTTGTTATTCAAGCATATTTAAAAAGAAATGATCCACGGGATACTTTAGTTTCCTCAAAATTTAAAAAATTATCTGAGCTAACTGGCCAGAAAATTGGATCAAGTTCAAGAAGAAGGGAACTTCAATTAAAACAAATTAATAGAAACATTAAGGTGGAGAGCATAAGAGGAAATGTAGATACTAGAATTAAAAAAATAGAAAATGGAGAATATGATGGAGCCATTTTAGCTTTAGCGGGGCTAAAAGTATTAAATCTTGAAAAATATGCTAAAGAAATATTCTCTCTAAAAGATTTTCTACCTACAGCAGGACAAGGAATAGTGGCGGTTCAATGTAGAGCCCAAGATGATCATATGAAAAAAATTTTAAAAGAAATAAATCATAAAGAAACTGAAACATGTGCATTAGCAGAAAGAAGTTTTTTAAAAACATTAGGTGGCGATTGTGATACTGCAGTCGGGTGTACTGCAATCCTTAATAAAAAAGATATAGAATTAAAAGCTCAACTATTCTCCGATGATGGTACTAAGGTTTTTAATATATTAAAAACAGGAAAAGAAAATGAGCCAGAACTTTTAGGCAAACTCGCTGGTGAGGAAATTCTCAAACAGTCAGGAAAAAACTTTATAAAAAAAAGATGAATATAATTTTTACAAGACCATTAATAGACGTAGAAGATTTGATGAGTAATTTTATATCATCAGAACATAAAATTATTCACATGCCGACTTTAAATATTAAGTCATCAAATATGAAGCCAATCAACACCAAAGACTACGATGGACTCATTTTTACAAGTGCAAACGCGGTAAGATTTTTAGAAATAGAAAACAAAGATAAAAGTATCAAATGTTTTTGTGTAGGGAACTTAACAGAAAGATCTTTAAGATTAAAAGGTTTTAATAATACTATTGCAGCCTCAGGTACAGTAAATGCATTAAAAAATTTAATTATTAGTTCTGAAAAATCAGCAAAAAAGTTAGCCTATTTGTGTGGAGATATAACCTCTATTGATTTGGATGTTGAACTTAAAAAAAGCGGTTTTAACATAAATAAAATTATAAATTATAACTCAACTAAAATTACAGATATTAATACTGAAAGTTTAGAGTTAATTAAAAAATATCCTCCTAATATAGCTCTAATTTATTCAAATAGAAGCGCAGAAAGTTTTGATGAAATTGTCAAAAAATACTCCCTTGCAGAATTAATGACACAATGCACAGTTATGTGTATAAGTAAAAAAATTGAAATTTTTTTAAAATCAAGGGGTTGGAAAACAATAGTTTTTTACCCTGGAGAGGAGTTTAACAAAATAGATCAAATTAAAAATGGATAAAATAGAACAATTCATAAGTTTATTTTTAGAAGTTTGGAGAAATGGAATTTCAGGCATTAATATTTCTGAAATTATAATTGCATTATTTATATTTCTTTTATTTCTTTTGTTGAGAGGTTTATTTGCAAAATTTTTTATCAAAAGACTTGAAAAATATGTTTCTAAAACCTCAAATCGTTTTGACAACTCTTTGGTTGATTCATTAAAAGGACCGTTAAAATTTTTTCCGATTGTAATTGGTTTTTTTATATCTACTAGTTATGTATCTTTTGGATCAAGTACTGAAAACTTTATAGATAATGCAAATAGAACGTTAATCACAATATTAATATTTTGGTCACTCCATCAGATAATCGGTCCTATTTCTGTTTTGATAAAAACTGTAGAAGATCTTTTATCGAAAGATTTACTAAATTGGATTATAAAAGCATTCAAAATTTTAATTCTAATCTTAGGCGCGGCTGCAGTTCTAGAGCTTTGGGGAATTAAGATTGGCCCAATCATTGCTGGTTTAGGTTTATTTGGTGTAGCGGTTGCGTTAGGAGCCCAAGACTTATTTAAGAATCTAATATCAGGTATTTTAGTATTAGTTGAAAAAAGATTTAAAGTTGGAGACTGGATAATAGTCGAAGATATAATAGAAGGAGTAGTCGAACGTATTGGCTTTAGATCAACAGTCGTAAGAAAATTTGATAAATCAGTTGCTGTTATACCAAATTTTCAATTTGCAGAAAATGCAGTTATAAATGTTAGTGAAACTACAAATTGGAGGATCAGTTGGATAATTACTTTACAGTACGATACAACAATTGATCAGCTAAAGAAAATTCGAGATGAAATAGATAAATATATCTCCACATCTAAAGATTACAAAATCAGTGATAATACAATGCATGCAGTCAGAATCGATAAATTTTCTGATAGTTCTATAGACATGTATGTAAGATGTTTTACGAATACTGACAAATGGTCAGAATGGCTCAAAGTAAAAGAAAGACTTGCGATTGCAATAAAAGAAATTGTTGAAAATAATAAAGCTTCATTCGCTTTTCCAAGCCAATCTATTTATGTGGAGAAAAAATAATGAAATCAATTTTAATTTTATTAGATAGCGTAGTAAGTATATATATTTGGATTTTAATTATAAATGCTATTCTTAGCTGGTTGATTGCCTTCAGTGTTTTAAATACATCAAACCGTCTAGTTTATTCTTTATTAGATATTAGTTATAAATTAACTGATCCTCTTTTAAGGCCTATAAGAAATTTTTTACCCAACCTTGGAAGTGTAGATATTTCTCCAGTAGTTTTGATTTTGCTTCTAATGTTTGGAAGAAATTTAATTTTTGAATTTTTAGCACCTTCTATGTTTTAAATATGATAATTGATGGAAAAAAAATAGCAGAAGAACTTAGAGAAGAATTAAAAAAAAAAATTATTGAACTCAAAGCAACCTATAAATCTGTTCCTGGACTTACAGTTATTTTAATCGGGGAAGATCCTGCAAGTAAAATTTATGTTAAAAATAAACAGAAATACGCCAAGGATATTGGAATAAATTCAGAAATCATTAAATACCAAGAAAGTGTTGATGAAAAAACTGTTTTAGACAAAATATCAAAACTTAATAATGACAAAAAAATTTCAGGTATTTTAGTACAATTACCTTTGCCAAAGCAAATTAACAAAAAAAAAATTATCGATGCCATACTTCCTGAAAAGGACGTAGATGGTTTTCATCCAGTAAATGTTGGAAATTTATCTTCAGGTTATGAAGGCAAAGTTCCCTGCACTCCTTTAGGTTGCTATTTACTTTTACGAAAAGTGGAAAAAGATTTAAAAGGTAAACACGCGGTTATTATAGGAAGGTCAAATTTAAATGGAAAACCAATGGCACAACTTTTACTTAAAGAAAATTGTACTGTAACAATTACACACTCTAAAACCAAAGATTTGAAAAATGAGTGTAAAAGAGCAGATATTATTATAGCTGCAGTCGGGCAACCAAAATTAGTCAAAGGCGACTGGGTAAAAAAAGGCGCAGTTGTTATTGATGTAGGAATAAACAAAACTGCAAACGGCTTGGAGGGTGATGTAGATTTCGAGGAAGTTTCTAAAGTTGCAAAAGCAATTACACCCGTCCCTGGAGGTGTAGGACCAATGACAATCGCTTGCTTATTAAGCAATACAATTGAGTGCTTCAAAAGAGCTAATTCTTAAAAAACACTAATTTATATAATTTATTTAAATGAAATTATTTTTAATTCTGGGAAATCAACTATTTAACCCAAAGTATCTTAATAAATTTTCTGATCATACTTTTTATATGGCTGAAGATTTAGGATTATGTACTTTTCAAAAACATCATAAACTTAAGATATTACTTTTTCTTTCATCGATGCGTTCTTTCAAGGACGAACTTAAATCTAAAAAATTTAACATCATCTATAAAGATTGTCGCAAAGACTTTAATCTTTCATATGAAAAAAAACTAGAAAGAACAATTAAAGATAAAAAAATTAATGAAGTAAGTTTTTTTGAAATAGAGGATATTTTTTTTGAAAAAAGAATTAAATTATTTTTTAAGAAAAAAAATATAAAATTTAACGAAATTAAATCACCCATGTTCTTAACTTCGAGGATGGAATTTAAAAAATATCTCGAAAGCACCAAGAAACCATTTATGGCAAATTTTTATAAAATTAATAGGTCCAAAACTAATATTTTAATGAATAAAAATGGAACCCCCAAAGGAGGTAAATGGAGCTTTGACGAAGATAATAGAAAAAAGTTACCTGATAAAATCAATATACCAAAAAATTTAAAATTTCAAAGTACATCTCATACGGAAGATCTTAAAAAATTTATTGAAGTAAATTTTAAAAATCATCCGGGGTCTACTAATAATTTTTGGTTTCCAACCACAAGGGATCAAACTCAAAAATTATTTGATCAATTTCTCAAAACCAAAATAGATTTATTTGGAGATTATGAAGATGCTGTAAGTAAAAAATCAAATATTTTATTTCATAGTGCATTAAGTCCTTTAATAAATATTGGACTAATTACTCCTGGTGAAATTATAGAAAAGGTTAAAAAGGTAGAAAATAATATAAAAATTAATTCTTTAGAAGGTTACGTTAGACAAGTAATTGGTTGGAGAGAATTTATGAGAGGCATATATCAAAATTATGATAAACGTCTTGATGATACTAATTTCTTTAATCATAAAAATAAAATGAAAGCGTCTTGGTACAATGGAACAACGGGTCTTGATCCATTAGATCATTCAATAAAAAATGCATTAAATTTTGGATGGTCTCATCATATAGAAAGATTGATGATTTTAGCGAATATAATGAATCTTTGCCAGATTCATCCAAAGCAAGTTTACAAATGGTTCATGGAAATGTTTGTTGACTCATCAGACTGGGTAATGGCTCCAAATGTTTATGGCATGGGTCTTTTTAGTGATGGAGGAATATTTGCAACAAAACCTTATATTTGTGGATCTAGTTATTTTTTAAAGATGATGGATTTTAAAAAAGGAGAGTGGTGCAATGTAATGGACGGGCTTTATTGGAACTTTATAAATAAAAATAGGAAATTCTTCCAAAAGAATCCAAGACTTTCAATGATGGTTAGGGTTTTTGATAAAATGAAACCAGATAGAAAAAAATTAATCCTTAAGGCAGCAGATAAGTTTGTAAAACAAAATACCATTTAATGATCAAAAAAATAGATCTACCATCTAAAATCTGTAAAGTATGTAAAAGACCTTTTTCATGGAGAAAGAAATGGAAATTAAATTGGGAAAACGTAAAATACTGTTCAAAAAAATGCTCTAAACTTAGGATAGGTTAAAACTAGCAATTATCTTTGGTATATTTGATTTAAAATTAAAATATCCTTTATTAGAAAACTTCCAACAAAAAATATCTCTTTCGTCTTTTAAAAAATTAACTTTTAGATTTCCTTTTTTTATTAAATTATTCAAAAAAGATTTATTTTCTCCAACAGAAGGATAGATAACATCAAAATCTTTTTTTTCATTTAATAAATCAATATAATTCGAATTGTATATTAATTTAATATTCTTTTGAGAATTTTTGATGATATTTTCAATTAATTTTTTTTTAAATTCTAATACTTTCCCGTCAAGTTTGATTCTTCTATACTCGTTATCAAGTAATATACTATAAATATTTTCATACTTTTCTAAATTGAATTTCTCAAAATTTAAATCATTTTCAAAAAAAATCAGATTTTTTGAGGATAAGCTATTATCAGTATTCTCAATTTGATTTAAATTATATTCGCGTCTATCAACCAATGGAACCGCATTATCGTTTAATTTAATTTTTTGATATCTGTTATTCGTAAATTTTTCAATATTCCAAGATTGAGCTACATAATTTTTGCCTTTAGTTTGAATTCCAGCAACCCACCTCCAACTCAAAGTATTTGAAGCTGCATCACCGTCATAAAGATGTCTTAAAAAAAACTCTGCACCTTTTTGCCAAGGTAGCTTAAGTGTGAAAATCCAGATACTTGCAAACCACATTCGTGTGTGATTATGAAGATAATTAAATTCTTTTAATTCTTTAACCCAATCATTAAAACAATCAATTTCTGTTTCTCCATTTTTAGCTTGATCAAGTTTTCCGTTATCTTTTATAATTTTTAAATCCTCTACAAAATCCGTCCACACCTTAGGTCTTAATTCGAGCCATCCCTTCCAATAAACACGCCAAAATACTTCTTGGACATACTTTTCTACTTTTTGGTAAGGATATTTCTTTAAAACTTTTTTTATTGTTTCGTACTCATTTATCAGCCTATGGGTTATATAAGGAGATAAACATGAAATGTTCTCTCTTCTTTTTGGTCCAAAATCAAAATTTCTCTTAAAATTATAGTTTGAAATTTCATTTTCTATGAAATGATCTAATTTATCTAATGCGCCTTTTCTAGTAGTTTCAAATTTCATGCTTATTTTTTTATTTAATACCTTATATTGTTGATTGATATTATTAATTTGGACACATGTACAAAGCATTTTTCTCAATTTTTGCAATACTATTTCTTAATATTTCTGAAATTGATGCAGATGAAAACATTATTAAAAAATTAAAACAAGGTGGAAACATAATTTTTATAAGACACGCAATAGCACCTGGAAGTGGTGATCCAGAAAATTTCGACCTAAATGATTGCAAAACTCAGAGAAATCTTAGTAGCCAGGGTATTAAGCAGTCTAAAAGATTGGGTTTGTTTTTTTCAAAAAATCAAATTCCTGTTGATACAGTCTTATCAAGCGAATGGTGCCGATGCAAAGACACAGCAAAATATGCATTCGGAAATTACAAAACTTTTAGCGCTTTAAATTCGTTTTTTTCTTACAAGTATCAAAAAAATAAAAACAAACAAATGAAAGATTTACGAGAATATTTAAAATCTTGGAGAAGTGATAAAAATTTAATTTTAATTACACATTACGTTACTATTTTAGAAATTATTAATGAAACATCGTCTTCTGGAGAAATATTAATTACTGACTTAAAATTAAATTTATTAGATAGTATTGCTGATTATTAAGATTGTTTGTCACACTTAAATTTAAAATTTATTAGGATATATAGTTATTATGTGCCCAATTTGTTGGATTTCAGGTTTTATTGCAGCTATCTTTGGTGGATCATTAGTAGCAATAGTTAATCATCCAATATCATGGATATTAAGTATATTATTGATTGTTTATGCTGCTTATAAATTTTATGAGGCAAAAAAAAGAGGAAATAAAATGAGCGATGAAACCAAAGCTCGAAATAGACGTACAATTTTTAGATTCTTACAAGGAGTTGTTCTTGGGTCTTTCGTCACCGCAATAGTTTTTTATAGCCTAACTTATAAAGAACATGAAAGAATGCACGACTTACTTGAAAAACACGGAATTGAAAAACACGAACACTAAATAAAGATTCTATCCGACGTTAGATCTTCCACCATCAACACCAATAATTTGTCCTGTAATCCAAGAGCTTTCGTCAGATAACAAAAATCTTGCCAAGGCCGCTGAGTCGTATCCTTCACCAACTCTTTTAAGAGGATGTTGTTTTGCTATTCCCTCTGCTATTTTTGGGTTGCTTAAAATTTTTCCTGCCATTTTAGATTTACTTAAACTTGGAGCAATACAATTAACCCTTACGTTGGGTGCCAACTCTGCGGCAAGTGAAACTGTAAGACCTTCTAAAGATGCTTTTACTGGAGATATTATGCTATGATTAGGGAAACCTTGTTTTACTGCTACAGTTGAAAAAAGAACCACTGAAGATTTATTTTTTTTTAAGTTATCTTTATATTTTTTAATAATTTCAACTATTGGGAAAAGATTTAACTCGAAGCTTTTTAAATAATCTTTTTTTGAGACTAAATTTAATGGTTTTAAATCAATCGAACCAACGCAATAGGCTATACCTGAAATTTCTAAACCATCTAAATCTTTGTCGATTGTCTCTATAAAATTTTCATCACTTACATCTGCTATACTGTAACTAAATCCTGTTTGATCCTTTAGATTAGAAATTTCATCTTCATTTTTTCCAATTAAATGTGCATCCATAGATGATTCTTTTACCAATTTTGTTAAAGAGCTACCAACAGATCCAGTTGCACCAAATATTAAAATTTTTTTTTCCATAGATTAGTTTTTTCTTGAGACCTGTAGTTTTCTAGCAATAGAGAAGCTAAGAAAAGTTAGATAAGTACCTGTTATAAAAAGACCATTTGCTAAGATCATTGTTACATGACTAATTTGAAAATACGAAAATAGTAAATATGCAAATCCAATCATAAGATCCCAAACCCCAAATAATAAAATATAAAGCGGCCATTTAGTATTTGTATTTAAAGACTTAAAGTCCACAATACGTCTTTTGATATAATCAGTACCAATGGCTATTAAAAATAATGGTATAATAAAAAAGAAAACCCACAAGTAAATGGCAATTGTAAAATTTTGTTCAACCCAAATTTTTGGAAAAAGATTTGTTTCATGTAAAAAAGTCCAGAAAATCAAATAACCAAATAGGTAGTAAGATACTATTGCAAAAAGTTGTTTCATTTTATTAAGCTTCTTCGCCAGGGTTCTTTTTGTCCATTCCTAATTTTTTGCTATACCTTAATGTCAAAAAGAATACCGCTAATGCTAATAGAAGTATTGATCCACCTTGGTAAATTAAATTTATCGATGCACTGTCTTTGTCTTGTAAAATTATCAATCTAGATAGTGCTGTAATTGCAATTAGCACAGGATATGTAATTCTAATTGTTTTACTAGCCCAAAAAACTCCAATCATTCCAATTACCTCAATATAAATAAACATTAAAAGCAGGTCAGCCAAAGTTACACGACCAGCTTCATACATTTCATTTAATTCGAAACCAAATGCAACGACGGTTCCCACGAGAATAAATATTACACCTACCAACTGAATATTTCTTATAACGGAGTTCAACTTCATAAATATTTTTATATATACAAATTTTTTTTAAGACCTAAGCTTTCTTGCCGCACCTAATATAAATTTCTCAACTTTTGACTTTTTAAAAGATTTATTTTCTTCAAAAGAGACTTTTTTAATTGAGTAGGCCTTATTCTTACTATTTCTAGAAACAATTGTAATATTTCCCTTAAATAATTTGAGTTTGATTGAACCACTCACTTGATTTCTTTTTAGATCAACAATTTTTTGCAACTTAAACCTGGCTTTTGAAAACCAAAAACCATTATAAATTAGCTCTGCATACTTTGGCATTACCTCATCCTTTTGGTGCATAGTTTTTTTATCTAAAGTTATTGACTCCATGGCTCTGTGAGCTACCATTAAAAGTGTTCCACCAGGTGTCTCGTAAACTCCTCTTGATTTAATTCCTATAAATCTATTTTCAACTAGGTCTACTCTTCCAATTCCATTTTTACCAGCAACTAAATTTAATTTTTGCAGAAGCTTTGCAGGAGATAATTTTTTATTATTTACTGATACTGGATCACCTTTTTTAAATCCTATTGTAACAAAAGATGCTTTGTTAGGAGCTTTTTCAGGAGTAACTGTTCTTTGAAAAATATACTCTGGAGCTGATCTTTTCGGATCTTCTAAAATTTTACCCTCTGTAGAAGTGTGGTAAAGATTGTCATCCACAGAAAATGGTGGCGCACCTTTTTTATCTTTTGGTATTGGTATTTTATTTTTTTTGGCGTATCTAATTAAATCTGTTCTTGATTTTAACTTCCATATTCTCCAAGGGGCAATAACTTTTATTTTAGGTCCAAAATAATAATATCCAAGTTCAAATCTAACTTGATCATTACCTTTACCTGTTGACCCATGAGAAACTGCAAATGCTTTAAATTTTTTTGCAATAGCAATTTGTCTTTTTGCAATTAAAGGTCTTGCTATAGAGGTTCCTAGTAAATATACACCTTCGTACAAGGCATGCCCTCTTATCATTGGATAAACATAATCTTTTACAAAAGTATTTTTTAAGTCCTCAATAATTATATTTTTGACGCCTAACTTTTTTGCATTTTTAATAATTTTATTTTTATTCATTACTTGACCAATATTTGCAGTGTAGGCAATGACTTCAGCTTTATAATTTTCCTGAAGCCACTTGAGAATTATAGAAGTGTCTAACCCTCCTGAATATGCGAGGACAATTTTATTTTTTTTTTTATTTTTAAGCACAATTTTTTTTGGCAGTATTATAGGCTTTTGTAAAACCCATCATTGAGTAAAGATCTTTGGTTTGTCTACCATTATTTGCTTTTGCAAGTATAGACAGTCTTGATGCTTTTTTCATTGTTTTGATTAAACTGGCTTCTTCTTCTCTATCAATCAACCAAGCAAAGTTTCCTTGGGAAAACATTGAGAATTCATTTTTTCCGCTAGTTGCTGTTACTGATGCAGATTTATATTCGTGTCCACTTGTAACACTTACTTCATCTTTAATTTTTTCAGATTTTCTAAAAGTTACAAATAATCTTGAAGGTTTTCTTACAAAGTTATTTGGCGATCTCTCTAAAGGTATTGTTTGAGCAAAACAAATTTTACCTTTTCCATCGTCATAAGTAAAAGTTTCCCAATTTTTAAACTTACCAACGCTCTTAGGATCATTTGCGTTTGCAAAGGTTAAAAAAAACAAGCTAATTAAATTTATTAAAATAATTTTTTTCATTTCAGTTATTTATTCAATTTATACAAAATTAATGTCTTTTCAACAGCTGAGTTGTATTTAAGGTGCCGGGTTAGGATTGTTTTCATGCACTAAATTAATATCACTAATTATATTTTCATTAAGAGTAACATCTATACTCTCAATATTTTCTTTCAGTTGATCCATCTTGGTTGCTCCGATTATATTACTAGTTACAAAATCTCTTGAGTTTACAAAAGCTAAGGCTAATTGTGAAAAAGATACTTTATGTTTTTTTGCAATTTTATAGTATTTCTCAACAGCATCATAAGTTCTTTCATTATGATATCTGGGGTAATTTTCATAAAATAAATCTAACCTTGAATTTTTAGGTATTTTTTTATTTCTGTATTTCCCGGTAAGATAACCTATTCCTAGAGGTGAGTAAGCTAAAAGACCAGCGTTTTCTCTCATTGATATTTCAGACATCCCAATTTCATAAGTTCTATTAATTAAGCTATAGGGATTTTGCACAGAAACCACTCTTGGAAGTTTTTCTTTTTCAGCAATCTTAATAAAATTAGAAAAACCCCAAGGCGTCTCATTTGAAAGTCCTATGTATCTAATTTTGCCTTGGTCAATTATTTTTTTAAAAACTTTTAAAATATTTTCAAATCTATTCCATTTTTTTTCGTTAGCATCATGGTCATAATCAAGATCTCCAAAGTAATTGGTATTTCTCTCGGGCCAGTGAAGTTGATACAAATCAATGTAGTCAGTTTTTAATCTTTTTAAACTGCTATTTACTGCATCCTCTATACTTTTTTCTGAGTACTGTTCGCCTCCTCCTCTGATCCATTTTAATCCTGGTCCAGCAATTTTTGATGCTAAAATAATTTTTTCTCTATTTTTTCTTTTTTGGAACCAGTTTCCAATTATCTCCTCTGTTTTTCCATAGGTTTTTGCTTTTGGGGGAATCGCGTAAAGCTCAGCTGTATCAAAAAAATTAATTCCTTTATCCAATGCGTAATCCATTTGTTCAAAACCCTCCTCTGCGGTATTTTGTTCGCCATAGGTCATTGTCCCCAAACAAATGAGGCTTACATTCAGTTTCGTATTTCCTAACTTTTTGTATTTCATAAAAATGTAATGTTTTTAGGCGATATATGTACCATTGAAAACATAAAAAAAATGATTATATTTCTCATATGCAATCAAATCGTCAAAACGTTAATGTAAAATCTACTTTAACTGAAGCACAGATTATAGATCAGGGTCTTAGAAGCTATATGTTAAAAGTTTATAACTACATGGCTTCAGGAGTTTTTTTAACAGGGATAGTATCTCTAGTTTTATTTAGATTATCTGGTGGTTATGACATTCAAGTTTCTGCAAATGGGATAACAGGATTAACTGTAATCGGACAAGCTCTTTTTGCCTCTCCGTTAATGTGGGTAGTAATGTTGGCCCCACTGGGAATTGTTCTTTATATGAGTTTTGGAATTCGAAAAATGAGTGCCGCAAAAGCACAAACCACTTTTTGGGTTTTCGCAGGATTAATGGGAGCATCTTTAGCATCAATATTTTTAGTCTACACAGGTGCAAGTATCACAAGAGTATTTTTTATAACCGCAGGCACATTTGGAGCAATGAGTATTTATGGTTACACAACTAAGAGAGATTTAACAAAATTTGGTTCTTTTTTAATGATGGGATTAATAGGTATTATTATTGCATCAGTAGTAAATATTTTTATGAAATCAAGTATGATGTACTTTGTAATATCAGTTTTAGGTGTTTTGATATTTGTTGGTCTTACAGCTTATGATACTCAAAAAATAAAAAACATGTATCTTGCTAGCGATGACAGCGAGGTATCAGGAAAAAAAGCTGTTATGGGAGCTCTCACTTTGTATTTAGACTTTATTAATTTATTTATAATGCTGTTAAGACTTTTCGGACAAAGAAGATAATATTATTTAACCAATTTTAGACCAGACCACTCAATTTTGTTTATTAACACACTAAGATTTTCAGACTTTTTAATTTTATAACCATTAGCATCCAGAATATAAAATTTTTCTGATTTACTTTTCGGATGTAAGTTTTTTGATATTCTCAAAACTGGCTTTTCAGATGCTCTTTGATAAATATCAAATGTAATTTCCTTTTTATTTATTGTTAATCCATAGTCTTTCCAATCCCCCGAAGATACTTTTTTTGCATAAAGATTAAGTATTATACGCAGCTCTTTTTTAACAAAAAAATTTTCTTTTTTTGAAAATTTATTATTTATTATAAGTCTAAATTTATTCTTCACTTTTTTTATACTTTTGTATTAAGGGTAATTGGAATGCTGTAAATATAAAAGTTATAGGCAGGATCCCCCAAACCTTAAAATTTATCCAAAACTCCTCTGTTTGTGTTCTCCATACTGCTTCATTTAGTATAGCTAAGAAAATAAAAAAAACTATCCATCTAATTATAAGCTTGTCCCATCCAGCTTCTTCTAATTTTATAGAGCTTTCAAATAATTTTTTTAAAAAATTTTTATTTAAAACAACTTTTCCGAAAAATAAAGCAAAGGCAAAAATTAAATTTATTATAGTAGGCTTTAAATATATAAATATTGGATTATCAAAAAAAATTGTAAGTCCACCAAACAAACAAACAAGAATTGCTCCCATAAGAGGTAGAACAGGGATTCTTTTTTCAAGCATATAGATGACACAAATAGCAATTAATGTAGCAATTATTAAAGCAGGTATAGCAGAAACTAAATCTTTATCGTTCTTGTAATATATTATAAAGAAAGCTAGCAATGGCCCAAAATCTGTTACAAACTTTATAAATGATTTATTCACAGTTAAAAGTTATCACAAAAGATTTTTGATTCATATTTTTTTATTGATTTTATAAAATATTTTACTATCTTTAAGAATATGAATTCAAAAAAAGCTAAGTTTTCAATTGGTGAAATAGTTAAGCACAAGCACTTTAATTTTAGGGGAGTAATTTACGATGTTGATTTTGAATTTAATAATTCTGAAGAATGGTACCAATCTATCCCTAAAGATGTGAGACCAAGAAAAAATCAACCTTTCTATCATCTCCTTGCCGAGAATAATGAAGTTACATACGAAGCTTATGTTTCTGAACAAAATTTAATTGAGGATAATTCAGGAGACCCAATTCGGCACCCTCTTGTTAATGAGGTTTTTTCTGAAAAGAGAGGCTCTAACTACTACAAGCCATCCAACTAGGCTGTTTTGCCACAAAGTTAACAAAATATATACAAATCTCCGGCATAAATAAAAACTATAAAAAACAGGTTAGTTCCTGGTTGAAAATTATTTATACTTCCTTATCTCCCTCTCAATTTTCAACTAGGACAACAAAATATACCATTCAAAACTTCCACAAAATCAGTTAAAGAAACGCTATGATTAAATATTTAAATCCTAGTTATATTTTTAATTTAACAGGGAAAATTCTTAGTTTAGTGAAATTTTTTATAATACCAATTGTAATAGTTGGTATTATTTTTTCTCTATTTCTATCTCCTGAAGATTATATTCAGGGTGATGCCGTTAGAATAATGTACGTTCATGTTCCTGCTGCTTGGATATCCCTTCTTTGTTTCGGAACTTTAAGTTTGCTTTGTGTCATTAATTTTATTTTCAAAATAAAAAGTATGAGTCTAATTTTTAAAAGTCTTGCTCCAATTGGGCTTACATTTAATATCATTGCAATTTTGACAGGCTCTCTCTGGGGACAACCTACTTGGGGAACTTGGTGGGCGTGGGACGCAAGAATAACTTCAATGTTAATCTTGATGTTTTTTTACATAGCTTTTATTTTGTCTTATAAGTTTATAAAAGACCCTTTAAATTCATCAAAAATTTGTACCCTAATATCACTAGCTGGTTTAATAAATTTAGTTATTATTAAATACTCTGTTATTTGGTGGTCTACATTACACCAACCTGCAAGCGTGAACTTAACAGGCGAAACAACAATTCACATTTCAATGTTAATACCTCTATGCGTGATGTTATTAGCTTTTTTACTGTATTCTGCGTTAATTTTTCTAATGAAATATAGGATAGAAACAATTAGAGTAAAGAAAAAAGGCTTGAAATGATCAATTTTGAAATTTTATTTATGAATGGTTACGGGGTTTATGTATGGCCGTCTTTTATATTTACTTTTGTAATTTGTTTAGGTTTTTATCTTAAGACTAATAAAGCTCTAAAAAAACTAGAGAAAGATTTTATAAAAGAGGCAGAGAGCCTTTCAAAACAAGAGTTTGAGAATCTAAAAAAGCAAAAAATCGCAAAAGAAATTTTAGTTTCACATTCAAAAAACTAATCCAGCATTGTTGAAATGCTAAATATTAAGACAAAAAACAGAATACTAATTTTTTTATCGATATTTGTACTAAGTATAATTTTAACTATCTTTCTTCTCAAAACATTGAGAAACAATGTCTTATATTTTTATTCGCCATCTGAAGTCAGTAAAAGTGACGAAAATTCATTAAAAAATAATATTAGACTTGGAGGGATGGTTAAGCCAGGGTCAGTAGAGACAGACAATAATAAAATTAAATTTATAGTTACAGACTATGAAAAAGAGATAATCGTTATTTACCAAGGTACAGTCCCAGCTCTTTTTGCAGAGGGTAAGGGAGTTGTCGCAGAAGGCAAATTGCAAGATAAAAAATTCTTTTTAGCAAAAAGAATTTTGGCTAAACACGATGAAAATTATATGCCTCCTGAATTAAAAGAAAGCATGAAACAAAATGTTAAGTAGTTTTGGAATATCAGTTTCAACTATATCTCTGTTACTTTCTTTATCTCTTTTGTATTTATCATATTATGATCTAAAATTATCAAACAATAAAATATCAAAAAAAATATATAAATTTGCATTTTCGCAAATCCTATTTACCTTTTTAAGTTTTATAACGCTTATTATAGCTTACGTGATTTCAGATTTTTCATTAATAAATGTTTACGAAAACTCACATACAACCAAGCCTTTGTTCTATAAGATTTCTGGTGCTTGGGGAAATCATGAAGGAAGTTTATTATTATGGATAAATATATTGGTATTATTTTCTTTTTTATTTTTAATTTTAAATAAAGATAAAAATAAAAATTTCAAACTTTATACTATCATTTTCCAAAACTTATTAATTTCTACTTTTCTAATATTTTTATTAACAAACTCAAATCCATTTTCTTTGTTATATCCGATCCCAACTGAGGGCATGGGATTGAACCCAATTTTACAGGACCCTGCATTAGCAATTCATCCTCCACTACTTTATCTTGGATTTGTAGGATCATCGATTTATTTTTCTATTGCTTTAGCAGCTTTAATAACAAAAGTTGACTCGAAGTCCCTAGCATTAACCATTAAACCTTGGGTTTCTGTTTCTTGGACATTTCAAACTTTAGGCATACTTGTTGGATCAATTTGGGCTTACTATGAATTAGGATGGGGCGGCTTCTGGTTTTGGGATCCTGTGGAAAATTCTTCCTTAATGCCTTGGTTTTTAATGACTGCATTACTCCATTCAGTTTTGGTTTTAGAGAGAAGAATTGGACTTTATTCATGGGTAATAATTTTAAGCATCCTAACCTTCACCATGAGTGTTGTTGGAACTTTTTTGGTTAGATCGGGAATATTAAATTCTGTTCATACATTTGCAAATGATCCATCAAGAGGTCTGTTTATATTATCATTTTTGGCTTTAATGGTCTTTTCTTCAATTTTTATTTTTTTCAAATACGCACCAGCTGAAAATAAGAATTACAAAATTTTTTCAAAAGAGTCTTTTATATTAATAAACAACTGGTTTATGGTATTTTTCTTAGCTGTAGTTTTAATTGGAACGTTATACCCAGTTTTTCTTGATACTTTAACAGGACAAAAAATATCAGTAGGTCCTCCTTATTATAATTTTATCTTGGCACCTTTTTTATTACCCCTGTTATTTTTAATGACATCGGGACCTAAGCACAAATGGATATCCTCTAATGTAATAGGAATATTTAATATTGCTTTATTCACATCTATAATTTTATTTTTTGTATTTTTTCTTTCAATCAAAGAGGGTGGTTTATTGTTATTGCTAATATTATTATTTTCAACGTATCTAATAACGCAAACTACTTTTGATTTTTATGAAACATTTAAAAATAAAAATATTAATTTATCAAGAATTATTTCCCATTTTGGATTTGGATTGTTAATTCTTTCAATATCTCTTAATCAAATATTTTCTGTTGAAAAAAGTTTTAATGCTAGATTAGGGGACGAAAAGAATTTTCTAAACTATACTATTAAATTTAATAATTTAGAGACATTCTCTAAAAATAATTTTAAGTCAGTCAAAGGTCATTTTGAAATAATAGATAAAAAAAATATCATAAGTCAAAAATTAACACCAGAAATAAGAGTATATAACCAGCCCGAAACCATCACATACGAAGCATCAATCAATACTAAACTATTTTCTGACACTTATTTAACGATGAGCAATATATCGAATACTGATATTTTCAATGTAAAATTTCAGAAGAAACCTTTTATGAATTTTATTTGGTTTTCTGTTTTACTCATATCATTTGGAGGAATTTTGCAATTTTTAAGATTGAAAAAGAGAGTATGAAAAAAAAATATTTAGTAACAATATATTCAATTGCCATATTTTTTTTTGTTGTTCTTTACTTAAGTCTAAACAAAAATAATATTTACACAACGCAAGAAAATATTGGAAAAAAAATTTCAGTAATACAATTAAATTATTTTGATAAACCTGGAGAATTTAATATACAAGAAATTTCGAATTTTAATTTTACTTTACTTAACTTTTGGGCATCATGGTGTGGACCATGTAGAAAAGAGCACAAACACCTTGTTGAACTAAGCAGAAACTCAAATTTAAAAATAATTGGAGTAAATTTTAAGGACGATAAAAAAAATGCAATGGAATTTTTAAAAGAAATGGGCAACCCCTTTTTTATTTTAACCAAAGATCCTGAAGGAAAAAAATCAGTTAATTTTGGTATTTATGGAATACCTGAAACAATTTTAATTAATAAGGATTTGAAAATTTTAAAAAAATATGTTGGTCCTCTCAGCGACAAAGATGTTAGAGAAATTCAAAGGATTATAAAAAAATGAGAGTGCTATCACTAATAATTATATCATTTTTAATAATTACAATTTCTTATGGCAATGAGAGTAAAACATATAAAATTTTAAAAAATTTAAGGTGTTTAGTATGTCAAGGCCAAACTATATCAGATTCTAATTCTGATTTTGCATTAACTATCAAAGAGGTTGTAACTGAAAAAGTAAATGAAGGTCTAAGTGAAAAAGAAATTTATTATTTTTTATCTGACAAATATGGGGACTGGATTTTATTTAATACACCACTTAAAAAAAATAGTTATTTGTTATGGTTTATGCCATATGTTTTGTTTATCCTAGGAGGGGCAATTCTCTATATAATGATAAAAAAAAGGACTGAAAAAATAAAATAATAAGCTATATACTTTTTTGAATTTAAATTGTATTTTTTGATAATGAAAATCAAAATAAATCTTTTTACTCTTTTGATTGGTATTTTAGTTTTAAATTTACCTGCTATCGCAAACGAGAAAAATAATGGGATAAATTTTTATACGGGAATGTTCGACTTCAGTGATGATGGCAAAAGGTCAGCTTTATATGGAATTGAACATCAAAATGAAAATTTATACAGGGATACGATTTTTGGAAGAGTCTCTCCTGTAACTGGAGCAATGATTACACAAGATGCTGCTGCTTATGTTTATACAGGAGTTGAAGTAAATTATGATTTAGGCCCAATTAAGCTAACACCAAGTTTTACTCCTGGACTGTATAGTCAAGGAGATGGAAAAGATCTGGGACATCCGTTAGAATTTAAAAGCGAAGTTCAACTTTCAATGGATTTGGGGAATAGTACAAATTTTGGAATGTCATATAACCATGTATCTAATGCTAGCTTAGGAGACAAAAACCCTGGAGCAAATAGTTACATGTTCAATTTTCTAAAAAAGTTCTAATATTAAATCAATGACTCTTAAAAATTGCCACAACTTCAGTGACTTTAGAAAGCTTGCAAAAAGAAAACTCCCATCGCCTATATTTCACTACATAGACGGCGCTGCAGATGATGAAGTAACTTATAAAAGAAATACTGATGCATTTAATGACGTTGATTTAGTGCCTAATGTTTTACGAGGTGTGGAACAAGTTGATCTTTCAACTACCATATTTGGAAAAAAATTAGATTTACCATTTTATTGTTCACCGACAGCCTTACAAAGATTATTTCACTATCAGGGAGAGAGAGCTGTTGGAAAAGCAGCACAAAAATTTAATACAATGTTTGGAGTTTCTTCTTTGGCAACAGTAAGTGTGGAAGAAATTTCATCAATGATCGATACTCCAAAACTTTTCCAATTTTATTATCATAAAGACAAGGGTTTAAATAATGCTATCCTTGAAAGAGTTAAAGCAGCAAAGTTTGATGTTATGGCACTTACTGTAGATACAATAACAGGTGGAAATAGAGAAAGAGATCTTAGAACCGGATTTACTTCACCACCAAAATTAACTTTGTCTAGCTTAATCAGTTTTGCACTTAAACCAATGTGGGGAATAAATTATGTAACAAGAGGAAAATTTGAGTTACCTCACCTCCAGGATCATGTTAAAGAAGGAACAAGCACTGCAACATCTGTTGGAAATTACTTTTCTACAATGTTGGACCAGTCAATGAATTGGAAAGATGCTGAAAATCTTTGTTCTAAATGGGGAGGCCATTTTGCACTTAAAGGTGTGATGAGTGTTGAGGATGCAAAACGCGCAGTAGATATTGGTTGTTCAGGTATAATGGTTTCAAACCACGGAGGCAGACAACTCGATGGAGCCAGATCACCTTTTGATCAATTAGCAGAAATTGTAGATGCAGTTGGTGATAAAGTTGATGTAATTTGTGAAGGAGGTATTCAAAGGGGAACTCATATACTTAAAGCTTTATCATTAGGAGCTAAAGCATGTGCAGGAGGCAGACTTTATCTTTATGCTCTAGCCGCAGCAGGTCAAGCTGGTGTCGAAAGAGCTCTTGGTCAATATAAAACTGAGTTACAGAGAGATATGAAATTAATGGGATGTACAAAAATAAGCGATCTTAGTAGAAAAAATTTAAAATTTAGAAGATAATGAGTTTAAAAAATTGCCATAATTTCGAAGATTTTAGAAATCTTGCAAAAAAAAAATTACCTTCTCCTATTTTTCATTACATTGATGGTGGGGCTGACGATGAATCAACTTTGAGAAGAAATACCGACTCTTTTAATGATTGCGATTTAGTTCCCAATGTTCTGGCAAGTGTTGGAAAACCTGACCTATCAACTACTTTATTCGGAAGAAAAATTGACATGCCAATTTTTCTTTCACCTGCAGCGATGCAGAGACTTTATCACCCTGATGGTGATAGGGCGTCAGCTAGAGCAGCTGAAAAATTTAATACCTTTTATAGCATGTCATCTATGGGTAATAACACTATAGAAGAAGTCTCAAATATTTCCAGCGGGCCAAAACTATTCCAACTTTATGTTCACAAAGACAGATCAATTTCTGATGATTTAATTGAAAGGTCAAGAAGATCAGGGTTTGATGCAATGTGTTTAACAGTTGATACTTTAGTAGCAGGTAATAGAGAGAAAGATCACAGAACAGGTTTTACAACTCCGCCGAAACTTACGCTTGAAAGTTTAATAAGTTTTGCAATGCGACCTCAATGGGTTTTTAATTATTTAATAGGTAAAAAATTCGAACTGGCAAATGTTAAAAAAAAAACTGACAAAGGAACAAATATAGCAAAATCTGTGATTGAATATATTAATGAACAATATGATCCAGCAATGGGCTGGAAAGATGCAGAGTATTGTGCAAAAAAATGGGATGGACCTTTTGCATTGAAAGGAGTTATGTCCGTTGAAGATGCAAAAAGAGCTATTGATATTGGGTGTACTGCTATCATGATATCTAATCATGGAGGACGTCAACTTGATGGATCTCGGTCTCCCTTCGATCAAGTTAAAGCAATCTCCGATGCTGTTGGTGATAAGCTAGAGATTATTCTAGATGGGGGAGTTAGAAGGGGAACACACGTATTAAAAGCTATCGCTGCTGGTGCCAAGGCCTGTAGTTTTGGCAAGATGTTTTTGTTTTCTTTAGCTGCAGGAGGTCAAAAAGGTGTAGAGCATTTATTGCAAAATATGCATGATGAAATTAATAGAAACATGGTTTTGATGGGTTGTAAAAATTTAAAAGAGTTGAATAGTTCTAAATTAATTTATAGAAATAGAAACTAAAAAAAATATTTAAAATTATGAAACTAGCGAAAAGTTTAGATAGACTAGGAACAGAAACTGCTTTTAGTGTTCTTGCTGAAGCAAAAAAACTAGAGGCCGCAGGAAAGCCAATGATCCATCTTGGATTAGGTCAACCAGATTTTAAGACTCCAAAGCATATTGTAGATGCAGCAAAAAAAGCATTAGATGATGGTCATCATGGATATGTTTTGTCCAATGGGATACTTGAATGTAGACAATCTGTAACAAGAAAAATTAAAAAACTTTATAAACAAGATATTGATCCAGAAAGAATAATTATAATGCCAGGCGGAAAACCTACAATGAGTTATGCAATTCAGTGTTTTGGTGAACCAGGAGTAGAAATAATTCACCCAACACCTGCATTTCCAATATATGAGTCCATGATCAATTTTACTGGAGCTAAACCAGTTCCATACGATTTAACCGAAGACAAAGATTTAAAATTTAACCCTGAGAAAATTTTATCATTGATAACTGATAAAACAAAGTTATTGATTTTGATAAATCCAAATAATCCAACTGGCAGTTTTGTTGATAAATCAGATATAGATGTTTTAGCAGAGGGATTAAAAAAACATCCTCATGTAACAATTTTAAGTGATGAAATTTATAGTAGACAAATCTTTGATGGCAAAGAAATGCCTACTTTTTTTAATTATCCGGAATTAAGAGAAAGATTAATTGTTCTTGAGGGCTGGAGCAAAGCTTATTCAATGACAGGATGGAGATTGGGTTGGAGTTTTTGGCCAAAGAATCTTGTAGAACATGTAAATAAATTAGTAATAAACAGTGTCTCATGTGTAAATGCAGCTGCTCAGTACGCAGGTATTGCTGCTTTAGACGGTCCAGATGACTCTATAATTGAAATGATGAGAAAATTTACAATAAGAAGAAAACTTATTCATGAAGGTTTAAACAATTTACCAGGAGTAGAATGTAGTTTACCTGGTGGAGCGTTTTATGCTTTCCCGAAAGTCAAAGGAACAGGTATGAATGGTGGTGAATTTGCCAAAAAATGTATGCATGAGGCAGGTGTAGCCATTGTTCCAGGAACAGCATTTGGAAAAACAGCTAAAGATTATGTTAGATTTAGTTTTGCAGCTTCTAGCGATAATATCTCACAAGCCTTAGAAAAAATCAAAAAGATGCTTGGTTAATAAAGGTATATTTTTTCTATATAATTTAATAACATTATAGAAAAAATGAACGATCAAATACAATCAGAATTAAAAAAAATTTTTAATGGTAGATTTTCTACCTCAGTTTCTACTAGAACAAATTATGCTAGAGGTGAGGATACATATGATCCAGTATTATCAAAAGCTGTAGTTTTTCCAGAAACTAACGAGGAAGTTTCTAAAATCCTTAAACTTTGTAATGATCACAAGGTTCCTGTTGTTCCATTTGGGACTGGGACGTCTTTAGAGGGTAATGTTGTAGGCAATGATAAAGGAATAACGATATCTTTAGAAAAAATGAACAAGGTCTTAAGCGTGAATGTGGAAGACTTTGATTGCAGAGTGCAAGCTTGTGTCACCAAAGAACAATTGAACGATTACTTGCGAGAGGATGGAGTTTTTTTTCCAATAGATCCTGGAGCAAACGCAGCAATAGGTGGCATGGCATCAACATCAGCATCAGGAACTATGGCTGTAAAATATGGAACCATGAAGACTGTAATCACAGGTCTTACAGTAGTTCTCCCTAATGGTGATATTATAAAAACCGGCAGCAGAACAAAAAAAACTTCAGCTGGATATAATTTAACAAATTTGTTTATTGGTTCAGAGGGAACACTTGGAATAATTACAGAAATACAATTAAGATTATCTCCTATTCCAGAAAGTATTATGAGCGCGGTCTGTCATTTCCCCTCTCTTGAGGATGCAGTTCAAGCAGCACAACAAGTGATTCAGTATGGTGTACCTATAGCCCGAATTGAAATGCTCAATAAAGAACAAATGGATATAAGCATTAATTATTCAAAGTTAAAAGATATGAAAGTTTTACCGACATTATTTTTTGAATTCCATGGATCAGAATCTTCTAACAAAGAAAATATTCAAGTAGTTGAAGAAATATCTAAAGAGAATAAGGGAAGTGCTTTTAAATGGGCGAAAGATTTAGAAGAACGAAATAAATTATGGCAAGCTCGATGGGATATATATTACTCGGTAAAAGCTTTAATAAAAAATGGAAGAGTTTATTCTACAGATGTATGTCTTCCAATTTCTAAAATAGTTGAATGCGTGAAATTTGCAGAGGACGTAACAAAAAAATTTGGTCTTAGAGCCCCAATGGTTGGCCACTTAGGTGATGGAAATTTTCATGTTGTTCTGCCTTATGATCCTCAAAAAAAAGAAACTTATAGAAAGATAAGAGAGTTTAGTGATTTATTAATTAAAAAAACGCTGGAATTAAATGGAACAATCACAGGAGAGCACGGAATAGGACTTCATAAAAAAGAGTATCTTATAAAAGAACATGGGGACAATATTCCAATTATGAAATCCATAAAAAGAACTCTTGATCCAAATTATATAATGAACCCAGGTAAAATTTTCGATTTGAATTAAAATCAAAATGAAAAAAGTTCTTGTAACTAGAAAATTATTAAGATCTTGTGAGGATAAAGCTTCTAAACTGTTTAATTCTCATTTTAATTCTAATGATGAGCAATATTCTCAAAAAAAACTAGTTGAGTTAAGCAAAGGCTGTGATGGTATTCTATCATCCCTTACAGATAAAATAGACAAAGAAACTATTGAGAAACTTCCTGCCACAATAAAGATAATATCAAATTTTGCGGTTGGTTTTGGAAATATCGATATTGAGGCAGCTAAAAAAAGAAATATAATAGTGACAAACACACCTGATGTTTTAACAGATGCCACCGCAGAAATTGCAATGCTATTGATTCTTGGTGCTTGTAGGAGAGCAAATGAGGGAATCGAGTGGGTAAAAAAAGAAAATTGGAAATGGTCAGCAGATTTTTTAATTGGCAAACAACTCACAGGGTCTAGACTTGGTATTCTAGGCATGGGTAGAATTGGAAGAGCCTTAGCAAAAATAGCAAAAAGTTTTGGCATGGAAATACATTATAGAAATAGAACCAAATTAAATAACGACAAAGAAATGGGGGCAACTTTTCACGACAATATTAAAAGTTTATTCTCTGTCTCAGATGTATTATCAATTTGTTGTCCGGCTACAAAAGAAACTAAAGACATAATTAATAAAGAAACTTTGGAATATTTTCCAACCGGTGCAATTATAACAAATGTTGCAAGAGGAGATATGATTGATGACGAAGCCATGGTTCAAGCTTTGGTTAATCGTAAAATTTACGCCGTAGGATTAGATGTTTATAAAGGTGAGCCAAAAATTCATCCAGAATATTTGAAGCAACCTACCGCGTTTATATTACCACATCTTGGTAGCGCTACTAAAAAAACACGAACTGCCATGGCAGATCTTGCGATTGATAATATTGATGAGTATTTCAAAACAGGAAAAGCCAAAAATAAAGTTAATTAGCACAATCTATAATTGAATCATCAAAAACTTTATTGATTCAGCCCGAGACTCTCTAATTTATTTATGCTTAAATATTTCAATAGTTAATTAACTAAAGGGAGACAAATATGTCTAAAAAAGAAAAAACGTTGAAGAGAGTTAAAACTCCTTCAAGACGTAAGTTCTTTAAAGTAGCAGCAGCGACTGGTGCAGCAGCGGCAGCAACTATTGCAATGCCGAATGTAGCATTTGGTGCTCCTAAAACTTTAAAGATGCAAGCAGCATGGCCTTCTGGAGCAAATATATTCTTTGAAATGGCCGGCGACTTTGCAAAGATGGTTGGCGACATGTCAGCTGGACAACTGAAGATAGATCTTCAACCAGTCGGGGCAGTTGTTAAAACATCTGAAATAGGTCAAGCAGTAAGTTCTGGGGTTCTAGATATGGGACACTGGGTAACTGCATATTGGTACGGAAAAAATCCAGCAGCATCATTATTTGGAACTGGACCATCATACGGAATGTCATCTCAAGAAGTTATGGGATGGATGGAGTATGGCGGAGGAAGAAAACTTTATGAAGAAACTCTTTCTAAAGTTGGTTTCAATTACGTTGGTCTTTTCCATATGCCAATGCCTGCACAGCCATTTGGTTGGTTCAAAAAGAACGTAACTAAAGTGTCTGATGTTAAAGGTATGAAATACAGAACAGTTGGTTTAGCGACTAACGTACTAACAGCTATGGGAATGGTTGTAAGACAACTTCCAGGCGGTGAAATTCAGCCAGCTATGAAAACTGGTCTGATTGAAGCTGCGGAGTTTAACAACCCAACTTCAGACTCACAGTTTGGTATGCAAGACGTATCTAAGCATTATCACTTAGGTAGCTTCCACCAATCTCAAGAGATGTTTGAAATTCCTGTAAACACGAAGACATTTAATGGACTAAGCCCACAACATCAGGCGATTCTAAAAAATGCCGCGTATGCTGCGAATACAGACAACTACTTTAAAGCGTTAGTGAGATACTCAGCTGATTTATCTAAGTTAATGAATCAACATAAAGTAAATGTTTATCAAACTTCAGATGAAATCTTAGCTCAACAATTAAAAGGATGGGACAAAGTAATAGGTGACTTTGTTAAAAAAGATGCATTCTTTGCTAAAATTGTTGCTTCTCAAAAAGCTTACGCTAAAAGAGTTATGAAGTATCTACTCATGAATCAGCCAAATTATAAATTGGCTTACGAAAATGAGTTCGGTAATATAGCTAAAGTTAAAATTTAGTAGCTTTTTAAAAATTAAAGGGGGCTTTTTGAAGCCCCCTTTTTTTATGGAATTTAAAATCTAATTGGACTAACATAAATTATGAGGGAATTTATCGTTTTTGCAGATCATCTAAGTACTTCAGTTGGTAAAGCTTTTTCTTGGTGCATAGTTATTTTAATGGGAGGGACTTGCTACGAAGTTATAATGGCATATGCTTTTAATGCACCAACACTATGGAATTTCGATTTTAGTTTACAAATGTACGGTGCAATATTCATGATGGCAGGAGCTTATACTTTGTCTACGGAAGCTCATGTAAGAGGGGACGTACTTTACAGATTATTTAAACCCAGAACTCAAGGGTATATAGATCTAGTTTTATATTTTATCTTTTTTTTTCCAGGTGTTTTTGCTTTAGCATTTTATGGATATGAATATGCAGCTTTAGCTTGGAAAATAAAAGAGACTAGTTGGAACAGCCCAGCACAAATACAAATTTATATGGCAAAATCTTTAATACCTGCAGCAGGTGTTCTTTTAATTATTCAAGGAATTAGCGAAGTATTTAGATCAATTATTTGTATACAAACAGGTCACTGGCCAGCAAGAATGGTTGTGGCAGAAGAAACAGAAAAAATATTAATGAGAACTTCACAAGACGAGGATCAAAAAGATGTTATTTAGTTTAACAAATCCAGAAATAGCAATTCTTATGATGGCAATATTTCTTTTTGCTGTCCTCTTAGGATTTCCTATTGCATTTACTTTAATGGCAATGGGTGTGGGATTTGGCTACTACGCGTATTATGATCCAACAAGAATGGAACACCTATTAGATAATAGGATCTTTCAATTATTTGTTCAAAATACTTATACTGTTATGGATAACACCGTTCTTACTGCTGTTCCTTTATTTTTATTTATGGGATATCTTGTTGAAAGAGCCGGAATTGTTTCAAGATTGTTCTTTGCTATTCGTTTAGCATCTCATGGGTTGCCAGCATCTATGGCAGTGGCAGCTTTAATAACTTGTGCTCTGTTTTCTACAGCTACCGGAATTATCGGAGCAGTAGTGACCTTGATGGGCCTTTTAGCCTGGCCAGCAATGATAAAAGCAGGTTATGATAAAAAATTTGCATCTGGTGTTATTTGTTCTGGTGGATGTCTTGGAATACTAATACCTCCAAGTATTATGCTTATAGTTTATTCAGTTATAGCCCAGCTATCACCTTTAAGATTATTTGCTGCTGCAATATTGCCAGGAATAATGCTCGCTGGATTGTATATTCTGTATGCTGTTACGAGAGCATATTTGAATCCCTCAATTGCTCCAAAACCACCCGCGGAAGATATACCGCCTCGTTCAGTTATTTTAAAAGAGGTTTTGGTTTCATTTCTTCCTTTGTTTTCATTAATAATACTGGTGCTAGGAACCATTCTTGGAGGCCTTGCAACTCCTGCTGAAGCAGCAGCTGTAGGAGCATTTGGTGCTTTAGTTTTATCTTATTTTTACAAAACCCTAAAATGGAAAAATTTTAAAGAGTCAGTTTTTTTAACTGCCAAAACTACAGCAATGATCATGTGGTTATTTATTGGATCATGGACGTTTGCCTCAGTATTTTCTTACCTGGGTGGTCATGAAGTCTTTGAGCATTTTTTTAAATCAATGAATTTACAACCTTGGCAATTTTTAATTATTACACAAATAATTATTTTCCTCCTTGGATGGCCTTTAGAGTGGACCGAGATATTAATCATATTTGTGCCGATATTTTTACCTCTCGTAGAATTTTTTGGAGTTAATCCTTACTTTTTTGCAATGTTAATAGCACTAAACCTTCAAACTTCTTTTTTAACTCCCCCCATGGCTATGTCTGCTTATTATTTAAAGGGAGTGCAAACTAAAAACGTAGAATTATTACAAATTTTTAGCGGTATTATGCCATTCTTATTAATTGTCATTTTTGCAATGTTTCTAATGTATATGTTTCCTGGCATAGCACTCTGGTTGCCTGACTTACTTTTTGCAAACTAAATCCAAATTATGAGCAAAATCTTTTCAATGACAGCTATTGATTTAGCTGAAAAATTAAAAAGTGGTGAAATTTCATGCGTTGATGCATGTAAAGATTATATTGGTAGAATAGATAAGTTTGAAAAAGATGTTAAAGCTTGGGCTTTCTTTGACAAAAAACTACTTCTAGAGAAAGCAGAAGAAAAAGACGAGTATAGAAAATCTGGTAAACCTCTCGGACCACTCCATGGATTACCAATAGGGATAAAAGACATCATCGGAACCCAAGATATGCCAACGGAATGTGGAACTGTATTAAGAAAAGGCATGTCAGAAAGTGCTGACGCTGAGGTAGTTAATTTATTAAAAATTTCAGGTGCAATAATTATGGGAAAAACAGTTACGACCGAACTTGCTTACTTTGATCCTGGCAAAACAACTAATCCACACGATAAAACACGAACACCAGGTGGATCTTCGAGTGGATCAGCAGCTGTTGTTGCGGCACATATGGCGCCATTATCCTTGGGGACCCAAACCAAAGGCTCAATTATTAGACCAGCATCTTATTGTGGGGTAGTGGGTTACAAACCTTCATTTGGATTGATATCGAGAAATGGAGTTTTAAAGCAGTCATCTAAACTTGATCATGTAGGAGTTTTTGGCAAAAGTGTTGAAGATGTAGCTTTGATTGCAAAATGCCTAATAAAAAAAGATTTGTACGACAAAGATACAGTTCACTATTCAGCAGAAAAAATGTTGGAAGAATGCAGAAAAGGCCCTCACTTTGATCCAAAATTTATATTCTATAAAACTTCTAACTGGAAAAATATAGACAAAGAATCTCAAAAAGCTTTTGAATTTTTAATAAAAAAACTAAAAAAACACATAGAGATATTTGATGAACCTTCTTACTTTAAAGATATACATAAGTTTCAACAAGTGGTTCACGAAACTGATATGGCGAATAGTTTTCAAAAATATTACAAAAATTCAAAAAATAAATTGGGAAAAAAACTTGTAGAAGCTATAGAACGTGGAAATAAATATTCTGCTGGGCAATACACTGAAGCGAGGGACTTTATGGAGCAAAGTTACAGATCTTATAGTGAAGTTTTTGAGGATTATCACGGAGTAATTACACCAGCGTCAACAGGCGTAGCAGACAAAGGATTAAAATTTACTGGAAGTCCAGAGTTCTGCACCATCTGGACTTACATGGGTTTGCCATCGGTATCACTACCTTTACTTACAGGCGAAAATAATTTACCATTAGGAGTTCAGCTAATAGGCAATAGGCTTGATGATTTAAGATTTTTAGGGGTTGCAAATTGGTTAGAAAAAAAATGTAAGGATACAGAAGATGAATAAATTAACAAGTATAGTTGGATGCTCTATTGCAATCGCCTTTTTAATAGGTTTGGCCACTACATTAACAAGATCAATGATGATTGGCTTTACCGATGTTCTTCCAGTTTACATTCTTATGGGCTTAGTAATATGCATGATGATTTATGAAGCCTTCTTCCAAAAAAAATAAAACAACTTTTCTTCCATTTATTTTACTTTTAATTCAGCCAATTTTTATGGCAAGTAATTTAGCTATTGCTAGAGGGGCAGTTCCATTTGTTCCACCAGTTTCTTTAGGGTTTTGGAGATGGACACTTGTATTTGTTTTCTTATTACCATTTTTTTACCAACCAATAAGAAAAAATTTTAAACATTTAAAGTCAGAGTTTTTAAAACTCCTTTTTTTAGGTTTTACCGGATGTTGTCTATGCAGCATTTTTCCTTACGTTGCAGGCAAAACTACAACTGTTTTAAACATGTCACTAATTTACACATCTTCCTCAATTTTTATTGTTATGCTGTCAACTTTTTTTTATAAAGAAAAAATTAATTTTCTCCAGAGCATTGGATTTCTTCTGGCATTTGTTGGCGTATTAGTTGTCATCTCAAATGGAAAATTATCAACCTTTTTAAATTTAAATTTTGTTGAAGGAGATATTTGGATTTTAGGCGCAGCAATATCGTGGGCTTTATACTCAGTTTATGTTTTACATTGGAAATCAAAATTTAATCTATTTACAAAATTTACATTAATAGCTTTTTTTGGTTCACTTTGTTTATTTCCTTTTTATCTTTATGAAGTATTTTATTTAGGCGATAAATTTAATTTAGAGTTAATACCCATCTTATGGATTACAATTGCAGCAATATCACCAGGTATAATTGCTTTTATTCTTTACAGCAAAATTCAAAAATATCTAGGTGCATCAATTACTGGTTTTACATTATATTTATTTGTTGTATATGGAGCATTTTATGGAATATTTTTTTTTAACGAGGAACTTTTTGTGTCGCATTATTTAGGTGGAGCATTAGTTTTGCTTGGAGTGTATTTTGCCAAAAAAACTTAGATATATGTTTACTTTAGTAACTATATTAATTTTATGCTACTTCCTTGTAGTAATTTTTGTATTTTTTTATCAAAGAAATCTTCTTTATCATCCGTTTGAAAATAATTATAGCTCTGACGAAGCAAGTTTCGAATATGAGGAAGTTTTTGTGCCCACATCTGAGGGAAAAGAACTAAGGGCCTGGCTTCATAAAAAAGACTTGAGAGAAAAAAAGACTTTATTATTTTTTCATGGAAATGCTGGCGATTTAAAAAATAGAATTTATAAATTAAATTTAATTAAAGATTTTGATATAAATTTTTTGATTGTGGCTTATAGGGGTTTTAGTGGTAATGAAGGTAGTCCTTCAGAAAAAGGATTATATCAGGATGCCAAAGATTCTATAGCCTGGTTAAACGAGCAAGGAGTCAAAGATAAACAAATTATAATTTATGGAGAATCTCTAGGAACTGGTGTTTCCGTTGAAGTTGCACAAAATAAAAATTTTGCAGGTATAATTTTAGAATCTCCTTTCACGTCGATGGTCGAAGCTGGAAAACATTATTATTTTTATCTACCGGTTTCGCTCTTACTTAAAGACAGATATGAAACAATAAAAAAATTAAAAAATATCAAAATTCCGATTTTGGTTATGCATGGAGAAAATGATAAAATTGTTCCATTCCATATGGGTAAAAAAGTTTTTTCAGAGGCTAATGATCCCAAATATTCTTATTTTCCTAAAGATGACGATCACATGATGGAATATAACAAAAATTTATTAGAAGCTTTAAATAAATTTTTTTTATCAATATAACCAGTTATCCCTAATAGGATATTTTCTTTTTAAAATAATTTTATTAATAAAAACTGACATTATAATAATTGCTATAGTTCCTAGTATTACCGGGAACAGAATAAATTCGAAAGAAACATCTGTAAATAAAACTACCAAAGGATTTGATGCTGCAGGTGGATGCATAACTTTTAAATATACCATTAAAGTTACGGCTACACCGACAGCTAAACCAAGAGAGTAAAACGAAAATCCAACTGTTTCATTAAAAATAATTCCAACTAAAACTGAGATTAAATGTCCAAAAAAAATATTTTTTGGTTGTGCTGTTTCTAGATTATGAAGTGCAAAAACTAAAAAAACAGTTGCTCCAAATGAAAACATTAGCCATACACCGGCAGACGTTCTTAAGGTTAAAAAGGCAAGAACACTTATAACTATTGATGCAGATATTCCCGATATAATTGGCTCTATTTTTTTTGGTATTTTCATTTTTAATTTTCAACCAACATTTTAGAAAAGGTTGCTGTGTTAAATGGATGCAAATCACTTTCCTTTTCGCCCATACCAACTGCAATTATGGGCAAACCAAATTTTTTACATATAGCCAATAATATCCCACCCTTCGCTGAAGTATCTAATTTGGTAATTATTAAACCTGTTATGTTTGAAATTTTTTTAAATTCTTCAACTTGATTTAAAGCATTTTGGCCTGTTGTAGCATCAAGTACTAAAATAGTTTCATGGGGATATTCTGGATTTACTTTTTTTAGAACTGTAAATATTTTCTTATATTCCTCCATTAGATTTTTTTTATTTTGTAGTCTTCCCGCAGTATCAATAAACGCTATATCTAGTTTATTATCTTCAGCAAACTTTGCAGTTTTAAATCCAACAGATGCTGGATCCGTTCCTAAATCTGATTTAACAAAATCAGCCCCAATTTTTTTTGACCAAAGTTCTAATTGTTCAATAGCTGCTGCTCTAAAAGTATCAGCAGCACCAAAAACTATTTTTTTTCCCTCATTTTTAAATAACTTTCCAAGTTTACCTATTGTTGTTGTCTTACCTACTCCATTTACTCCTGCTACAACTACGATTGAAGGAGAGTTTTTATAAAGATTATTAAGTTTTCTCTCAAAAGGATCAAGTATTTTAGATATCTGCTCCCCAAGAAAATCAAATATTTCTTTTTCGTCCTTAATTTCTTTTCCAATTTTTTCTTTTTTAAATTTTTCTTTCAGATCCGAAGCTATTTGAGTACCAACATCTGACTCAATTAGAAGTTCTTCAAATTTATCAAGCAAGTTTTCATCTATCTTTTTTTTACTAAATAAATTACTAAATTTAAAATTTTCAAAAAACTTCATTATATTTCAAAGTCAATTGTTTCAATCTCTGAGACTGGACCAGTCATAAACATATTTTCTGTTTTATCGATTTTTACATTTAAAAAACCTTCTTTAAATTTTATATCTACTTCATTATTAACCAATTTATTCTTAAAACCAGCGACAGCGGTTGCACATGCTGCTGTCCCACATGCTTTAGTTAGTCCAGCGCCTCTTTCCCAAACATTAACAGTTATATTATTTTCATCAATTATCTGAGCCATTGTTACATTGGCTTTTTCAGGAAATAGAATGTGGTTTTCAATTTTTGGACCTATTGTTTTTAAATTATATTCAAAACAATTCTTCACAAAAAAAATTATATGTGGATTTCCTACGTTTACACAAAATCCACCTGTAAATTTCTTATTATTTATCTCTAAAGTAATATCTGCTGGGTTTATTTTTTTTGATAAAGGAATATCTTCAGAATTAAATAATGGTTTTCCCATTTCAAGTTCTACTTGTAAATTTCCTACTATTTTTGCATTAAGAAGACGGTTGTTTGTTTTTAGTTTTATTTCTTTTGTGTTTAAATTTTTACCCAAAAGATAAGCTACGCATCTAGATCCATTTCCACATGCACTTACTTCACCTCCATCAGAGTTGAAAATTGTTATTGGAAAAGAATTTTCTTTTTCTTTTTCTATAAAGATTATTTGATCAAAGCCAATGTTAGATCTACTTCCCAATTCAATAATTTTTTCTCTTGTTAAATTAATAGAATTTTTTCTTCTATCAACAATGATAAAATCATTACCTAAGCCATCCATTTTGTAAGCGTTAATTGATGTCATAATTGATTAGTATAATTATTCATTGACTTTTAAAACCCTTAATTGTAGCTTCTCACCACTTCCGCAAATGTTAGATTTTGCGGTGCCTTTAGAAATAAAGGGATCGACACTAGTCAGCGAGGGTTCGCCCACTAGTGCGATTGGTGTTGGATGAATTAAAAAAAATGTTTGAAAACTTAACAAATAAATTAGAAGGAATACTAAGCAAACTAAAAAAAGCCCCTTCTCTGAATGAAACACAGGTTGAAACAGGGTTGAAGGAAATTAGAGAGGCACTTTTAGCTGCAGACGTTTCACTAGCTGTAGTAAAAAAATTTATAGAAGATATTAAACCCAAAGCTATTGGTCAGGAAATTATTAGATCGACCTCACCTGGTCAAATGTTAGTAAAAATTGTTTATGATCAATTAGTTCAAGTTTTAGGTGGCAAAGGAGAAGAACTCAATCTTAAAGCTGTTCCACCCGCTTCAATACTATTAGTGGGTTTACAAGGATCAGGAAAAACCACAACAGCTGTAAAATTAGCTAAAAATATTGAAAAAAATTATAAAAAGAAAATTTTACTTGCGAGTCTTGATGTTTATAGACCTGCAGCACAAGAGCAATTAAAAATATTATGTGAAAAAAATAATTTAAATGTCCTTCCTATTATAAAAGATCAGTACCCAATTGATATTACAAAAAGAGCCAAAAATGCAGCATCATTAAGTGGAGCAGATATTATAATCTATGATACTGCAGGGCGAACTCAAATAGATTTAAATATGATGACAGAGATTAAAAATATCAAAGCAGAAGCCTTGCCTATCGAAACAATATTAGTTGCAGACTCCTTAACAGGACAAATAGCAGTCAAATTAGCTTCTGAGTTTGATAAAGCAATTGACCTAACAAGCATAATATTAACAAGAGTTGACGGAGATGGTAGAGGTGGTGCCGCTCTTAGCATGAAACAAACAACAGGAAAACCTATTAAATTTATAGGTGTTGGAGAAAATATTAATGACTTCGAAACATTTCACCCTGACAGGTTAGCAAACAGAATTCTTGGAATGGGAGATATAGTTTCTTTAGTTGAAAAAGCTTCACAAGACTTGGATGAAGAAAAAATGAAAGCTGCAGAAGAAAACCTTAAAAAAGGAACATTCACTTTTGATGATTATCTAATGCAAATAAGACAAATGAAAAAAATGGGAGGAATGGAAGGAGTTTTATCTCTTTTACCAGGAGTTGGAAAAGTAAAAGAGCAAATGCAAAATGCAAATGTTGATGAAAAACTTCTTACAGCAAACGAAGCAATAATTTTGTCTATGACAAAAAAAGAAAGACAAAATCCTGATATCATAAGTGGCTCTAGAAGAAAAAGAATATGTTTGGGTTCTGGAACAGATCCTCAAACAATTAATAGGCTCTTAAAGCAATTTAAGATGATGTCAAAGATGATGAAAAAAATGTCAAAAGGAAAAGCCCCCAAAGGGCAAATTCCCGATGAGTTGTTAAATAATCTAAAATGAAAGGAACAAAATGTTAAAAATAAGACTATCAATGGGGGGAGCAAAAAAGCGACCAGTCTACAAGATAGTTGTAGCTGACAGTAGATTTCCAAGAGACGGAAGATTTATAGAAAAATTAGGATCTTTTAATCCTCTTCTACCAAAGGAAAAAAAGGAGAGAATTAAATTAGAGTCTGAAAGAGTAAAACATTGGTTGAGCAAAGGCGCAAGGCCAACAGTAAGAGTTACTAGAATTCTTGGTGAGGCTAATATTATGCCAATGCCTAAACCAGGAAATAATCCTAAAAAAGCAATTCCTAAAAAAGATAGGAAAAAAGATGGTAAAGAAGAACCAAAGAAAGAAGCTCCAAAGCAGGAAGCTAAGAAAGAAGAACCAAAGAAAGAAGCTCCAAAACAGGAAGCTAAGAAAGAAGAACCAAAGAAATAACAATGTGGAAAGCACGAGTATTCACTTTGTATCCAGAAATATATCCTGGCCCTTTAAACAAAGGGCTCTACGGTAAAGCTTTAGAAAAAAAAATTTGGAACTTAGAGGTCGTCAATATTAGAGATTCAGCTGAAGACAAACATAAAACGGTTGATGACAAACCATTTGGAGGAGGAAGTGGAATGCTTTTAAAGCCAGATATATTAGGAAAATCTATTGATGCAAATGTAAAAAAAGGTGAAAAAATATTTTACCTAACACCTAAAGGAAAGAACTTTAATCAAAAGAAAGCGAAAGAATTTTCTAAGGAAAAAGTTATAAATTTAATATGTGGACATTTCGAAGGAGTAGATGAAAGAATACTGAACACAAGAAGCATCGAACAGCTAAGTATTGGAGATTATATTTTATCAGGAGGTGAGTCAGCATCGTTTGTGGTGATTGATACAGTTTTAAGATTACTACCCGAGGTGCTTGGAAATAATAACTCAAAAGATGATGAAAGCTTTGAGCATGATTTATTGGAATACCCTCAATATACAAAACCACAAATATGGGAAAAAAAAAGCGTCCCAGATGTGCTTTTATCTGGTAATCATTCTAAAATTAAAGACTGGCGTTTATCACAATCAAAGGATATAACACGACGCCAAAGACCAGATATGTGGAAAAAATTTTTAGAAAAAGAAAAAAAATGAAAAATATAGAGGAAATAAACAAAGTAAATGTTCAAAAAATAATTCAGAAGAAAAAAATACCTGAATTTTTCCCTGGGGATACAATTCGTGTTGGCGTGAGAATTGTAGAAGGAAAAAGAGAGAGAATCCAAAATTTTGAGGGCGTTTGTATAGCTAAAAAAAATAGAGATATTAATTCTTCATTTAAAGTTAGAAAAATTTCTTTTGGAGAAGGAGTTGAAAGGACTTTCGCTTTATATAGCCCGGTTATTGGATCAATTAAAGTTATTCGATCTGGTAAAGTGAGAAGAGCAAAACTTTACTATTTAAGAGATAGAAAAGGAAAATCCGCAAGAATTGCTGAAAAAATTAAAAAAAATATAGGAATAGAGGTTGATGTTAAAACCTCCACGAATGAGGATCCAGCAACAGAAATTACTACGGAAAAAAAAGTTGAATTAACAAAAAATTCTCCCGAACCAAAAGTTGAAGAAAAAAAAGAAATAAAAAAATCAGATAAAACAAAGTAATATACTTATGCCAAAAACTTTATACGATAAAATTTGGGAAGATCATCTTGTACATCAACAAGAAGATGGCACATCTTTACTTTATGTAGATAGACACTTAATTCATGAAGTAACAAGCCCTCAAGCTTTTGAAGGCTTAAGATTAAATAAAAGAAAAGTTAGACAACCAAAACTTACTTTAGCAGTCGCAGATCATAATGTGCCAACTACCGACAGATCCAAAGGAATTAATGACGAAGAATCTAAAGTGCAGGTTGATACTTTAAGAAATAATTGCAAAGAATTTGGAGTTCCACTATTTGACATGAATGATAAAAGGCAAGGAATAGTCCATATCATTGGCCCAGAACAAGGCTTTACTCAGCCTGGATCTGTAATTGTTTGTGGAGATAGTCACACAGCTACCCATGGTGCATTTGGTGCGCTTGCTTTTGGAATTGGAACATCTGAAGTTGAACATGTTCTAGCAACACAAACATTAATTCAAAAAAAATCTAAAAATCTTCTTCTTAAAGTTGATGGTAAATTACCAATTGGGGTCACAGCCAAAGACATAATTTTAAAAATTATAGGAACAATAGGAACCGCTGGTGGCACAGGATTTGTCATCGAATACTCAGGAGAAGTTATTAAAAATTTTAGTATGGAAGAAAGAATGACTATTTGTAATATGACAATTGAAGGTGGAGCAAGAGCTGGATTAATTCAACCTGACGAAAAAACATTTAACTATTTAAAAAACAGACCAATGTCACCAAAAAATGAAAAATGGACAAAAGCTTTAGAGTACTGGAGCAGACTAAAATCCGATGAAGGATGTAATTTTGACAAGGAAGTTATAATAAAAGGAGAGGAAGTAGCACCCCAAGTTACGTGGGGAACATCACCGCAAGATGTAGTCCCTGTTAATGGTTCTGTACCAGATCCAAAAAATGAAAAAAATCAAGATAGAAGAGTAGCAATGGAAAGATCTTTAGACTACATGGGACTAAAACCAAACACAAAAATGACAGAAATTAAAATTGACAAAGTTTTTATAGGCAGCTGTACGAATGGTAGAATTCAAGATCTAAGGGAGGCCGCAAAGTTGCTTAAAGACAAAAAAATTGCAAAACATGTTAATGCTATGGTTGTTCCAGGTTCTGGTTTAGTTAAAAATCAAGCCGAGCAAGAAGGTTTAGATAAAATTTTTAAAAACTCAGGTTTTGAATGGCGAGAGCCTGGTTGCTCAATGTGCTTAGGAATGAATGAGGACCAGTTAAAACCAAAAGAAAGGTGTGCGTCTACATCAAATAGAAATTTTGAAGGTAGACAAGGAAGAGGAGGAAGAACTCACCTTGTTAGTCCAGCTATGGCAGCCGCCGCTGCTTTGGATGGCCACCTTTCAGATGTAAGGAAATTTGGTAGTTAGAATGGATAAATTTAAAAATATTAAAAGTATACCTGCCTACATTTCATTAATGAATATCGATACAGATAAAATAATACCTAAACAATTTTTAAAAACTATTAAAAGATCAGGTTTAGGTAAAAATTTATTCTATGAAATGAGATTTGATGAGAAAGGAAAGCCAATTTCAGGTTTCATTTTAGATAATGATCCGTACAATAAGTCAAAAATCTTAATAACTGGAAAAAATTTTGGATGTGGATCTTCGAGAGAGCATGCTCCGTGGGCATTACTAGATTTTGGTATTAGAGCAATTATTAGTGAAAGTTTTGCTGATATTTTTTACAACAATTGTTTCAAAAATGGTATTTTGCCTATAGTTGCAAATCAAAATATTATAAATGAATTGTCAGAATATTCCTCTAGAAAAGAGAATATTGAGGTAAAGTTAACCGAACAAGAAATTCTATATGGAAATAAATCTTTTAAGTTCGAATTAGATCCATTCAAAAAAAAATGTTTACAAGAAGGGTTAGATGATATTGCATTATCTCTTAATAAAGCTGAGAGCATCAAAAGTTTTGAAAACAAAATGACACAAGACAAACCTTGGATATTATAAATGCCTTCAAATCAAAGAAAAATATTACTATTACCGGGGGACGGTATTGGACCAGAAGTAGTTCGTGAAACTAAAAAAGTAATTGACTGGTTTAATAAAAAAAAATCTTTGGATTTCAAAATTGATCAAGGTTTAATAGGTGGAGCTGCTATTGATGAACATGGTGTACCAATAACAGATGAAGTATTTTATAAAGCATTAGAAAGTGATGCGGTTATATTTGGAGCTTGTGGTGGTCCAAAATATGACAAATTAGAATTTTCAAAAAAACCTGAGAGAGCTTTATTAAAATTAAGAAAAGAACTTAAATTATTCGCAAATTTGAGACCAGCAATTTGTTTTAAACAATTGGTAGATGCTTCAAGCTTAAAGCCAGAAATTGTTTCGGGCCTTGACATACTTATTGTCAGGGAGCTTACAGGTGGAATTTATTTTGGAGAACCAAGAGGGGTCAAACCAATTGAAAATGGGGAAAGAAGAGGAGTTAATACCCATGTCTATACCACTAAAGAAATAAAAAGAATTGCAAAAGTGGCATTCGAATTGGCTGGGAAAAGAAATAATAAAGTTACTTCTTGTGAAAAATCCAATGTTATGGAGGCAGGAGTACTTTGGAGAGAAGAAGTTCAAAATTTAAAAGATAACGAGTATAAAAAAATTGATCTTAACCATATGTTAGCTGATAACTGCGCAATGCAGCTATTAAGAAATCCAAAACAATTTGATGTTATACTTGCAGACAATTTGTTTGGAGATATGTTATCTGACGAAGCAGCTATGCTAACAGGTTCACTAGGTCTTCTACCTTCAGCATCTTTAGGTGACAAGGATAAAAATGGAAGAACTAGATCTTTATATGAACCAGTGCATGGTTCAGCCCCTGATATTGAGGGAAAAAATATTTCAAATCCAATCGCAACGATACTGAGCTTTTCAATGGCTTTAAAATACTCGTTAGGATTAGAAAAAGAGTCTGCACATCTCGACAAAGCTGTTGAAAAGACCTTGGAAGACGGTTTAAGAACTCCTGATATAATGTCAAAAGGAAAGAAAAAGGTATCAACCTCTGATATGGGTGATGCAATTATATCAAATTTAAATTAAAATAGCCTTAAAATGAATTTTGCGATAATTGGTGCCACCGGCAACGTCGGGAGAAAAACTATTGAAATTTTAGAGAAATCTAATATTCAAATTTCAAACCTTTTTTTAGTTGCTTCAGAAAAAAGTAAAGGAAAAAAAATTAAATTTAAAGGCAAAGAAATACAAATAGAAAGTCTCAAAACATATGATTTTTCTAAGGCGCAAATAACTTTTTTTGCCGCTGGAGGAAAAATAGCAGAGGAATGGGTTCCAAAAGCTAGTAAAAAAACTGTTGTTATAGATAATTCTAAAGTATTTAGAATGGACAAGGATGTTCCATTGATCGTACCTGAGGTCAATCCTAATAAATTATCAATGTATAAAAATAAAAATATTATTGCTAATCCAAACTGTTCAACGATACAAATGGTAGTTGCCCTGAAGCCACTACATGAAAACTTTAATATAAAAAGAGTAATAGTCTCCACTTATCAGTCTGTATCTGGTGCAGGGAAAGCACCTATGGATGAACTTATTAGTCAAACTAAAGAATATTTGGAAGAAAAAAAAATTAATTCTAAAAATTTTACAAAACAAATAGCTTTTAATTTAATACCTCATATCGATGAATTTAAGGATGAGGGCTATACCCGTGAAGAATGGAAGATGATTTCTGAAACTAAAAAAATTCTTGATCCAAAAATTAATTTAACAGCAACCTGTGTAAGAGTTCCTGTTATGATATCTCACGCAGAGTCACTTAATGTCGAATTTGAAAAGTCTTTTGACTTAAAAAAGGTTAGAGATATTTTAGATAAAGCAGATGGATGCAAAGTTGTTGATGAAAGGAAAAACGGTGGATATACAACACCAGTAGAGGCAGAAAATAAAAACCTCACCTTTATTTCTAGAATTAGAAAAGATAACTCGAGAGATAACGCTCTAAATATGTGGGTCGTTTCTGACAATTTACTTAAAGGTGCCGCATTGAATACAGTACAAATTGCTGAAAGGTTAATTAAAGATTTTTATGGAAAATAATAATAATCCTCTATCACCACATCTTCAGGTTTATAGATGGCATATATCATCCTTACTTTCTATTACACATAGAATTGTTGGTATTATAAATTTTTTAAGCATCATCATTATTCTATTTTTATTAATTCTAATTGGTTCGGATAAAAATTTTTTTGAAATTTTTTCTGAAACTTTTATAGGAAAATTTATTATTATTTCTTTATGTTGGTCTTTCAGTTTTCAAATTTTAAATGAAATAAGACATCTAGCATGGGATATGGGTTATGGATTTGATCTAAAAGTATCTTATATATCAGGAATAGCAACTATAATTGGATCTTTTTTATTAGCAATTTTATTTTATTTTATTGGAAAGAATATAATCTGAAATGATCAAAGCAACTCGTAAATGGTTAACAATTAAAATTTCCTCAGGATTACTAATTCCTTTTATGGCCTGGTTTATTATAAACCTTGTAACCGCATTTAATGCTAATAATTCTCAATTAATAGATTTTGCCTCAAGCATTACAACTAAAATTTTGATGTCTATATTTATAATATTAGCCTTCACCTTTTATACACTTACAATAAGCGAGGTTTTTGAAGACTATATTAACAACTTAAAACTCAAAAATGCCGCAAATAGATTACTTGTTTTATTTAGTATAATAATCACATTAGTATTATTATTTTTTTTAATTAAAACTTAATTTTTATGAGCAAATATAAAATTATAGATCATGAATATGATGTTGTAGTTCTCGGAGCCGGAGGATCAGGTTTAAGAGCTGCTGTTGGACTTTCAGAGTCAGGTTTAAAAACCGCATGTATATCGAAAGTGTTTCCAACAAGAAGTCATACTTCAGCAGCGCAAGGAGGTATATCTGCCGCCCTTGGAAATATGGGAGAAGATGATTGGAGATGGCACATGTACGATACAGTCAAAGGATCTGATTGGCTAGGAGATCAAGATGCAATCGAGCACCTTTGTAAAGAGGCACCCAAAGCTGTCATCGAATTAGAAAAATATGGTGTACCGTTTAGCAGAACAAAGGAAGGAAAAATTTATCAACGTGCTTTTGGAGGTATGACTAAAAATTATGGAAATGACTCAGTACAAAGAACATGTGCTGCTGCTGACAGAACGGGACACGCAATTTTACATACTTTATATGGACAAGCTTTAAAACATAACACCGAATTTTTTATAGAGTATTTTGCTTTAGATCTTTTAATGAAAAACGGAGAGTGCAAAGGATTAATAGCTTGGAATTTGAATGATGGAACTATTCACAGATTTAGATCACACATAACTATTATCGCAACTGGTGGGTACGGCAAAGTTTATTACACCGCAACATCTGCCCATACTTGTACTGGTGACGGAAATGCTATGGCTTTAAGAGCGGGTCTTCCATTACAAGATATGGAGTTTGTTCAATTTCATCCTACAGGGATTTACGGAGTTGGAACATTAATATCCGAAGGTGTTAGAGGTGAAGGTGGCTTTCTTTTAAATTCAAAAGGAGAAAGATTCATGGAGAAGTATGCTCCAAAGGCAAAAGATTTAGCCTCGAGGGACGTAGTTAGCAGATCAATAGCAGTTGAGATCAACGAAGGTAGAGGGGTTGGAAAAAATAAAGACTATGTGAATCTTCATCTAGATCATTTAGACCCAAAAGTTATCGAAGAAAGATTACCTGGAATAGCGGAGTCTGCCAAAACTTTTTGTGAGGTTGACGTAAGAAAGGATCCAATTCCAGTAGTTCCAACAGTACATTATAATATGGGAGGAATACCAACAAATTACAAAGCAGAAGTTTTGACATTAAATGGCAAAGAGTCCACAGTCCCTGGGTTGATGGCGATAGGAGAGGCAGCGTGTGTTTCAGTTCATGGTGCAAATAGATTAGGATCAAACTCTTTAATCGATCTGGTAGTTTTTGGAAAATCTGCCGCAAATAGAGCTGCTGAGCTCGTAAAACCTGGTACTCCTCATGAAGAATTATCACAAAGTGAAACAGATAAGTGTTTAGATCGTTTTGATAAGCTTCGAAACTCCAATGGATCTACAAAAACTTCTGAGCTAAGATTATCTATGCAGAAAACTATGCAATCTAAATGTGCTGTTTTTAGAACAGAAAAAACCTTAAAGGAGGGAATGGACCAAATAAGAAAACCTTTCGAGGGCATGGAAGATATATCAGTTACAGACAAATCATTATTATTTAATACAGATCTAGTTGAGACTCTTGAGTTTGATAACTTAATAAGGCAAGCAATGACCACAATAGACTCAGCTTACCATAGAAAAGAGAGCAGAGGAGCTCATGCAAGAGAAGATTATAAAAAAAGAGATGACAAAAAATATATGACCCATACTTTAGCCTGGCAAAAGGGAAGTGATGTAAAAGTAGATTATAGACCAGTGCATTCAAAAACTTTAACAAATGATGTACAATATTTTCCACCAAGAGAAAGAGTTTATTAATGGTTCAGTTTAGCCTTCCTCAAAATTCAAAAATTTTAAAAGGCAAATATTTTAAAGACAAATCAGGATCAACAAATATCAAAAAAGTTAACGTTTATAGATGGAGCCCATCTAGCAAGGAAAATCCAAGAATTGATACCTTCGAAATAAATATTAAAGAATGTGGACCAAAAGTTCTAGATATACTTTTCAAAATTAAAAATGAAATAGATCCTAGCTTGACCTTCAGAAGGTCTTGTGCTCATGGTGTTTGCGGTTCTTGCGCAATGAATGTTGATGGAGTCAATACTTTATCTTGTATAAAATCTCATTCTGATATTAAAGGAGATTTAAATATTTACCCTTTACCTCATTTGAAGGTAGTTAAGGATTTAGTTGGTGATCTAAGCACTCTATATAAACAATATGAGTCTGTCGAACCATGGCTTAAAACAACAGCTGGGGAAAAAACATCAGTTGAAATTCAACAGTCTCAAGAAGATAGAGCAAAATTAGACGGCTACTATGAATGCATACTTTGTGCTTGTTGTTCGACTTCATGCCCAAGTTATTGGTGGAATGGCGACAAATATTTAGGACCAGCTGTTTTATTACAAGCTTATAGATGGATTACAGATAGCAGAGATCAAGAAAGAAAAGCTAGACTTAAAAAAGTTGCAGATGAATTAAAACTATATAGGTGCCATACAATAATGAATTGTACTAGTTCATGTCCTAAGGGTTTAAATCCAGCTAAAGCAATAGCATCTATTAAAAAAATGCTTGCAACAAGTTAAAACCTTAATTAATCATTGTTGCAATGAACGTAATAAAGCATTTTGTAAATGGCCAACTATTTGACGGAAACTCAAAAAGAAAAGGTAAAGTTTTTAATCCTGCTACAGGTGACCAAAGTTCTGAAGTAAATTTTGCAACAACCACTGATGTTAATATTGCTGTAGATGCTGCAAAAAAAGCATTTGTATCTTGGTCACAAAAAACACCTTTATTTAGAGCGAGAATACTTTTTAAATTTAAAGAATTAATCGAAAAAAATTCAGATGAATTAACAAAATTAATAGTTTCTGAGCATGGAAAAGTTTATGAGGATGCAAGAGGATCTTTAACTAGAGGTTTAGAGGTTGTTGAGTTCGCCTGTGGCATTCCCCAGCTATTAAAAGGAGAATTTACAGAAAATGTTGGAACAAATGTAGATAGTTGGTCAACTAGACAACCTCTCGGTATATGTGCTGGCATCACTCCTTTCAATTTTCCAGCGATGGTTCCAATGTGGATGTTCCCCATTTCAATTGCCTGCGGAAATACATTTATTTTAAAGCCCTCTGAAAAAGACCCATCTTGTTCAATGAGATTAGCAGAATTATTTATGGAAGCGGGATTACCCAAAGGAGTTTTTAATGTTGTAAATGGAGATAAAGAAGCAGTTGATGCAATAATAAATAATAGAGATATTTCAGCAGTTAGTTTTGTTGGGTCAACACCAATAGCAAAATATATTTATGAAAATTGTGCAAAAAATGAAAAAAGAGTTCAAGCACTTGGAGGTGCTAAAAACCATTGTGTGGTTATGCCGGATGCAGATCTCGATCAAGCTGTGAATGGTTTAATGGGGGCTGCATATGGCTCAGCTGGGGAAAGATGTATGGCACAGTCAGTTGCTGTCGCTGTTGGAAAAATTGCAGATCCTTTAGTCAAAAACTTATCTAAAAAAGTCGAAGCACTTAAAGTTGGACCCGGATTAGATAAAAAATCTGAAATGGGACCATTAGTTACTCAAGCCCATCTAGAAAAAGTTAAAGGCTACGTCGATATAGGAGTTAAAGAAGGGGCCAAACTAGTTGTAGATGGGAGAAATCTTAAATTACAAGGATATGAAAAAGGTTTTTATATGGGGGGATGTTTATTTGATCAAGTTACAAAGAGTATGCGTATTTATAAAGAAGAAATATTTGGACCAGTTTTATCAGTTGTAAGAGCAAAAAATTATGAAGAGGCGCTAAAATTAGTCAATGATCATGAATTCGGAAACGGTGTGAGTATTTTTACGAGAGATGGTGATACCGGACGATCATTTGCCAGTAATGTTCAAATTGGAATGGTTGGAATAAACATACCTATACCTGTGCCTATGGCATTTCATAGTTTTGGAGGATGGAAAAGATCCCTTTTTGGTGATCAACACATGCACGGACCTGAAGGGATAAGATTTTATACTAAATTAAAAACTATAACATCTAGATGGCCATCAGGTATTAAGTCTGATCCAGAATTTATAATGCCAACAATGAAATAAAAATGAAAAAAAAAATTTCTTTAATAGGAGCGGGGCAAATTGGGGGAACACTTGCTCATCTAATTGCTTTAAAAGAATTAGCCGATGTTGTTTTGTTTGATGTTGCAGAAGGACTTGCGAAAGGTAAAGCGTTGGATATTGCACAATCATCAGGAGTCAGTGGTTTCAATTCAAGTATAATTGGTACAAATAATTATGAAGATATTAAAAATTCTGATGTAATTATTATAACTGCGGGAGTTCCAAGAAAGCCTGGAATGAGTAGAGACGATCTTCTCGGTATAAATTTAAAAATTATCAAACAAGTAGCGGAAGGGATTAAAACAAATTCGCCCAACTCTTTCGTAATTTGTATAACTAATCCGTTAGATGTAATTGTTATGGCACTTCAAAAGTACTCAAAGTTATCTACATCTAACATAGTTGGTATGGCAGGTATATTAGATACGTCTAGATTTAAATATTTTTTATCCCAAGAATTAAAAGTTCCAATTAATAAAATTAATTCTTTAGTTCTTGGCGGTCATGGAGACACGATGGTTCCTACATTTAATCATACCATAGTGGATGGAAAATCTTTATCACAGCTTGTAAAAGATAAAAAAATCTCAGCAGAAAAATTGGATACAATAATTGATAGAACAAGAAAAGGAGGAGCCGAAATAGTAAAATTTCTAAAGACAGGGTCTGCATTCTATGCTCCAGCTGCATCAGGGGTTGAGATGGCAGAGTCATATATTAAAAATTTAAAAAAAACATTGCCTTGCGCAGCTTATTTAAATGGTGAATACAATATAAAAGGATTATACGTAGGTGTGCCAGTTGTAATTGGAAAAAATGGAGTTGAAAAGGTTTTAGAGATAGAATTAAATGAAGAAGAAAAAAATAATTTTAAGATATCTGTTCAAGCAGTAGAAGAATTATTTGAATCAGCTAGGAAAATTGATCCAGATTTATCAAATTAATTTTTAATTTTTTAAAATCTATGAAGGAAAGAGCACTTATTAATAAAAATAATTTTTATATTTTTCTTCTTTTTTCTATTTCGATTTTAATAAACAATCATTACGCAAATCTTGGTGCCTTTCCAGTCGACACATTTCTTCATTTTGATCTAGGCTTCAAAATTCTGAAAGGCATGGTTCCTTTTTCTGATATTTGGATGGTTACTGGACTAGTTGTAAATTATATCCAAGCTCTCTTTTTTTATATTTTAGGAATTAGTTGGTTAAGTTATGTTCTTCATGCATCAATTTTTAATTGTATAATTACTTTAAGTACATATTTTTTATTAAAAGATTTTAAAATTAATACAAACTACTGTTTTATTTACTCAATTTTTTTTGCAATTTTAGCCTACCCTTCTAGTGGCACCCCTTTTGTAGATCACCATTCAACTTTTTTCTCTCTTTTGGGACTTTATTCTCTTTTGTTAGCAATTAAGAATAATAAAAAAATATTTTGGTTTTTAATTCCTATTTTTTTTGGACTAGGTTTCCTTTCCAAACAAGTACCAGCTTCCTACATCATATTATCTGTTTTTTTTATATTAACTTTCTACTCGTATGTTTATAAAAAAAAGGAATTTATTAAATTTATTATATATGGTTCTTTGGTTTTTTTATTATTTATTTTTATTTTTGGTTTTCTAGCAGGTATCAAATTTGAAAATTTTTTAAATCAATATATTCTATATCCAACTACCATTGGGCAATCAAGAGTTGACAATATAGATTTAGGATTTACATTTCAAAAGTTAATATTTCATTTCAAATTTATACACATTGCTATTTTGCCAATATTATTTTTTAATTTAAAAAAAATAGCCATATCTAAAAAATATATGGAGAACAAAAATTTCTTCTATTTTTTAATAATTTTATCCTTTACTTATTGTCTGGTACTTCATCAGTTGTTAACAAAAAACCAAACTTATATATTTTTCATAATACCTATTTTAGTAGCTTTCTCCCACCGGGTTTTGAACGGCGAAAATATAAAAAGAAAAAATTTGCTTTTATTTAGTCTTATATTTTTTTGTTTTTTCGTAACAATCAAATATCATTTAAGATTTAATGAAGGGAGAAAATTTCATGACCTATCGTCTGTAGATTTATCCAAGTCAATTCCAGCAGAAAAAATTGACAAAAAACTATCAGGTCTTAATTGGATCTCACCTGAATACAAAAATAATGTAGAGCAAGAAATCAATTTAATAATTGATATAAAAAAATATTTAGAAACAGATAAAAGAAATAAAATGGTTGTTACCCACTATTCTTTTTTAGCAACGATTTTAAATGAAAATTATTTTACACCAACTATTGGTTTTCCAAATGACGGTTCTACATACCCAATTAAAAAAAATAAGTTCGTTAGGCACTATAAGAATTTAATTATAAATGGTATCAAAAAAAATAATATAGAAGTAATTTATATTATACATCCTATACAAAAAGAGAGTATTTATGACTATATAGACGAAACTTGTTTTAAAGAGGAAGTTATTTTTGATGAGCTAAAAAGCTATAAAGTATTAAAATGCAATGATTTAAATGATTAGTTATTAAAATTATTTTGCCTCGGACAATTCTTTTTTTATTTTATTTATAAAATCATTTATTAATTTAGCATCTTCTTGATTTAGATAATTTTCTTTTTCAATTGCATTTCTTAACTCTTCTCTAAATTTATCTTTTATTTTATCAACACTCTCTTTTGATTGTATCTTTTCAATTTTGTGGTTAATTTCCTTTATTTTCATACCAACAGTAAATTGAAAAAGTATGAAAATACAAAAGAAAACAAACAAAGTTTTGTAAACAAATAATTTC